>QGVF01000060.1 GCA_003242705.1 Acidobacteriota bacterium
ACGTAGTGCAGGTCGGTGAGCAGCTGGGCGAGATCGGTGGCCGTCGGCTCGATCTCGATGCGCCCGGCCTCGATCTTCGACAGGTCGAGCACGTCGTTGATCAGATCGAGCAGGTGCGACCCGCACTTGGCAATTGCCTCGAGCGACTCGCGCTGGCCGGGCGACAGCGTCGAATCGCGCTGCAGCAGCTGCGCGTAGCCGAGCACGCCGTTGAGCGGCGTGCGCAGCTCGTGACTCATGTTGGCGAGGAACTCGCTCTTGGCCCGCGTGGCGGCCTCGGCCGTCTCTTTCGCGAGGCGCAGCTGATTGTCGCGCTCGATGCGCTCGGAGATGTCGCGGAGGAACGCGCCGAAGAAGTAGCCGCTGCCGAGCCGCATCGGCGCGCTGATCGTGATCTCGATCGGAAACTCGTGCCCGTCGCGGTGCAGCGCCGCGAGCTCGAGCCGCGTGTTGACGACCGGCGTGGCGCCCGTCTCGCGGAACCGGCGGATGCCCTCGGTGTGCGCTTCCCGGAACCGCTCGGGAATGATCGTCGCGGCCATGCTGCGGCCGATCACCTCACCGCGCGCCCAGCCGAAAGTCCGCTCCGCCTGCGCGTTCCACCCGATAATCGTCCCCTCGTCGTCCATCCCGACGAAGGCGTCGTGTGCCGTGTCGACGATGGCCGACGCACGCAGCTCGCTTTCGGCGAGGCGCGCGAGCGCAATCCGCCGGTCCTCGTCGGCCACGGCGACCGAGATGACGTTGGCCGTCGAGAGCACGAAGTTCTGCTCGTCGATGGTCCAGGTACGCGGCCCGCCGACGTGCTCGGCGCACAGCACGCCGAACGTTTCGTTCTCCTTCCGGAGCGGCACGTCGAGCATCGCGCCGATGCCGTAGCGGTCGAGGTAGCCGTTGCGGAAGTCGCGCGTGCGATCGTCGGCGGCCGCGTCGTGCGCGACGATGACCCGCTCGTGCTCGAGCGCGTCGAAGTACGCAGGGTTGTCGCGGCGGTGCAGCAGCGCGCCGCACTCGTAGCGGTTGGCGGTGAGCTCGCAGAGTCCGGCGCACTCGAGCACCTGCCGGCCGGCGTCGAACCGCCACATGCTGAGCCGATCGACCTGCAGGGTGTGGGCGCACACGGCCAGGATGGCGCGCAGCCGCACCTCGAACGGCTCGTTGACGTCGGCCGATCGCGCCGTCAGCGTGGTGAGCGCGTGGCTCTGCGCGGCAAGCCGCTGCTCGCTCGCGCGCAGGGCGGTCTCGGCCGCCACCTGATCGCTGATGTCGGTAAAGACGGTGAGGATCGCGAGCTCGCCGTCGCACGTGACGAGCCGCGCCGAAAACAGCGCCCAGAAGGGCGTGCCGTCGGGCCGGCGGATGCGCACGCGCAGGCCGTCGGCGCGCCCTTCGCGGCGCAGCCGATCCGCCAGCTCGGCCCGCTCGGCCGGATCGACGTAGTACGCGGCGACGCTCTGGCCCACCGCATCGTGCTGCGACATGCCGAAGATCTCCGCCGTCCGCTTGTTGATGGCGATGACGGAGTGGTCGCTCAGGCGGCTGACGACGGCCGGGAACGGACTGACGTCGAAGAGCTGGGCAAAGAGCGTGACGTCGGCGACGGGGAGGTCGCTGGGGCGGGCGGCGAGCGACGCCAGCGGTTCCGGCGGCGTGCCGCCCGGAGGCACCGGTGGAGTCTGCTCGGCCATGGGACGCTCGGTGCGCCAACCGTAGCGCCGGCCGTGGACGTCGTCAAGTCGAAAGATGTCGCGGCGGTCCGTATACTCGGCACTTCCCGGCTGCGGACCGATTGGTCACATGGGAACGACAGTCCCGCCGGCCGCGTTACGCCGACGCGCCTCGCAGACCGATGAAGACACGCCCTCTTCCCGAGGAAATCGAAGACCACCGCGACGAGTCCTGGCTGCGCGACGCGACGCGGCAGGTCGACAGCGTGGCGGCCGCCGAAGCGTTCATCGAGCGCGTCGGCTTTGCCGCCTGCCTGACCGACGCCCGCCGGCCGGGACCGTCGCTGTATGTCGCCGTCTGCGGACGTCGCGATGCCGTCATGCCGCGCAACGTGCAGACCGACCCGGAAGCGGCGCTCACGTGGCGGCTGAAGGACGAGCTGATCCGGCGCGGGAATGTCTACTACGGCAAGCTCACGGGCGGCCGGGCGACCTTCATTGCGCGGCGGCTGATCCCGGCGTTCAACGCCGTGTGCGGCGTGCGCCGGAGCGACGAGGCGGAACGGCTGAGCCCGGCCGCGCGCGCGATCCTGCGCGTGCTCCGGCACGAATGGGAAATGGGCACGGCCGACCTGCGCACCGACGCCGGCATCGACGATCGTCGGACGTTCACCCGCGCGCTCGACGAGCTGCAGGCCGCCATGCTCGTCATTCCCAGCGCGGTGTACTACGAACCGAAGTTCACCTACATCTGGACCCTGGCCGTAAGCCGCTTTCCCGGCGAGCTCCGTCGGCGGATGCCGCGCGACCGCGCGCTCCGCGAGATCGCCCGTGCATTCCTGACGGGCGCCGGCATGACGCTGCGCGGCGAGCTCGCAAGGGTGACCGGCCTGACCCGCGCCGAGGCCGGCCGCGGCAACCGCGCGCTCGTCGCCGAAGGGTTCGCCACCTCACCGGCGGTCGGCGTATACGAGCTCAGCGCACGTGCGCGCTAGCGCGCGTCCGGGTACCGCGCGCGAATCCACTCCTCGAACTTCCGGCACATCGCCTCTTCGCCGCCGCTCGAGTCGGCGATGACCTCGTCGCCGTGGACGACGCGGATGTAAGCATCGAGGCCGGCGACGCGCGACTTCGGGTAGCGACGCGAGGCGGCGCCGTCGAGCAGCGCCTCCGCCTCCGCCCATGCCTCGCCGACCGAGCGGTTGCACTGGTCGGCCAGGTACTTCGCCGAGAAGCCTTCGCCCGTCAGGCTGCGAAGCGTCGTGTCGTGATCGACGCTGTTGCCGGGCGCCCAGTAGTGCCCGGCCAGCGCCGGGCCGATGGCGGGATTGTCGGTCAGGTAGCCATGCTCGCGCAGGAAGAACGCGCGCGTCTGGTAGACGGCCATGTGCGCGAGCAGGTAGCCCTGGTACGACGCGGCCGACTCCTGGTTGAGCAGGTGCGGAATCGCGAGCAGCGGCCTCGGGCTTTCGATGCCGAGCACGCGCCTCTCCGTTTCACGGGCCAGCGCCAGCACGCGCCCGGGCGTCAGCTCCTCGTCGGCGAGCCGATAGAGCGCCATCTCGAAACAGGGTACGACGGCAATCGCACGCTCGTCGAATGCCCGCATCGGCTGCACGGCCGCGATCCGGTCGCGCAGCAGCTCGCGCGGCGGCGGCTGGCCCGACGGGTCGTGCGCATACCGGACGAGCCAGTCGGCATCGCCGAGCAGGCTGTCGCAGAACATCGACTGCGTCTCGGCGAGCGCCATGGACGTGGGCGGGTACTCCTGCGAAAAGCAGGGCGAATTCTGCGTGACGTTCGCGAAGTGCGCCGCATGACCGCCCTCGTGAAACAGCGTGGCCAGCGCCCGCTGACCGCTCCCGATCTGATCGGGCACGGCGTTCGACGTGAAGTTGATCTGCGCCGGCACCCACTCGCCCTGTTCGTTGGTCCAGGCGCAGATCGGTGCGTGACAGAAGCCGTTCTGATGCTTCCCTGCCCGATCGAGCAGATCGAGCTGCATCGTCGCGCCGCGGAAGCGGATGGCGAGGCGTCGGAAGCTCTCGACCCAGCGGCGCAGGGCGAGGCTGAAGGGCAGGTACGGATCGAATCGACGCGTGACGTCGCCCGACGCAAAGAAGCGCAGATTCCACGGCTCGACGGCGCTCCTGCCGTGTCTGGCAGCAGCAGCCTCGAGCGAAGCAGTGTTGGCCGCCTCGGTACGCGCGAGGAAGTCGTCGAGGATCGCCGCCAGGGTCTCCTGCGACATCCGCTCGCCCTTGACCGACTTGTAGGCGAAGAAGTTCCCGTAGCCCAGCGCACGCGCAAACCGGTTGCGCAGGCGCACGATGTCCAGGAAGCCGTTGTCGAGCACCCACCGCTCGATGGCGCGGAAGGCATCGAACGAGCTCTTCCGGCGTTCCTCGACGGGATTGACCGAGAGGTTGGTCGCCAGCGAGCCGAGCGTGGCCGTCTCCCACTGGCCGCGCTCGTTGATGTGCTTCGGCTCGAACGAGCGGCGCTTCGCGAACAGCTCCGCTTCAGCCTCGATGATCTGCCGCTGCAGATCCTTCCCCTGCGGGTCGTCGACGATGTTCGCTTCGAACACCGCAACCCAGCCGCGAAGGCCGTGGAGCAGCGCGTCGCGTTCAGCGCTGGACGGCAGCGTCTCGAGCCGGACCACATGTTCGCGCGCCACCCGCAGCTTCGCGGGATCCGAGACGAATTCCTTGAAGGTCGTCTCCGCCCTCGCGAACGCCGCGTCGTCGCTCGACGCAAGCGCCATATACACCGCCCAGAAGAGGTCCTCCTTGGTGCGATGGACCGCCGCGTACGAATGATTCAGTTCGTCGAAGAAGGCACGCGCCGCGCCGAGGACGCCCGCGATCGAAGCATCGACTGCCATGCGACTACGTTAGCCCGACAGGCGCGACGCGCGCGAGACCTCACCCGGCATTGCGTCACCCGGCCGCGGCTTCCTCGTGCACCAGGCGGACGGCGTCGATGACGGCGCCGGGATCGTCGAGCGGAACCCAGTGTCCGCCGCGCGTTGCCCGCACATGCCGCCCCCGCGTCGACAGCGCGGCAAGAGCGTCCTGGCGCCGGAGTGTGTGGTCGTCGGCATCGGCCCGCGAAATCGTCACGAGCGGAAGATCGCCGTAGCCGGTCGACGACGCGTCGAGCACCTCGCGTGAGCTGTCGGGCATCGACGCGATCTGGCTGCCGAGCGCCTCGAAGAAGGCCGGGCGGGTCCAGAACTGCCGCACCGGTCCGCGCACGTCGGGTGGGAGCTTGAAGAACGGCGCCAGGATGAACTCGGCGTTCGAGCCGACGTCGCCGCCGCTGACGGCGTCGACCAGCCGGCGGGCAGCCGGAACGGCGCCACGGCCGACGAGCCACGACACGGCCTTCGCCAGACCGAACCGTGCCGCACGCTCGCCCTGCCGGCACAGGCGGACGCCGATGTCGAGGCGCGCCTGTTCCTTGGGCGCCGGTTCAAGCCAGTCTTCGGGATGCGCGGGGTCGACGAGCACGAGACCGCAGACATCGGCCCGGTAGCGCGCCGCGAACACGCGCGCGACGAGCCCTCCGTACGAATGGCCGACGAGCAGGTAGGGCGGCGCTTCGCCGGCGGCCAGGAGCGCGCCCCGCAGTTCGTCGGCGGCGCGGCCCACCGTGCGCGGCAGCGGCCCACGACCGCTCCAGCCGAAGCCGGCGCGGTCGTACGTGCACGTGCGCGCGAACGTCGTCACGCGCGGCACCACCAGGGCCCAGCTGAGCGACGAGGCCGCAAGCGCGGCGTCGAAAACGACGAGCGGGCGCCGATCGCCGGCAAGGACGAGGTGCAGCGACACATCGCCCGCGTCGACTATCCGGCCTGGCGGCGGGTAGCGGCTCACGCCATCATTCTTCTCTTTTCTGCGTCATCTGCCCGGCTTTTCCGCCGCCCCGGTCCCGACGGCCGCCCGGGCGTCGTGCCCCGCGCCGACGCACATCAGCAGACCTTCTGGCGCGCACCGTCGGTCGTACAGGGCGTCGCGCCCGTCGCCGGCCGACGACCGGTAGAATCCGCAGTGATGAACCACTCCGGCACCGCTGAGCCGGCCTCCGTCACCTCGGGCCTCGACGCAGAGCCGACCGACTACTCCCGCCCCTTCCGCATTGCCGGCCGCGTCGGCAACAACGCTTTCGCGTACGACCGCCGGGGACCGGCGCCGACGCTCTACGTTCCGTCGCTCATCGCCGGCACGTTCGACGACGTCCGGCCCGGGGGGGAAGTTGTCTTCGAGGAAGTCGACGAACAGGGCGTGCTGCGGTCGTGCACCGGCCTGGCGCACCTCGTGCGGACCTCCTGGCGCGGCGTGCCGACGCTCATCGTCGACAACCACAATCACGTCTTCTATTTCTGGTTCGAGGCGATCGCTGCCGGGTGGCTCGCGCCGGGCGCCACGCTCGTGCATGTCGATCAGCACCGGGATACCCGCGTCCCGCCTCGGCCGCTTCCGGCAGGGCCGCATCTGCCCGATGTCTTCCGCTACGCGAACTTCGTGCTCGACGTCGGCAACTACATCCCGCCCGCGCGCGGTGCCGGCATGGTCGGCGATGCGCTGTTCGTGACGGGCGGACGTGCGCTCGACGATCGCTCGCGCGCCGGTCGGGCGAACACGATCCTCAACATCGACCTCGACTTCTTCGCGCCGGAGATGGGCGTGGACTTCGACCGCGCACGCCGGTTCATTGACGATCACCTGGCCTCGGCGGCGCTCGTCACCATCGCGACCAGCCCGTTCTTCGTCGATCAGGAACTCGCGCTGGACGTGCTGCGGAAACTGACGGCCGACTAGCGCCGCGTGACTGGCCCGGGCGCGGGTGCAGACGGACCCGCGCCGGTCTGGTATCAGCGCCCCTCGCTCACCACCACGAACCGTACCGTCCCGCCGATCGGTGTCGCGAAGAACCGTCCCCGATCCGCCTGCACGATGACACCAATGACCGGATATCCCCCGGTCGTCGGATGTTCGGGCCCGAGCACGATGGGCTGACCGTCGGGCGGCACTTCGAGCGCACCGACGATCATCGGCCGGCTCCGGTCGTCGAACCGGCTCCGTTCGAGCGAAGGGCCCGAGAGCCGCGTGCCGACACGGCTCATCTGCGGCGAAACCTGATACGGCTGCGAGACCAGCGTCGGGAGCGCGGACGGCGTGAACGCCTCGAAATCCGGCCCGGCCACGATGCGCACGATGTCGGACTCTTCGAACGGCTCGACGTCGGGGGCATCTTCGGGCGCACCGGCAGCATCGATCGAAGTGCCCGCGCGTATGAGCGCGCCGATGCCCGCACTCAACTGCGTACTGCGACTTCCGAGCACGACCGGCGCATCGACGCCTCCGCGCACCGCAAGGTACGCCACCGAACGCCGGCCGCTCGCGACCGTCAGCTCCTCGCCCGGTGACAACGTTCGCGCCGGCCCGTCGTCGGTCGACACCAGCACCGCCGACTCGGCGCGCACGGTCAGCATGCCCATCACCTCGACGGCAGCCGCGCCGATCGGATTGCGGACGCGGCTGTTGGCGGCCGCGAGCAGCTCCGGCACGAGCGCGCCGCCGGGCGCGAGCCCCTCGTGCATGTGCCCCGGACGGCCCAGGTCCTGCACCGTCACGAGACCAACGGCGCGCACCACGGTCAGCCGCATCGCAGGAACCGCACGCGATCGCCGAGCCGGAGCCGGGCGCCCCGCGCATCGAACATCGGGCCATCGACGACGCGGCCGAGCAGGTGCCAGCCGCCGGGCGAATCGAAGGGATAGACGCCCGTGTAGCCTCCGGCCAGACCGACCGAACCGCCCGGCACGCGCGTACGCGGCGTTGCCCGCCGCGGCAGGTGCAGCGCGTGGTCAAGGCCTGTCAGGTAGGCAAAGCCGGGGGCGAAGCCCATCGTCTCGACTTCGTACAGAGGCGCCGTGTGCCGCGCAATCACGTCGTCGACGGACAAGCCGCTGAGCCGCGCCACCTCTTCCAGATCAGGCCCGTCGTAGACGACCTGCAGCTCGACGATGCGCGCCTCCTCGTCGCGGGCCTCGAGACGCGTGAGGCGTGCGATCGCCGCCGGATCCACGACGGGCGAACCGGCAAAGTAGACGGCAACATCCTCGCGCCCGACGACGACGTCGACGACCGACGGCCAGGTGCGCAGCTCGTCGAGGAGGGCCCGCGCCGACGACCGGGGCGGGCGCGGGATCCGCACGGCGCGGTCGCCCAGCGGCACGATCGGGATCGGCACGCGAATCTCCCCCACGTCGCGATGCTACCGCACGCCAGATTCCGCGTCGGCCGGTCCGCCGCCTGTTGTCGCCCCTCGCCCCCGCCGCAGGACGGGCGCGGCACGGGGGAAGTATCCACCTCCTGTGCAGCAGGCCCGATTCGCGCGACAATGTCCTGTTCGCATCGAGGAGCACCTACGTGAGCCAGCACGACACCGAAGATTTCGCGGCGCTGTTCGCCGCTTCCATCAGGTCGCTTCGATTCGAGACGGGCCAGACCGTCGAGGGGACGATCGTCGCCATCGGCCCCGAGGTGGCCTTCGTCGACGTCGGCGACAAGGGTGAGGCGACGCTCGCCGTCGCCGATCTGACCGACGAGAACGGCGAGGTGAGCTTCAAGCCGGGCGATCGCATCCAGGCCACGATCGTCTCGACGAACGGCGGGATTACGCTGTCGCGGCGCCTGCAGCGCGGGGCCGCGTCACTGCAGCGGCTCGAAGGCGCCCATCAGTCGGGCCTGCCGGTCGAGGGCAAGGTCGAAGCAGAAATCAAAGGCGGGTACCACGTCACCGTGGGCGGCCTGCGCGCCTTCTGCCCGTACTCGCAGATCGACGTGGTGCGAGGCACCAACCCGGCCACGCACATCGGCCGCACCTATGCGTTCCGCATCATCGAGCTCGCTGCCGGCGGGCGCCGCTTCGTTGTCTCGCGACGCGCGGTGCTCGAGGCCGAGCAGCAGGCGAAAGCCGACGAGGTGCGCCGCTCGCTCACCGAGGGCGCTGTCGTCACGGGCCGCGTCGCGTCGGTGCGCGACTTCGGCGCGTTCGTCGATCTCGGCGGCGGCGTGCAGGGTCTGCTGCACGTGTCGGAAATGGGCTGGTCGCGCGTGACCAACCCGTCGTCGGTCGTGTCGACCGGGCAGGAGATCACCGTCAAGGTCCTGCGGATCGATCAGGAGAAGCAGCAGATTGCGCTCAGCCTGAAGCAGCTGCTGGCCGACCCCTGGGAGGCCGCGCCGGCAACCTTCCAGGTCGGACAGGTGTACCGCGGCCGCGTCGAGCGGCACGCTCCGTTTGGCGTCTTCGTCGAGCTGGCGCCGGGCATCGTCGGTCTCGTGCCTGCGGCCGAGAGTGGCGTGCCGCGCGAGGCTGATCTGCGGAAGCAGCTGCCCGTCGGGAGCGAGATCGAGGTCGTCGTGCAGGAAATCGATCGGGAGGCCCGGCGGATCCGCCTGAGCCGGTCGGCCGTCGAGCGCGCCGAGGAAGCAGCACTCGCCGCCGAGTACGCCGCGCGCGGCGAGGCCGAGCGTCCGCAGGCGTTCGGCGGCTCGCTCGCCGACAAGCTGCGCGACGCGCTCGGCCCCCGCAACTGACAGACGCGACGACTGCCCGCGGTCGTCCCCTACCCGCTGCCGATGGCGGCACGTACGGCGCGCGCAATTGCCAGCGCGCCGGGCGTGTCGCCGTGGACACAGACGACGTCGTACGTCTCGAGCAGGCGCTTCGCCTGCGCCGCCGCTTCCTCCGGATCAAGGATCAGCGCTCCCGGTTCGTCGCGCGGCACCAGCGAGCCGTCGGGCCGCATGCGGCGGTCGGCGAATCCCTCGCGCGCATAGGGGATGCCCTGGCGCGCGCACTCGTCGTGCAGGAACCCGTACCGCGGTCCGATCAGCAGTGTCCGCGGACCGAACACGGCCACCGCCGCATCGATGACGGCGCCCGCGACGTCGGGATAGATCGCCGCGTCATGATAGAGCGCGCCGTGCGGCTTGACCGCGGTGACAGCCACACCCTGCGCGTGCGCCATCCGCAGCAGCGCGCGCTCCTGATCGACGAGGCTGTCGGCCAGCGCCTGCACGGTCTCGACGATATCGGGATGCGAGAACGGGGAACGGCGGCCGAAGCCGGCACGGTCGGGATACGAGACGTGCGCACCGAGACGTGCGACCGACCGGGCGCAGAAGGCGACCACCCGACGCATCGACTCCTCGTCGCCGGCGTGGCCCCCGCAGGCGCAGCAGAGCACGTCGGCGCACGCCCACAGGTGCTCGGTCTCGTCGGGCCGTTCACCGCAGTCGAGAATCAGCACGTCCGTCCAGCACCTCGCCGGGCGCGATTTCGCGTGTCCGTCGTTGCGGAGCCCGGGTGGGAATGTTAGGCTGCGGCTTCATCAACCCGGTCGCCTCGGCCCATCTGCCGCGGAGAATGCGAGGGGTGCCATGTCCGAGCAGCTGCTTGAGAAGTCGTCCACCGGCCTCGATGCGAATGTCGCTGCCGCCATCAGTTACATTCCCATCGTGGCGATCGTGTTCCTGGTCATCGAAAAGACCAGCACGTTCGTGAAGTTCCACGCGCTGCAGTCGCTCGGCCTCTGCCTTGGCTCCATCGTCATCTGGTTCGCGCTGGCGGTGGTCGGCACGATCCCGGTCCTCGGGCTGTTCAACCTGCTGCTGGTCCCGATCGTCGCCATCGCCCTGTTCGTGGTGTGGCTGATCGCAGTACTGAAGGCGTTCCAGAACCAGCGCTGGAAACTGCCCGTCATCGGCGACATCGCCGAAAAGCAGAGCACCTCGCTCTGAGGTTCACGCAGTCCGGTCGTTTCCCCCGCCCGTACCCGTCGATGATAGGGTACGCGGCGGGGGTTCCCACATGAGACCACATCCTGCGCCGCTCGACGGTGCGTACCTGGAGATCGATCTCCAGGCCGAGCTCGCCCAGCTCGAGCGCGAACGTGCGGCGTCCGGCCTCACGCACACCGCCAAGACGCTCATCAAGTATCCGAGTCTGCGCGTCGTCCTGATCGCGATCGGCGACGGCGGCCGGATCCCGCAGCACGACACGGCCGGGCGCCTCACGGTTCAGACGCTCACGGGAAGGGTACGGATGCGGGCGGCGGGGCGCGTCTTCGACATGCCGGCTGGACGACTGCTCGGGCTCGACCGCGCCGTCCCACACGAACTCGACGCGATCGGCGACAGCTCCGTCGTGCTCACCATCGCGTGGCCGGCCGAACAGGCCGGCCCGGATGTGACCGGCGGGAACTGACAGCAGCGTCCACGTGCGAGAGCCCGGCCCGGCGTCCGATGACCGGCGCCGACGCTACTCGTGCGCGTCGAGCGCGGCAAGTACCTCGTCGGTATCCCACGCGTTGCCGCGCCAGATGTCGACCACGCGCCCGTCCCGCCCGACGAAAGCGGTCGCAAGCGTGTGATCCGGCAGCGCGCCTTCCCGTTCGACGTAGACGGCAAAGGCGCGCGTCAGCACCTCGACGTCGGCCCTGCCGCCCGTCGCAAACGTCCAGCGATCGAAATCGGCACCCACGGCTTTCCCGTATGACGCCAGCACGTCCGGTCGATCGAACTCTGGATCGATCGTCACGGCCAGCAGCTGCACGTCGGCATACCGCGGGTCGCCGGCCATCGTCCGCTGCAGCCCCTGGAACCGCGAGACGATGCGCGGGCAGAACTCGGGCAGCGGGCAGCGCGTGAAGACGAACGTGAGAATCGTCCGCCGATTCTCGAGCGTCGCCCGACTGACGGGACGCTCGTGCTGATCGACGAGCGAGAAGGCCGGGACGTCGTCGCCCGGCCGGAGGCGCACCGAGCGCCGCCGCGCCGCCACACCCGCTCGCGCCGCTGCCGCGGTGTGCTCCGTGACGACCACGTCACTGATGCGCGAGGCCCCGTCGTCGATGGTGAGGAAGAAGCGGACGCGATCGCCCGGCGTCACGTCGGCGATGGCGGCCTGACTCTCCGCGACGAACGGCATGGTCATCGCCGGCATCAGCCCCGGCACCTCATCGTGCGCGACAACGAGCGTGCCGTCGCCGGGAACGGCGGTCACGACGCCGGTCACCTCGAAGCGGCGACCGGCCTCCGGCGCGGCGGCACAGCCGGCAAGCAGACACATGACGGCGGACACGGCAAGAGCGGCAGGGAACGGGTGTCGGTTCAGCACGCCGCCAGTCTAGGAAACGCTTTCCGCCGGGACATTGCGCCAGCTCAACGATCGGCCGGCATCTCCAGTCGCAGACTGACGCTCAGGAGATGCCATGACTCTTACGATCCTTCGTCCCATCCGCCTGTTTGCTCCCATCGTCGCCGCGGCGATGCTGGCCGCCTGCGGCGGGTCTGAGCCCGAACCGGCCGGGCAGACACCGACGGCCGGCCCGGCGCCGGCGGCCGCACCAGCCGTGTCCGGCCCGGGCGACTCGACGGCTGCGGCCGGACCGGCCGTGCACGATGGCCGCCCGATCGAAATCACCGGCGACGACACCATCAGGTTCAACCTGACGGAAATCCGCGCGAAGGCCGGCGAGCGACTCAGCGTGACATTCGTCAACACCGGCACCATGCCCAAGTTCTCGATGGGCCACAACTGGGTGCTGCTCGCCGGCGGTGTCGATCCCGAGGCGTTCGCCAGCGACGCCGCGCAGGCCGCAACCACCGACTACCTTCCGGCTGCGCGCGGCGGCGACATCATCGCGGCCACGAAGCTGCTCGGACCGAACGAGCGCGACACCGTGACGTTCGATGCCCCGTCGGCTCCGGGCCGCTACGACTACCTCTGTTCATTTCCCGGTCACTTCCAGGTCGGCATGCGCGGCGTGCTGATCGTCGAGTAGCCACACGTCCACGAGGGAACGGCCATGACACGACAACTTCCCACCCTGATGATCGGCGGGCTGATCGCCGGCGGGCTCGCGCTGGCCGGCTGCGGCGCGCCCGGCAGCGACACCGCGCCGGCCTCCGACGCATCGGCGGCCTCGCAGACCTACGTCCCGCCCGGCGGGCTCGACGAGTACTACCTCTTCTACTCCGGCGGGCACTCGGGCCAGGTGTACGTCGCCGGCCTGCCGTCGATGCGCCACATCGCGACGATCCCGGTCTTCGCGCCGTACCCGGCGACCGGATACGGCTTCGACGAAGAGACGAAGGCGATGCTCGGCGACTACACCTGGGGCGACGTGCACCATCCCGGGCTGTCACAGACCGACGGGCTCTATGACGGGCGCTGGCTGTTCGTCAACGACAACGCCAACAACCGCGTCGCGCGCATCGACCTGCGCGACTTCAAGACGAAGCAGATCTTCGGCCCCATCCCGAACTCGAGCGGCACGCACGGTTCGTCGTTCGTGACCGAGAACACCGAGTACGTGCTCGTCGCCACGCGCTTTTCGGTGCCGCTGCCGACGGGCCGCTACGCACCGCCCTCGGCCTATGCCGACGAGTTCAGCGGCATGGTCAGTGGCCTGCGGGTGGATCCGGAAACCGGGACGCTGTCGGTGGGCTGGCAGGTCCTGACGCCGCCGTTCAACTGGGATCTCGGCTCGACCGGCAAGGGGCCGAGCTCCGGCTGGGCCTTCTGGACCTCCTACAACTCCGAGATGGCCTACGAGACGCTCGAGGCGACCTCGACCCAGGCCGATCGCGACTACGCAGCCATCGTCAACTGGCGCGCAGCCGAGCAGGCTGTCCGCGAGGGGCGGACACGGACGATCGGCGGCGTGCCGGTCATCGATCCGGCGGAAACGAGCGGCGTGCTCTATTTCGTCGGCGTGCCGAAATCGCCGCACGGCATCGACACCGACCCGTCGGGGCGATGGATCGTCGCGTCGGGCAAGCTCCAGCCGGTGGCCACGGTCTTCGACTTCGAGAAGATCCTGACGGCCATCGAGAACCGCGACTTCGAAGGCGACGTGCGCGGCGTGCCCGTCATCCGGTACGAGGCCGTCGTCGAAGGCGAGGTTCCGGTCGGCCTGGGACCGCTGCACACGCAGTTCGACGGTCAGGGCAACGCCTACACTTCGCTCTTCATCGAGTCAGCGGTCGCGAAGTGGCGACTGCCGCCCTGGTCCGCGGAAGATCGCGCCGACCTGAACCGCGTCGTCACCGACAAGATCACCGTCCACCACAACATCGGCCATCTCGTCGTCGGCGGCAGCGACACGAAGGCGCCGTACGGCCGCTACCTCGTGGCGATGAACAAGCTGTCGAAGGGACGCCACGTGCCGGTCGGGCCGTCGCAGCCTGAAACGAGCCAGCTCATCGACATCACCGGCAGTACGATGACGATGCTCTACGAGGCGTTCACCGAACCCGAGCCGCACTTCGCGCAGATCCTCAAGGCCGACGCCATCGCGCCCATCGAGGTTTATCCGCGCGCCGAGAACACGGATCCGAACGCGGTGTGGACCGCTGCCGAGGCGGGCGTCAGCCGCTCGGGCAACCAGGTGACGGTGAAGATGCTTGCCATCCGCAGCCGCCTCGTGCCCGACATCGTCGAAGTGACGGCCGGCGACGAGGTGACGATTCACCTGACCAATGCCGAGCAGACCACCGACATGATTCACGGACTCGGCATCGGCGGGCACAACATCAACGTCATCGTCGATCCCGGCGAAACGAAGACGGTCCGCTTCCGGGCGACCGAGCCTGGCGTCTTCCCGTTCTACTGCACCAACTTCTGCTCGGCGCTCCATCAGGAGATGTCGGGTTACCTGGCCGTGAAGCCGCGATAGGGGGAGGGGCCGACGATGTCCGTGTCCTCGCTGCAGCGCTTTCTCGATCGACCGCTCTCGCTGCGTGCTCGCCTCGTCGTGTTCGTCGGCGTCGTCGTGCTGGCTGCCGGCGCGTTCCTGCCGCTCTGGCGCATCCAGCTGGTCGCGCCGCAGTACGCGGAGGGCCTGACGCTCGAGATCTACGCGCACAGCATCGAGGCCGGCAATGACGGACAGGACCTCCAGGAGATCAACACCCTCAACCACTACATCGGGATGAAGCCGATTCACGAGGCCGACTTCGTCGAGATGCAGTGGATCCCGTTCGCCATCGGCGTCTTCGCGCTGCTCGGCCTGCGGGCGGTCGCCATCGGGCGCATCGGCAGCCTGGTCGACCTGGGGGTGTTGTTCTCCTACTTCGCCATCTTCTCCCTGGGCGCGTTCGCCTACCGGCTCTACACCTACGGGCACGACCTCGATCCGTCCGCGCCGATGACGATCGAACCGTTCATGCCCGTGCTCGTCGGCCGGCAGCAGATCGCGAACTTCGTGCAGACGAGCGTACCGCTCTCCGGATCGATCTGCCTGGCGCTGTTCCTGCCGATGCTGGTCGGCGCGATCTGGCTCACCGTCCGGGAGGACACATGATCACTTCCGGACGCATTTTCCTGGGCACACTCGCGATCGCGCTCGTCGCACCGGCGTACGGCTGGGGGCCTTCGGCCGATGTCCGGTCCGCGCCTGCGGTCGACATCGATTTATCAGCGCCGGCTGTCGACGCCGGGCCTGGCCACCGCCACGGGCGGTGGCTGCAGCGTCGGCTCGACACGGCGCGTCCGGGCGAGGTCATCGACGTCCCGGCCGGCGTGCACGACGGCCCGTTCGTCGTCGACGTGCCCGTCCACCTGCGCGGTCACGGCACGGCTGTCCTGCAGGGTGACGGCCGGACGCACGTCGTCGCGGTTCGCGCTCCCGGCGTCGTCGTCGAGGGCTTTCACGTCCGCGGATCGGGCCTGCAGCTGTCGGCCGACCACGCCGCGATTCACGTGACCGGCGAACGGGCCATCATCCGCGACAACCGCATCTCGGAATCGCTGCACGGCGTGTACGTGCGCGGCGTCGACGGCGTCCGCGTGGAAGGCAATACGATCACGGGCCGCACGCGGACGTTCGAACCGGTCGATCCGGGGGCCGGCAGTGCCGGTCCGGGCGGCAGCGAACTGTGCGAGGTCGATCTCGGCCAGGACCGCCGCGGCAACGGGCTGCACTTCTGGCACTCGTCGGGACACACCATCGAGCGCAACGTCGTGCGTGACGCACGCGACGGCGTGTACTTCTCGTTCGTCGACGACAGCGTGGTGCGCGACAACGACATCGCGCGGGTCCGCTACGGCCTGCACTACATGTACTCGGATGACAACCGCTTCGAAGGAAACGTCTTCCGGGAAAGCGCCGCCGGGGCCGCATTGATGTATTCGACCGGCATCGTACTCCGCGACAACGTGTTCGCCGCCAACCGCAGCCACCGGGCCTACGGCCTGCTCATGCACACCGTCGAGCACACCGACGTGCTGTCGAACCGGATCGAGGGCAACACGATGGGCATCTTCCTCGAGAACGGCTACGGCAACCGCTTCCTCGACAACCGCATCGCGGCCAACCACATCGGCCTGCACATCACGGATGGTTCGGCGGAAAACGTGTTCAGTGGCAACACGTTCACGGGCAACCTGCACCAGGTGGAAACCGACGGGCCGAACCGCGCGAATCACTGGGCGCTCGATGGCCGCGGGAATCACTGGCAGGACGCGCGTCTGCTCGATCTCGACGGCGACGGCATCGGCGATCTGCCGCACCGCGAGCTCGATCTGTTCGGCCGGCTGCGCCGTCCGTTCCCCGCCGTCGGACTGCTTTCGGGCAGTCCCGCCGAACGGCTGCTGCGCTTCGTCCACGCCCGGCTCGCCCTGCCGGGCATTTCCGGCGTCGTCGATCCGGCGCCGCTCGTCAAGGCGGCTCGGCCATGATCACGCTCCAGCGAATCTCGAAGGCGTACGGCAGCCACCGGGTGCTCGACGACCTGACGTTCACGGCCGAGGCAGGACGCATCACGCTTCTGGTCGGTGCCAACGGCTGCGGAAAGACGACCACGATGAGGCTGCTGGCAGGGTTGTCGGCGCCGGACAGGGGACGGGTGACGATTGCGGGTCACGACATCGCGCGGGACCGTGCAGCGGCGCTGGCGGCGCTCTCGTTCCTCCCGCAGTCGCCGCGCTTCCACGGCGCATTGAGCGTCGAGGCGCTCCTGCGCTTCTACGCACGACTCCGGAACGTGCCCGATTCCCGCGCGGGAACTCTGGTGGAACGGTGGGGCCTCGGACGCCATCTCGGCACGCCGACGGGGAAGCTGTCGGGCGGCATGCGGCAGCGTCTGGCGCTCGCGATCCTGCTGCTCGCCGACGTACCCGTGCTGCTGCTCGATGAACCGGGGCTGAGCCTCGATCCCGACTGGCGTGGCGTGCTGCAGCGCGAGCTCGAACGCGCCGCGCGCGACGGACGCTGCGTTTTTGTCTCGACGCACCTGCTCGGCGAGTGGGAGGACCGGGCCGACCGTTGCCTCGTGCTCGAAGGCGGCCGTATCGGCCGCGAGCTGCCTCCCAACCGGCTGCGCGACGTGTTTCCCTTTGCGTCATCCGTGATGCGCCGGGCGAACGCGGTCTGAAGGAGATGCCATGGCGAACGCACGTCTCACCGCCCTTGCGGCGACATTCAGGCGCGAAATCACGGCACACCGGCTGAACCGCTTTCTCCATGTCCACCTCGCGATTGCCGCGGTGGCCGGGCTGCTGCCGCTCTTCACGCCGGCCCACACTTCGGGAGCGGCGCCCTGGTGGCTGCTGCAGGCGGTGCTGTACGCGCTGTCGCTGTCGGCGCTGCTGCTCGGCCTGAGCTCGGCGCACGGTGAAGCCGAGGAACTGGCGCTGCTCTTCACGCAGCCGGTCCAGCGGTGGGTCTGGCTGTCCGGCAAAGCGGCCGGCCTGGCTGCCCTGATCGTGCCGGCCGCGCTGCTGCTGATCGCGCCGGCGGCACTCGTCGGCGGCCTGACGGTCGAGCTGGCCGGAATCGCGGCGGCGTCGGCGGGCCTGACGCTGGCGCTTGCGGCTGCCGGACTGGCGCTGGGGCTCTGGATCCGGGACGGCGTGCGCGGCCTGCTCGCCGTGATGGGCCTGTGGTTCGTCCTGCTCTTCGGCGCGGATCTGCTGCTGCTTGCCGTGTCAGGAGCCCCGTGGGTTCACCGTTACCCGACGCTGTGGATCGTTCCGCTGATGATCAATCCACTCGACGCGCTGCGCATCACCGTACTGTTCGGCTTCGGCGACGCCGCGCCGGCCGCGCTCGACGGCAGCCGTCTGGCGGGCTGGTGGATCGGCCGGAGCCAGTCCTGGCTCGCTCTCGTGCTCGTGTCGTGGACGCTGGCCGGCTTTCTCGCAGCAGTGGCGGGCAGCCGCCGGAGCGTCGACGTGTGACAATCCGCGGCCTGCTGCCGCGGGACACGAGACGTATCTGGCACCCGGCACGGCTGGACGGCCAGGTATGAAAAGGGCGGGGGCGCGTTGCCTGGCCCCCGCCCGCGCCGATCAGAACTTCAGGTTCAGCGACAGCCAGAACCGGCGCGGTTCCTGGCGATTGCTGTACATCGACTGGTACTGCACCGCCCCGGCCGGCGGCGCGTAGGCGATGTAGCGCAGGAAGTCGCGATTGAGCAGGTTGTATATCATCGCGTTGAGCGTCAGCCGGCTCGACAGGTCGTACGACGCGCCAAGGTGATAGACCTCGTAGGCGCGATACGGACCGACGGCGAGCGCTGCCTCGCTGATCCCTCGGTCGCGCTGCCCGCGCGCCTCGGCGCGCACCCACGTCGCCAGTCGATCGGTGGCCTGGTATCGCAGGTTCGCGTTCGCCATGTGCCTGGGCGTGTTCACGAGCGGCCGGCCGATACCTTCGCCGCTCTTCACCTCGCTGTCGGTGTAGGTGTAGTTCGACGTCAGCATCACCCGGGGCCCGAACGCTACGCGGACGTTCGCCTCGATACCGCGCGTTACCGCCTGGTCGACATTGATCGACTGGCCGAACAGGTCGACGTCGGGCCAGTAGCCATGGTCCACGCAGCCCGGACGATTCGGCGACGCAGCGAAACTGCAGTTCGGGACGCCCTCGCCGCTCGCGATCTTGTCCTCGAAGTGGTTGTGGAACAGCGTGACGCCGGCGCCGAAGGCAGTGCTCGCGTAGTGCAGCGCCACTTCCGTCGAAGTACTCGTCTCGGGCTTCAGGCCGGGTGAACCGATGAGCGGAATGCGTCCCTGCCCTCCGAAGCCGTTGATGCCGTCGGCAATCTGCTCGAGGCGCGGCGTCTTGAAGCCGCGGCTGACGCCGCCCTTGATCGTCCACCGGGGCGACGGATTCCATACCGCGTAGACGCGCGGACTCGGCTTGCCGCCGAACGTGCTGTGATGGTCGTACCTCAGCCCCAGGGTCACGGCCACGGTCCGAACGATGCGCCACTCGTCCTCGGCGAATACCGCGTTCTGCGTGAACTCGAACGGCCCCTCGGCGACGCCGTCGATCATCCGCGCCTGCCAGATCTGGCCGCCGACCCTCAGTGTGTGCGCGCCGCGCACCGTCAGCAGTTTCGTGTTGAAAATGGTGTTCGTCCCCTCCAGTGTGCGCGGCCGGCCGGCGTCGTCGGGACGGGTGGCGATGAAGGGAATCGTGCGCCCGATCGTCTCGGTCGTGTTTCGCGTCAGGTCGGAGTCGAGCACGCCGAAGCCCGGACGCCATGAGTGCGCCAGCACGTACTGATAACGGTTGTACTTCTGCTCGGGCAGGTAGCCGCCGATGCGCTCGGGTGTGTCGACCGTTCCGAGGCCGCCGGTCGAATTGTCGTACCACTGCCACGCGCCATCGGCGTCGAACGTCAGATCGTGACTCGCGTGCGGTGTCGCACTCAGGCGGACGCCTGCAGTCCGGATCGTCGCCTCGCCCGGGTTGCCGCCGATGCCCGTGATGGGAATCTCGTGGCCGTCCTGATCGAGGTATTTCAGGTGCGACGCCTCACGCCGGAAGGCGCTGCCCCGAAAGGCCAGACCGAGGCGATCGGCCACGAGCGGACCGCTCAGGTAAACCGCCCCGGTGCCGGTGTTGCCGAAGTCCGTGTCGCCCTGCAGCGTTCCATCGAGCGTGAACGACCCGTTCCACTCGCGCGCAATCTTCCGCGTAATGATGTTGACGACGCCGCCCATGGCATCCGAGCCGTACAGCGTCGACATGGGACCGCGCACGACCTCGATGCGCTCGATGGCGCCCAGCGGCGGCATGAAGCTCGTCGACGTCTCGCCGAAACCGTTCGGCGTCACATTGCCGGGCGCGTTCTGGCGCCGGCCATCGATGAGCACCAGCGTGTAGTCGCTCGGCATGCCGCGCATGCTGATGTTCAGGCCGCCCGTCTTGCCCGCGCTCGCATCGATGTCCACCCCCTCGACGTCGACGAGCGCGTGCGCAAGGCTCTGGTAGCGGCGCGTCTCGAGATCGGGGGCGCCGAGCACCGTGATGCTGGCCGGCGCATCACGCGTGGTCTGCCCGAAGCCGGCCGCGGTCACCACCACCGGCTCGGCCTGAAACGCCAGCGGCTGCACCGCGATCGTGCGGCTGTCAATCGAGTACCAGGTGACGCTGGTCCCCTCGAACAGCGCATCGAGCGCAGCCTCGACGGTCAGCACCCCGCTGACGGGCGACGACGTCGCGCCGTCGGGCAGCGGGGCGTGAAACCGGAAGACGAGGCCCGTCTGATCAGCGACGCGATCGAGGGCCGCCTGCAGCGGCTGGGCGGGCAGATTCCAGGCGAGCCGCGTGTCGAGCGTCGCGCGGCGCGACTGGGCGGTGGCCGGCTCGTCATCGGGCGCCGCAGTGGCCGGAAGCGGGAGGACGACCAGGCAGGCGACAACTGCGATTGCCACCAGCGGGCGCAGGCACATCGGCCACGGCGTGGTCGGAACGGCATGAAAACGGACGGAATGATTCATGAACGCGGGTCCTAAATGGGATCAGTCTCAAAA
>QGVF01000061.1 GCA_003242705.1 Acidobacteriota bacterium
CGGCGACGTCGGCAGCCTGCGCGCCGAGGCCCGACAGGCGCTCGGCGCCGTGGCCGAGCGGCTGGGCGACGGACCGGTCGGCGAGGCACTCGACCGTCCCCCCGCGCCCGGTGACCGGGTTGTCGTCGCAAGCATGAACGCCGAAGGCGTCGTGCGGAACGTGTCGGGCCGACGGGTCGACGTCGACGTGCGCGGCATACGGCTGCGCACGACGCTCGCGGACCTGCGCCGCGCCGGCGCCTCCTCCAGTCGCAGGCCCGACGACGAGCGGCAGGCGCCGCCGCGTGTGCAGGTCAGCCGGACGGCGCCCGCCGGATCGACGCGCGACCTGGTGCTCGTCGGCGCCACGGTCGACGAAGCGCTCGATCGCGCGGCCAAATTCATCGACGATGCCCTGCTGGCCGACGAGCGGCGGGTGCGGGTGGTACATGGGCACGGTACGGGCAGATTGCGGGCGGCTCTGGCAAGCTACTTCCGTGAGCACCCGCAGGTGGCGCGGGTCTCGCCGGCCGGCGAGCATGAAGGCGGCGGCGCGGCGACGATCGTCGAGCTGAAGGACTGACTCCGTGGCGCTCTTCCCGCAGGCGTTCATCGACGACCTGAAGGCACAGGTCGACCTGGTCGCCTTCATCGGCGAAGCGGTGTCGCTCCGCAAGATGGGCACGGCCTGGAAGGGCCTCTGTCCGTTCCACGAAGAGCGGACGCCGTCATTCAACGTCAGCCCCGACCGCGGCATCTTCAAGTGCTTCGGCTGCGGCGTCGGCGGCGACGTCTTCAAGTTCGTCGAACTGCAGCAGAAGGTGGCGTTCCCCGAAGCGGTGCGGATCGTGGCCGGCCGGCTGGGCGTCCCGGTGCCGGAGACGCGCGACGGTGATCGCGCGGAGACCGAGGAGCGCGAAGCGCTCATGAAGCTGCACGAGCAGGCCGCGGCGTTCTTCCGCGACCAGCTCGAGGGACGCGCCGGGGTGCGGGCGCGGCAGGAACTGGAGAAGCGGGGGCTGACGGCCGAAACGATCCGTACGTTCCGTTATGGCTACGCGCCGGCCGGCGGCCGCGATACCGTCCACGCCCTGTTTGCCGCCGCGGGCGTGCCGCTTCGGCTGCAGCTGCGGTCAGGCCTGGTCGTCCAGCGCGAAGACGGACGGGTGGTCGATCGATTTCGTAACCGCCTCATGATTCCGATCGCGCGCGAAACCGGCGCCATCGTCGCCTTTGGCGGCCGGGCGCTCGACGAAGGACAGGTGCCGAAGTACCTGAACTCGCCGGAAACGCCGATTTACACGAAAGGACGCACGCTGTACGGACTCGACGTCACGCGGTCGGCGGTCAGGAAGCACAATTACTGCATCCTCGTCGAGGGGTACTTCGACCTGGCACAGGTCTGGCAGGCCGGCATCACGCCGGTGGCCGCACTGTGCGGCACGGCGCTGACGACGCCGCAGGCGCGGACGCTGAAGCGGTATACCTCGAAGGTGGTCCTGAGCCTGGACGCCGATGCCGCGGGCCAGGGCGCGGCGGCGAAGTCGTCGGAACTTCTCGTGGCCGAAGGGTGTCAAGTCAATATAGCCCTGCTGCCGACCGGGTCGGATCCTGATACCTTTATTCGCCGCCATGGCGGGCAGGCCTATCGCGATCGGCTGACCGGTTCCCGGCCGTATCTGGATTTCCTGCTCGACCGGGCCAGTGCCGGCCGCGACATGAACCGGCCGGAGCATCGCCGCGCGTTCCTGAACCAGATGCTGACGGTGGCGTCGACCATTCCTGACGCGGCAACCCGCGACCTGTTCGCCGATCGCGTGGCGGTCCGGGCCCGCATTACGGAAACGGTCGTCCGCGACGAAATCCGTCGGGCGGCGGCGCAGCGGAAGACGCAGGCGCCGGCCGTCGCGGTTGCCGGCAGCCTGCAGCTCAAGCCGCACGAACAGGGTCTGCTGTGGGCGCTCGTCCATCGCCCAGTCGAGGGGCTGGCGGCACTGGCGCAGATTGAACCGGCAGACCTCGAGGGCCTGCTCTCGGCGCCCGTGCTGGAACTGGCCACGAGCCTGGCCGACATGCCGCCAGATCTGCTCCCGGAGCTGCTGCGCGAGCGGCTGAGCGAGGGGGAGCGCGCGCTGCTCGAGCGGGCGGCGCGGGCGGCAGCGCCGGTGGCCGATGCCGCCAGCTGCGTGCACATACTGAAGGAAGTGCGCCTGGAGCGACAGAGGGCCGAACTACGGGATGAAATCGATCGTCTCCAGCGGTCCGGGACGATCGATGATGGCCTGCTCCGCCGCAAGGCGGAGCTGGACCGCCAGCTCGATGCGCTCAAACATGGGAACGTCTGAAGGAGAACACCTTGTCCATTGAAGAAAAGTACGACGAGATCCGGCAGCTCATCTCCATCGGCAAGGAGAAGGGGTATCTCCTGTACGAGGAAGTCAACGAGCTGCTGCCCCCCGACATCACCTCGTCGGAGGAGCTCGACGATCTCTTCAGCACGTTCGGCAGCGCCGGCATCGAGGTCGTCGACTCCGAGAAGGCGTACCGCGACGAACACCGGCAGGGTGACGGTGAAGAGGGCGAGCTCGACCTGACGCCGGGGGCCCTCGACAAGACGAACGACCCGGTGCGGATGTACCTGCGCGAGATGGGCACGGTGCCGCTGCTCACGCGCGAGGGCGAGGTGGCCATCGCCAAGCGCATCGAGCAGGGCAAGCTCGCGGTCATCAAGTCGATCTCGCGCACGCCGAAGGTGACCCACGAGGTCATCGAGATGGGCGAGCAGCTCAAGCGCGGCGAGCGGACGGTCCGCGAGCTCGTGGTGTTCAACGACGAGGAGATCACCGACGAGAAGATCGCGGCGCGGCAGCGCGAGCTGCTCAAGCAGATTGAGAAGGTCCGGCTGCAGTTCGAGGCGGTCAGGAAGCTCGAAGCCAAGCTCGGCACGATTCCGAAGAGCGAGAAGAAGAAGTACCGCAAGGCGCGGTGGAAGCTGCTGCGCGGCCGGGTCGAGCTGTCGCGCCTGATCCGCCGGATCGAGTTCACCGAGGCGGTCAAGCGGCGGCTGATCGACGGCATGAAGAGCGCCGTCGAGGACATCCAGGCGCGGCAGCGCGAGATCCGGCTCATCGAGCAGCGGCTCGAGCAGAAGGGACGCCGGAAGGTCCGCGAGGACGAGAAGAAGATCCTGCTCAAGCACCGCGACGAGTACAAGAAGGAGATCAAGGCCATGGCCCAGAAGCTGGGCCAGCCGGTCGAGGAGCTCACGCGGACGCTGCAGACGATCCTCGAAGGCGAAGCGCAGGCCGAGCAGGCCAAGAAGGAGCTGGTCGAAGCCAACCTCCGCCTCGTGGTCTCGATCGCGAAGAAGTACACGAACCGCGGCCTGCAGTTCCTCGACCTGATTCAGGAAGGCAACATCGGCCTGATGAAGGCCGTCGACAAGTTCGAGTACCGGCGCGGCTACAAGTTCTCGACCTACGCCACGTGGTGGATCCGGCAGGCCATCACGCGCGCGATTGCCGACCAGGCGCGGACGATCCGCATCCCGGTCCACATGATCGAGACGATCAACAAGCTCATCCGCACGTCGCGCGCGCTCGTGCAGGAGCTCGGCCGCGAACCGACCTCCGAAGAGATTGCCGAGCGGATGGACATTCCGGTGGCGAAGGTGCGCAAGGTGCTGAAGATCGCGCAGGAGCCCATCTCGCTCGAGACACCCATCGGCGAGGAGGAAGATTCGCACCTCGGCGACTTCATCCCCGACACGAACGTCATTTCGCCGTCGGATGCGGTCATCAACCTGAACCTGAAGGAACAGACCGACAGCGTGCTCAAGACGCTGACGCCGCGCGAGGAGCGCGTCATCAAGATGCGGTTCGGCGTCGGCGACGGCTCGGAGCACACGCTCGAGGAAGTCGGCCAGAGCTTCGCGGTCACCCGCGAGCGCATCCGGCAGATCGAGGCCAAGGCGCTGCGCAAGCTGCGCCACCCGTCGCGCAGCCGTCGTCTCCGGCCGTTCCTCGAGGGACGGTAAGCAGGGTCGACATCCGGGGGCCGGAAGTTCCCGCTTCCGGCCTCCGCAGCGTCGAACTCCCCTTCGGGCCCCTAGCTCAGCGGTCAGAGCTGCCGGCTCATAACCGGTTGGTCCCAGGTTCGAATCCTGGGGGGCCCACCACTTTCCCGCCAGGCGCTCCGGCCACCGACCGGTCCTCCCGCTCCCGTCCCCGCGCGCGGCTCGTGATAACGTCTACCCATCCGTGAATCCCGCGCTCGAAACGCTGATCGCGCTCCAACAGCTGGACTCGGCGGCCGAAACCGCACGTCGCCGACTCAACGAGCTGCCGGCCGCGGCCACGGCCCTCGACGAGCGGATTGCCGCCGCTGAGGCTGCCCTGTCCGCCGTCGACCAGCGCGCCGCCGACAACCAGGCCCGCCGCCACGCCCTCGAAAAGGAAGTCGCGGTCATCGACGGCCGGCTCGCGCGGTTCGAGGAGCACAAGGCGTCGGTCAAGACCAATCAGGAGTACACGGCGCTGCTGCACGAGATCGAAATCGCGCGCGGCAGCAAGGACGCGCTCGAGGAACAGATCCTGATCCTGCTCGAAGAGGCCGACATGATTGCCGCCGAGCGGGAGAACGCCCGGCAGGCCGTCGACGCGGCGAAGCACGAGGTGGAAGCAGCGCGACGCGAGCTGGCAACGAAGCAGGCCGCGCTCGAAGCCGAGCTCGGCAGGCTCGCCGAGGCAAGGCAGGCCAGGGCCGCGGAGCTCGAGCCGGCGCTGCTGTATCGCTACGAACAGCTGCTCCGCCAGCGCCGTATGATCGCCGTGGCGCCGCTCGACGGAGACGTGTGCGGCGCCTGCCACGTGAGGCTGCGCCCCGTCGTGACGCAGCACGTGCGGCAGAACGACCAGATCGTGACGTGCGACAACTGCCAGCGGATCCTGTACGCGCCGCCGAAAGCGGATCCCCGGCCGGACAGCGACAGCAGCAACAGCAGCGCCCAGGCGTGATCGGCATCGGACGCACCGGATCCCGCCGCGCCGGTGACACCGCGCGGTGATCGTGGGACTCAGCGGTCGACGAGTCCGGACGCCCTGAGACGGATCGCCGCAACCATCCGCCCGGCAGCATCCCGCTCCCGCCTGAACGAGTGCCAGAGGTCGGGACGATCCCTGGTGCAGGACCCGATCTCGTGAATCGAGCCGGCGGGCACGCCGCATCGGACGAGCTGGTCGCGGTTGGCCCGCGTCAGGTCCAGCCGCCATCGGCCGCCGGTCTGTGCAGGCACGAACCACGCGTCGGCGGCAGCGTCGCGACGCAGAAACGTGTCGAGCACCGGGCGATCGACTTCGTAGCAGCACGCACCGATGCCGGGCCCGATGGCCGCCACCAGGTCGGCCGGCCTCACGCCGTGCTGCTCCAGTACCGCCACGGTCGCCTCGACGACGCCCGCGGCGGTGCCGCGCCAGCCGGCGTGGACGGCGGCAACCGCCCGGCGACGTCGATCGGCGAGGAGAATCGGGATGCAGTCGGCCACGCGGATCGTCGCGACCCGGTCCGGGTCGAGCGACACGATTGCATCAGCCTCGACCGGTGCAGCCGGACTCTCTCCGCCCGGCTGCAGCACGAGGACGTCCCTCCCGTGCACCTGGCGCACATCGACGACGTGCCGCGGCGGGACACCGAAACTTGCGGCAACGCTGCGGTAATCGGGATCGCGCGTCTGGTGCGACACGTCCCGGGTCGAAAAGAAGTGTGCAGCCAGCGGTACGAGCGGCACGGCCACGACGACGCGTCCGGCCGGCACCTGGCGCCATTCGAACGCGGGTGAAACAGCAGGTTCCACTTCCCCCTCCCGATTGCCTCCGCTGGTAACGCCCGGCGTCATCTCACGCCGCGGCGCGATCGAGGCGCGCGCGCAGCGTCACACTAACCCGTTGCCGCGCGCACAATTGCGGCGAAGCGGGGCCCCTGGCCCGGCGCTTGCTCCCCCCATCGGCAGGTACGTCTTCCAGGAGGCACACATGACAGTCCGATTCGTTCCGAACGACAAGGGTAACCCTCCGGGCAAGCTGGCCGATGCGGAGCTGCACTTCTCGGGAGGACCGCTCGACGGTCTCAAGCTGATCGGCTTCGGCATCTGGGAGCGGAAGAACGGCGGAAGGAACGTGACGTTTCCCGCGCGGCAGTACTCGGTGAACGGCGAACGGCGGTCGTTCGCCCTGCTCCGGCCGCTTGCCGATCCCGCGGCACAGGATCGGCTGCGCGACCTGATCCTCGAGGCGTACCGGGAGCACGAAGAAGCGATGGCCGAGGCGATCTGACGCTCAGACGCTCCCGGCGGGCACCGGTGCCTGCCGGCGCGGCAGGGTCCACTCGGCGCGGGCGCTCTTCTCGAGCTCACTGCGGAAGAACTCCGTCTTCTGGGCGCCGTCGATGATCTGCCACGGCAGGAACGGGTCGGCGGTCCGGTCGCGGTACAGCCAGGCGTCGGCATCGATGCCGGTGGCGGCCAGCGCGCTCCGCCAGTCGCCGCCGTTCTGCTGCACGTGCTCGATCACGTCGGCAATCCGGCGGTCGCCGAGCGAGAGCAGGCCCTGGTAGAACGAGTGCCGCTCCGACTTGATGTTGAAGTAGACGTTGTCGATGCCGGCGACGAGCTTCCGCAGCCGGGCCACCCTGAGGTCGATCTCGCGGGCGGGCGTCATCGGCAGCCACTGGTAGGTGGTCGACGGCTTCGGTACGAGCGGGTTCACCGACGCAACGAGCCGTCCCATCCTGCCGCGCCGGCGGGCGTGCTCCAGCATCCGATCGCGGATGGCGAGCGTCAGGTCCCGGATGGCGACCAGGTCCTCGTCTGTCTCGGAGGGCAGGCCGATCATGTAGTAGAGCTTCAGGTTCTCGATACCCATCCTGAAGATGAGATCGGCCTTCTCGATGATCTGCTCGCTGGTGACGGTCTTGTTGATCACCCGGCGCAGGCGGTCCGATCCCGTCTCGGGCGCGATTGTGATCGACCGCTCGCCTCCCTCGCGCAGCAGCTGCACGATGGGCTCGGTCAGGTCGTCGAGGCGCAGCGACGCCGGACTGACGCCGTAGCCCATGCCGACGAGCGCCTCGAGCATCGGCACGATCTGCGGGTGGTCGCAGAGCGCAATCGACACGAGCCCCACGCGGCTGGCATGAGGCCGCGCCGCCTCGGCAATCCCGAGGATGCGATCGAGCGGGAACGGCCGGACCGGGAGGTAGTTGTAGCCGGCCCAGCAGAAGCGACAGAGATTCGCGCAGCCGCGGACCACCTCGATGAGCAGCCGCGATCCAAGCTCCGTGTCTGGCGTGAAGACGCGCGTGAACGGCGGATCCAGGTCGTCGGTCGCGCGCACGGCGGCCTTGCGCACGATCGGCGGCGCAGCGGTACCCGGGCGTGGCTCGATGGCCGCAATCCGCCCGGGACCGTCGTAGACCGGCTCGTACAGCGCCGGTACGTAGCAGCCGCGCTTCAGGCTGAGCGCCTCGAGCAGCGCCTCACGGTCGTGCTGCCCGTACTCGGCGATCGTATCGACGATCGCCGGCACCAGCTGCTCGCCCTCGCCTGCTGCGATCAGGTCCGCAAACGGCGCCAGCGGCTCCGGGTTGACGAACGTGATGGCGCCGCCAATCACGACGAGCGGGTCGTGGCGCGTGCGCCGGGCGGCCCTCGGCTCGAGGCCGGCCATGCGCAGCATGGCCACCACGTTGACGTAGTCCCACTCGAAGGAGACGGAAAAGGCAAAGACGTCGAAGTCGCGCACGGGCGTGCCCGACTCCAGTGTCACCAGCGGTTCCGACGGACGGCCACCGGCGCGCTGGGCGCCGGCCGGCAGGAACACCCGCTCGCACACGACCCGATCGTCGGCGTTGAAGAGCGAGTACACCGTCTGCAGGCCGAGGTTCGACATCCCGACGAAATACGTGTTCGGGAAGGCGAGGGCCACGCGGATGCGCCCGCCGTGCGGCTTCGTGATTGTACCGACTTCGCGCGCGAGCAGTTCGCGCCGGCCGAGGCGCGGATCGCTGCCGCCGCGTCGCGGTCGCAACGGACGGGAGGCCTGAGAGTGAACAGACACGTTCGGGTCGAGGTGGTACGGGCGCCGGTCATCAGCCGGCGGCGCTGGCGGGCGCGCTGGCTCTATCAACTATACCTGCGCGCGCCCGCTCGCGGCCCGGACCACCTGGACTCACGCCGCCCGTGCAGGGTCCGGTCCGGCCCCCTCGCGGGCCGGACGGAAGGTCAGGGCGAAGAGGATCATGATGGCCGCCGCCATGACGGCCGGCACCGTCCAGACGCTCCGCCAGTCGTGCGTGCCGTCGGCGAGCACATACATGTCGACCACGCGACCCGAGACGAAGGCGCCGATGAAGTAGCCGACGCCGTTGGTCACGAAGTTGAGCAGTCCCTGCGCCGCGGCCCGCACACGGGGGCCGGCCTGGTTGTCGGTGTAGATCTGCCCGCTCACGAAGAAGAAGTCGTAGCAGACGCCGTGGAGCAGGATGCCGAGGTAGATCAGCCACATGCCGTCGCCGGCATCGCCCCAGCCGAAGGCGACGTAGCGCAGCGCCCAGGCAGCCATGCCGACGAGCATGATCACCTTGATGCCCAGCCGCGGCAGCAGCAGCGGCAGCAGGAGCATGAAGAAAATCTCGCTCATCTGGCCGAACGTCTGGATGAATGCCGGCTCCGGCGCCCCGATCTCATTGAGGAACGGGTTCGTGAAGGCGTAGTAGAACTGCAGCGGGATGCAGAGCAGGAACGATCCCACCACGAACATCAGGAACGATCCGTTCCGCAGCAGGTGCAGCGCGTCGAGCCCCAGCGCGTCGCGCACCGAGAACGGCGCACCGGCCGCCTTCGGGGGCGTGTGAGGCAGCGCGAGCGAGAACAGGCCGAGCACGAGCGACCCGATTGCAGCGACGCGCATGGGCAGCGCCTGCGCGTCGGCCATCAGGACCTTGCCGATGAGAATACCGGCCACGATCCACCCGATCGTCCCGAGCACCCGGATGCCCGGGAAGTCGCGGCTCGGGTCGGCCACGTGGTGGAAGGCGATCGAGTTGGTCAGCGACAGCGTCGGCATGAAGCACAGCGCGTACGCGAGCAGCACGATGTAGAACGGCGCCCACGCGGTCTGCAGCGACAGCAGCCACATGAGCACGGCGCCGGCCAGGTGCAGCACCGCGAGGATCTTCTCCGATGCGAAGAACCGGTCGGCCACGATGCCGAGGAAGAACGGCGAGACGAGCGCGGCGATGGCCGTTGCGCCGTAGGCCAGCCCGATCTGGCTTCCACTGAAGCCCAGGGTCTGGCCGAGGTAGGTTCCGACGGTGACGAACCACGCCCCCCAGATGAAATACTGGAGGAACATCATGGTCGACAGCTTGATCCGGATGCCCGCGGGGGTGCCTGTTGGGGTGCTCATTGTTGCCGCTGGATATGATACGGCCATCGGCGGCGCGAATTGACCTGTCGACCGGCGCTGTTCGTCACACACCAGACTCATGCAGTTCCGCCAGTTCCGAACCGTCGACGACCTGCACCGCGCCGCCGCCGCGCAGGCGGCCGCGTCGCTCGCAGCGCGGCTGTCGACACGCGCCACCGTCCGGCTGCTGGCGGCGACCGGCAGCTCGCAGATCCCGTTCCTGGAGGCGCTCGTCGCCACGCCGGGCATCGACTGGTCGCGCGTCGAGCTCTTCCACCTCGACGAGTACGTCGGCCTGGCCGACTCGCATCCGGCGAGCTTCGCCCGCTTCATCCGCGAGCGGCTCGCCGAGCCGGCCGGCATCGGTCATGTTCACCTGATAAACGGCTGCGCCGATCCCGAGGCTGAAGTTGCCCGACTCGAACGCGAGCTGGCGCGGGCGCCGATCGACCTGGCATTCGTCGGCATCGGCGAGAACGGTCATCTGGCGTTCAACGAGCCGCCGGCGCAGTTCGAAACGAATCGGCGTCTGACGGTGGTCGACCTCGACGAAGTCAGCCGGCGTCAGCAGGTGGGCGAAGGCTGGTTCACGACGCTGGACGACGTGCCGAAGCGGGCGATTACGCTGACGATCCCGGCCATCCTGTCTGCCGGCGAGATTCTCTGCATCGTGTACGGCGCACGGAAGGCGCGCGCCGTGGCGGCCTGCTTCAACGGACCGCCGCACGCCATGGCCCCGGCATCAATCCTCGCGACGCATCCCTGCGCGACGATCTTCCTGGATGCCGAGGCCGCGTCCGGGCTGCGGCTGTCGGCCGCGACCGGCACCTGACCGGCCGCGGCCCGCCGCTCATCCCTCCTGGCGCCGCAGGAACGGCGGCGGCTGGAACTCGGCGTCATCTTCCTCGTCGTCGAGCGCCGGGCTGGCGGCCGTTGACGAAGCGACGGCGCTGCGCAGGTCGATCGTCTGGCGCCGGTTGAGGACGAACCGGCCGGGCGCCCCGCCCCCCGCCGCGGCCGCGACCGGCTCCTCTTCCTCGCGCCGCTCGCGCTGGGTGTAGCTGTTCAGGTCGACCGGTGTCGGCACGCTCGACTGCGCCGCGGGCGGCGCGATGCCGCGATCGAACCCGGTGGCAATCACCGTGATCTTGACCTGCCCTTCCATCGCCGGATCGACGACGGCGCCGAAGATGATGTTCGCGTCTTCGTGCGCGGCGTTATAGACGATCTCCGACGCCTCGCTCACCTCAGACAGCGTCAGATCCGGACCGCCGGTCACGTTGATGATCACGCCGCGTGCGCCGTCGACGTTGGCGTCCTCGAGCAGCGGGCTCGAGATGGCGGCCGTGGCCGCAATGCGCGCCCGCCCCTCCCCGGTGGCGATGCCGGTGCCCATGATGGCCAGCCCCATGCGCGACATGATCGTCTTGACGTCGGCGAAGTCGAGGTTGATCAGCCCCGGCACCAGGATCAGGTCCGAGATACCCTGAATCGCCTGGCGCAGCACGTCGTCGGCCGCCTCGAACGCCTTGGCCATGCTCGTGGTGCGGTCGACGGTGGCCAGCAGCCGCTCGTTGGGAATCGTGATCATCGAGTCGACGGCCTGGGCCAGATCGCGCAGGCCCGCCTCGGCCTGGAGCGCGCGCTTGCGCCCCTCGAAGCGGAAGGGTTTGGTGACGACCGCGATCGTGAGCGCCCCCATCTGGTTGGCCAGGCTCGCGATGACCGGCGCCGCGCCGGTGCCGGTGCCGCCGCCGAGCCCGGTGGTGACGAACACGAGGTCGGCACCGGTGAGCGCCTCGAGGATCTTGTCCGTGTCCTCGAGCGCCGCCTCGCGGCCGATGTTCGGATCGGCGCCGGCGCCGAGGCCCTTCGTCAGCTGGCTGCCGATCTGCAGCTTGACGGGGGCCGGATTGTGCAGCAGCGCCTGCTGGTCGGTGTTGGCGACGATGAACTCGACGTCGCCGAGCCCGGCGCTCACCATGCGGCTCACGGCATTGCAGCCGCCGCCGCCCACGCCGATGACCTTGATGCGTGCGCCTGACTTGACCTCCTCATGAAGAAGGATCCGGAGCGGGTCGGGTGAAACAGCGTGGCGTGCTTCCATAACGCGGGCGTCCTTTCCTTTGGTGCCTGGAAACCTCGGAGCTCAGAAGAAGTCCTTGAACAGCGTGCGCAGACGGCCGGCAATGCGGCCGAACGCGCCGGCAGCGGCCGGCTCCGGCTCGAACGGCGTGTGCCGGTGCGTGTACGACACGAGGCCGACGGCGCAGGCGTAGGCCGGGCTGCTGACGTGGTCGGCCAGCCCGCCGCCGAAGTGCTCGGGGGCACCGTGGCGGACCGGCAGCGAGAAGATCTCCTCGGCGATCTCCGCCATCCCCTCGAGCAGCGATCCACCGCCCGTCAGCACGATGCCGGCATTGAGCGAGCTTTCGTATCCGGCGCGACGGATCTCGTCCCAGAGGTGCTGAAAGATTTCTTCGGCGCGCGGCTGAAGGATGTCGGCGAGCATGCGGCGCGACATCGTGCGTGGCCGGCGGCCGGCAATGCTCGCGACCTCGATGGTCTCGTCGGGCGACACCAGCCGGCTGTGCGCACATCCGACGCGCCGCTTCAGCTTCTCGGCCTCGGGAATCGGCATCCTCAGGCCGACGGCCACGTCGTTCGTGAAGTGGTCGCCGCCGATCGCGAGAACGCCGGTGTGCCAGAGGCTGCCGCGCTCGAAAATCGCAAAGTCGGTCGTCCCGCCGCCGATGTCGACCAGGCAGACGCCGAGTTCCTTCTCGTCGGCCGTGAGCACGCTCTCGCTCGAGGCCAGCTGCACAAGCACCGTGTCGATGACCTCGACGCCGGCCCGGTTGACGCACGCCACCATGTTCTGCATGGCCGACGAGCTGCCGGTGACAACGTGAACGTTGACCTCGAGGCGCGACCCGGTCATGCCGACCGGCGCCGGAATGCCGTCCTGATCGTCGACGACGAAGTCCTGCGGCAGCACGTGGAGGATCTCGCGGCCGGCCGGCAGCGCGACCGCCCGCGCCGCGTCGATGGCGCGCTTGACGTCGTCGCGGGTGATCTCGCGGTTACGGCCGGCCACGGCCACCACGCCGCGGCTGTTGAAGGCCTTGACGTGCGCGCCCGACAGCGCCAGGTGCACGCTGTCGATCTCGACGCCGGCGCGCAGCTCGGCGTCCTCGAGCGCCGCGCGGATCGAGTCGGCCGCCGACTCGACGTGATTGACGATGCCTCGGCGGATCCCCTTCGCCTCGGCGCTGCCGATCCCGATGATGTCGAGCGTCCCGCTGCTCATCAGCTCGCCGACCACGACGGTGACCAGCGACGTGCCGACGTCGAGCCCAACCAGATACCGTTCCCTGTGCGCCATCTGCTGCCCCGTTCCGCTCTGCCTGCGTCGACGCGCGATCAGCGCCTGGCGGCCCGCCGCTCGCGTCCGCGTACGTACACGCGCTCGTCGAACCGCAGATCGACGTAGTCCATCGCCCCGAAGCGGTCCTGCAGCGCCGGACGCAGGTCCAGGTACCGCTGCAGCCGCTCCTCGAACCGTTCCTTCCCCAGATGCAGCCACGCCGGATCGTCGTCGAGCAGGACGGCGACATCGCGCGGGTTCGATACGTCGACCTGCGACAGGCGCGACCGCAGCGCCGGCCGGGCCTCCAGGTCCGCGAACAGCGCCGTGAGCAACGCGGCGCGCTCCGGATCGCCGGCCGCCGGCGCATCGGCGGCCGCCTCGAGCAGCCCGTCGACGAGGGGCAGATCGAACTCGCGGTACTCGGCGTGGTACTCGTCGATGATGTTGCCTGTACTGTCGACGAGGTACAAGACCTGATCGAGCCTGGCGAGCGCCATCGGCGTCCGCTCGACCACATCGATGACGATCGTGGCGGGCAGCACGCGCGCCAGCGACACCTGCTCGACCCAGGGCGACGCGAGCACGCGTCGCCGGTAGGTCTCGAAGTCGACCGCGAACACGCGCTCGCCCCGCAGCCCGATCACCAGCGCTTCAATCTCCTCGGCCGACAGGTGGCGATTGCCGCGGATCGTCACCGTCTGCACCACGAACAGGTCCGACGCGAGCACCCGGTTGACGCCCCATCCCGCGCCGGCCATCACCAGCAGGACCAGGGCCGCCGCGCGGAGGCGCGCGCCCCAGCTGCGGCTGCGGCGACGCCGTCGGGCAGGCACGCCGTCGGGACGGCGGTACCGGCGGTCGACCGGCGTCGTGATGCCAGGCGACGCCGTCCGGTGCGGCACGCGTGCCTCGGTGCTCACGGCGCCTCCTTTCCGGCAAGCGCCGACAGCAGCTGTCCCGGCAGCGCCGCGATCGATCCCGCCCCGAGCGTAATGACCAGATCGCCGGGCTCGGCCAGTCCGGCCACGACGGGCGCCGCGTCTTCGATCCGCTCGACCGTCACCAGCCGGCCGACGTGCGGACGGATCGCATCGGCCAAAGCCGCGAGCGTCACGCCCGCGATCGGCGCCTCGCCCGCCGGATAGATGTCGGTCAGCACGACGACGTCGGCCGCCGCCAGTGCCGGTCCGAACTGCTCAAGGCAGTCGCGCGTCCGCGTGTACCGGTGCGGCTGGAAGACCACCACCAGACGACGCGGCCTGCCGTCGCGCGCCGCCTGCAGCACGGCTTCAATCTCCGTCGGGTGATGACCGTAGTCGTCGACGACGGTGACCCCGCGCACCTCGCCGCGCCGCTGGTACCGCCGCTCGACGCCATGAAACGACGCCAGCGCCGCGAGGATGCGATCGATCGGCACGCCGATCTCGAGCCCCACCGCAATGGCCGCCAGCGCGTTCTGCAGGTTGTGCCGGCCCGGCACCTGAAGCTCGAGTCTCGCCTCGCCGCTCCCGGCGGGAACGCCGTGCAGCTCGTAGCGCACCTCGCAGCGCGATGACTGACCGTCGGCCTCCGGATCGATGCCGCGCACGTCGGCGTCCGGATGGAAGCCGTAGGTGATCGTCCGGCGTGTCAGCTGCGGCAGCAGCCGCTCGCGCACCGCGTCGTCGTCCAGGCAGGCGACGACGGATCCGTAGAACGGCACGCGCTCGGCAAAGTCGCGGAAGGCGTCGACGAGCGCATCGAAGGACCCGTAGGCCTCGAGGTGCTCGCTGTCGAGATTCGTCACGACAGCGTGCGCGGGCGACAGCTTCAGGAACGAGCGATCGCTCTCGTCGGCCTCGGCCACCATGTACTGACCGCGCCCCAGCCGGGCGTTGCTGCCGAAGGCGCTCAGACGGCCGCCGATCACCGCGGTCGGATCCAGACCACCCGCCTCGAGCACGCACGCCACCATCGACGTCGTCGTCGTCTTGCCGTGTGCGCCGGCGATGGCGATGCCGACCCGCAGGCGCATCAGCTCGGCCAGCATTTCGGCGCGCGGAATGACCGGAATCCGTGCGGCGCGCGCCGCGGCGATCTCGGGGTTATCCGGCCGCACCGCCGACGACACGACGACCACGTCGGCCTGCTGCACGAGCGAAGCGTCGTGACCGATCCGGATGCCGACGCCGAGCGTCGCGAGCCGATCGGTGATGTCGGATCGACGCGTGTCGGATCCGGTCACCCGGTACCCGACGTTCACGAGCAGCTCGGCAATACCGCTCATGCCGATGCCTCCGATCCCGACGAAGTGCACGTGTCGCGTGCGCCCGAGCCACATCACGCGGCCAGCTCCCGGATGCGGTCGACGATGCGGGTAGCCGCATCGGGACGGGCGAAACGGCTGGCCGCCTCTCCCATCGCCTCGAGGGCGGCGGGATCGGCGAGCAGCGCGACGATGGTCGCGGCGAGCCGTTCGGGCTCGAGGTGCCGTTCGTCGATCATCGCCGCCGCACCGGCATCGACGAGCACCTGCGCGTTGCGACGCTGGTGATCGTCGGTCGCGAACGGAAACGGCACGAGTACCGCCGGGCGCCCGGCCGCAGCCAGTTCGGCCAGCGTCGTCGCCCCGGCACGGCAGACGACGAGGTCGGCCTCGTGCATCCGGTCGGCGAGCGGATCGAGGAACGGGACGACGTCGGCGTCGACGCCGAGGCGTGCGTACGCGTCGCGGGTCTCCTCGTAGCCGGCCTGACCGGTCTGGTGCACGATGCGGACGCCCGGATGCTCGCGACGCACGATCGCGGCTGCCTCAGGCATGGCGCGATTGATCGCGCGCGCGCCCTGCGATCCGCCGAGCACCAGCACAGACGACGGCGGGCCGGTCCGCGGCGGGGCATCGGCAGGCCGGAAGAATTCGGCGCGCACCGGATTGCCCGACACGAAACCGCGCCGTCCGAAGTACGGCAGCGTGCTCTCGTAGCTGACGGCCGCGGCGCGTACGACGCGTGCAAGCAGCCGGTTGGTCAGGCCGGGGGTCGCGTTCTGTTCGAGCACCATCGTCGGCACGCCGCGCAGCGCGGCGAGCAGGACCACCGGACCGGAGCTGTACCCGCCAACTCCGACGACGACCGACGGCCGCCGGCGCGCAAGCACGCGCCAGGCGTCAAAGAGCGACGGCACGAGCAGCGCAATGCCGCGGAGCCTGGCCGTAACCGCCTTGCCCTTGAGCCCCGCGCTGCGGATCAGGTCGAGCTCGAAGCCTTCGGCCGGCACCACGCGCGCCTCGAGCCCGCGCTGCGTCCCGACGAACGACACCTCCGCATCGGGCAGCTGGCGCAGCAGCTCGCGTGCGACGGCGATACCCGGGTACAGATGTCCCCCCGTGCCACCGCCGGCAATCAGCAGCGTGAGCGACGCCGTCCGTCGGCTTGCGGAACGCGCTGCCACTCAGGCCTCCTGGCTCTCGAGCATCCAGCCCGCGCGCGGCTGCCCGGCCGGTCCGGGCATGGCCGTCGCATGCTGGGAAATGTTCAGCAGCACGCCGATCCCGACCATGTTGATCAGGAGCGACGATCCGCCGTTGCTCACGAACGGCAGCGGAATTCCCTTGGTGGGCAGCAGGGCCGTGACGACGCTCACGTTCACCAGCGCCTGCACCGTGACGATCATCGTGATCCCGAGGCCGAGCAGCGCACCGAAGCGATCGGGTGCGAGCAGACCGACGCGCGCGGCGCGCCAGATCAGCACAGCGAAACAGATCAGCAGGAACGTCGTGCCGACGATGCCGAACTCCTCGCCGATGACCGCATAGATGAAGTCGGTGTGCGCTTCCGGCAGGTAGTAGAGCTTCTGGATGCCGTCCATCAGCCCGCGCCCGAAGACGCCGCCCGAACCGAGGGCAATGAGCGACTGGCTCGCCTGATAGCCGGCCCCGAACCGGTCTGCCTCCGGATCGAGAAAGCTCAGCAGCCGCTGGAGCCGGTACGGCGACACGATGATCAGCCACAGCGCACCGGGGGCCAGGCCGGCGAGGCCGAGAATCAGGAACCGGAAGTGCAGCCCGGCGAAGACGAGCATCGCCCCGATGACCGTCACAATCACGGCCGACGTCCCGTAGTCGGGCTGCAGCAGGACGAGCGTGACGAACGTCGCGGTCAGCGCGGCGATCGACAGAAGCACCTCGCGGCTGTTCACGCGATCCATCCGCCGCTCCAGGATCGCGGCTGTCACCAGCACGAGAAACAGCTTCGCCATCTCGGACGGCTGGAGGCTGGCGAAGCCGAACGTGAGCCACCGGTGCGTGCCGTTGACCTTCGGGAAGAAGAAGACCGCGACGAGCAGCGTGAGCGTGACCAGGCCGAAGCCGGAGAGCAGCGCGGGGTGCCGGTAGGTGCGGTAGTCAATCCGCATCACGGCGAACATCGCGCCGAAGCCGAGCAGGGCCCAGAGCGACTGGCGGACGAGAAAGTGGTACGGGCTCTCGGCCGTGGCGGCCGACGCGCTGTACACCATCACCACACCGAAGGCCACGAGCAGGACGGTGAGGCCGAAGAGCAGTCTGTCGGACTTGAGCGTGCGCGCCACGTCGAACTCCGCCCGGCTGAACGTTCGTCGTTCGCCGGAATTGCCCGTCGTTGCACGGCATCGAGCCGGCGACGGGTCGAAGCGTCCGGACCGCCGGACGCCTGCCTAAAGTCCGCAGCCGACCGCCCGAAAACGTCGGGGGTGTCGACTGCCGCATGCGGAACGGTCGATTGAGCCGTCAACAGTCATCAGCCGGACCGGACAGGGACACCGGCCTCACAGACCGTCATTGGTCTGTGTTCCCAGCGACCGGCTCCCCATCGCCTGCCCGGACTGATGACTGTTCACTGCTCAAGCAACACGGACGTCCCGCGTCTCTCCTTTCCGGTTCGCGGCCTCACGACGTGACGGTCCGGGCCGCCAGCTGGCGGACGGCCTCGCGGAACGCACGCCCCCGCGCCGCGTAATCCGTGAACATGTCGAAGCTCGCGCAGGCCGGCGCGAGCAGCACCACGCCGCCGGCCGGCGCCAGACCGAAGGCGGCCGTCACGGCGTCGTCCATCGAGGCTGCGCGGCGCACCGGCACGAGATCGCCAATGGCAGCTTCGATGCGATCGGCCGCTTCGCCGATCAGCACCACGCCGGCCGCGCGCGCCTGAATCGCCGGCCGCAGTTCCTCGAACGCGCCCCCCTTGTCGCGCCCGCCGAGAATGGGCACCACGCCCGCCGCGAAGCTCTCGATGGCGCGTCGAGCCGACACGACGTTGGTCGCCTTCGAGTCGTTCACGAACGTGACGTCGCCGACAACGGCGACGCGCTCGAGCGCGTGCTCGAGACCGTGAAAGCTGCGCACGGCGCGCTCGATGGCGGCCGGCTCGACGCCCGCCAGCAGGCTCGCCGCCGTCGCGGCCAGCACGTCGGCAAGCAGGTGGCGACCAGGCACCTGCACCGCATCGAGCGGCATGATCCGGCGCGTCGTGCCGTGCCGGTGCTCGACGACGAACCCGCGTGCGATGCCGACGCCTTCGTCGAGATCGGCCTCAACGGCGAACGCGAAACGCCGGGCGCGCGTGCCCTCGGCCAGCGCGAGCACGCCGGGGTCATCCGCGTTGACGACCGCCCAGTCGTCGGCGGTCTGGTTGCGGAAGATCGCCGCCTTCGCCTGCCGGTACTCCTCGAACGACGCGTGCCGATCGAGGTGGTCGGGCGCCAGGTTCAGGAAGACCGCGATCCACGGGTGGAACGTCTCGATCGACTCGAGCTGGAAGCTGCTCACTTCCACGACGTGCACCGAATCGGGCGTCGCGGCATCGACGAGCGAGCTGAGCGCGACGCCGAGATTTCCGCCTGCCGTCGCCGCGATGCCGCCTTCGCCCAGCATCCGCGCCGTCAGCGTCGTCGTCGTCGACTTTCCTTTCGTGCCGGTGACCGCGATGATGCGCCCTTCGAGCCAGCGCGACGCGAGCTCCACTTCGCCGATGACCGGCACGCCCGCCGCCCGCGCCGCGGCCACGGCCGCCTGCGTCAGCGGAACACCGGGACTGACCACAATCAGGTCGGCCGCCGTGAAGCGCTCAACCGGATGTGGACCGGTCAGCAGCTCGACGCCCGACGCGACAAGCGCGTCGGCGCCGTCGATCGCGACGGCCGTGTCGGCCAGCGCCACCTGCGCTCCGCGCGCCCGCAGCAGCGCCGCGGCGGCGCGGCCGCTCCGTCCGGCGCCCACCACGATGCACGACCGTCCCTTCACCTCGAAGCCCATCGTCACCTCAGCTTGAGCGTCGTGAGGCTGAGCAGGGCGAAGATGATCGCCAGGATCAGGAACCGCATGATGATCTTCGGCTCCTGCCACCCGATCAGCTCGAAGTGGTGATGGATCGGCGACATCCTGAAGACGCGCCGGCCGGTCAGCTTGAACGAGGCGACCTGGATGATCACCGACAGCGCCTCCATCACGAAGACACCGCCGACGATGGGCAGCAGCAGCTCCTGCTTGATGAGGATGGCCACCGTGCCGAGCGCGCCGCCGAGCGCGAGCGATCCGACGTCGCCCATGAAGATGTCGGCCGGGTGCGCGTTCCACCAGAGGAAGCCGAGGCTCGCGCCGACGAGCGCGCCGCAGAAGACCGTGAGCTCGCCGACCGGCTCGAAGTGCATCAGCAGCAGGTAGTCGGCGAAGACGCGGTGACCGGTCACATAGGTCAGCGCCGTGAACGTGCCCGCCGACACCGCGAAGGTGCTGATGGCAAGTCCGTCGAGGCCGTCGGTCAGGTTGACCGCGTTGGTGGCCCCAACCAGCACGACCATCGCGAACGGCACGTAGAGCCAGCCGAGGTCCGGGTTGAGCCACTTGACGAACGGCAGCGTGAGCCGGAGGTTGTAGAGCGGCGACGCTCCCTGCGACAGATACACGAGCGCCAGCCCGACGCCGAGCGCCACCACCACCTGCGCCATGAACTTGTAGCGGGCAAACAGGCCGTAGTGGCTGTGGCGCGTGATCTTCAGGTAATCGTCGACAAAGCCGATCACCCCGAAGAGCGCGGTGGCGATCACCGCGATCCACACGAAGGGATTGGTCAGGTTGGCCCAGAGCAGCGTCGGTACGAAGACAGCCGCCAGGATCAGCAGGCCGCCCATCGTGGGCGTGCCGGCCTTCGGCCGGTGGCTGGCCGGTCCGTCCTGACGCACGACCTGCCCGATCTGAAACTGCCGCAGACGGCGGATCACCCACGGGCCGAGCAGCAGGCTCAGCGCGAGCGCCGTCAGGCTCGCCGCGGCCGTGCGGAACGTGATGAACTGCACCACGCCCAGGCCGGCGACGCGTTCGTTGAGCGGCAGCAGCAGGTGATACAGCATCAGGCCACCGCCACCAGGTGATCGACGACGACGTCGGTCCGGGTCCCGCGCGATCCCTTGACGAGGACGACGTCGCCCGGCCGGAGCAGGCCGGCGACGGCACCTGCCGCGGTCCGACTGTCGACAAACCGATGAATGGCCGAGGGCGGCACGCCGCCGCGTCTGGCCGCCTCGACGAATCGATCCATGGCCGGCCCGCCGATGGCCGCAATCAGCGACACCCCGGCGCGCGCCGCGGCCGCCCCGCCCGATCGGGGCAGACCGGCACCCCGGGCCCCCGACCCACGACACCCCCACCCACAAG
>QGVF01000062.1 GCA_003242705.1 Acidobacteriota bacterium
CAGTCGAACAGTCCGCTCCACTCGGGCTCGGGTGCGTCCGGCAGCACGAGCCGCCGCGTGTCCGAGCGGATGCCGTCCGCCCCGATCAGGATGTCACCCTGCTCGCGGCTGCCGTCTGCGAAGTGTGCCGTGACGGACGCGTCGGTACTCCGGTCGATGGCGGCGAGCGTCCGGCCGAACTCAACCCGGACGCCGGCCGCACGCGCCGCATCGGCCAGTACCCGATGCAGGTCGCTGCGTCGCACCATCTGCAGCCGCGCCCCGAATCGTGCCGCATCGTCCTCCCGATCGATGACGCCGATCACGCGGTCGCGCGCGTTCCGGAATTCGAAGCGGCGGCAGGGCACACCGACGGCTTCGAGGGCCTGGTCGACGCCGAGCTCGGCCAGGACGTTCATGCCGTTGGGTGCGACCCCGAGAAACAGCCCCTCGTCGAGCGCTTCGCTCGTGCGGCGCTCGCAGATGACGACATCGAAGCCGATCCGCCTCAGGAAAATGCCAAGCGCCGGTCCGGCAATGCCGCATCCGATGATGACCGCCCGGCGCGTCCCGTACGCTGACATGTGCACCTCCATCCAGAGACTTCACTTCGCAGCCTACGGGCGACGACATGTAACGACAAGTGAATGATCGTGATAGGTTCATTCACCAATGGTGAATCTGTCGGCCATCGACTGGAACCGACTGCTCGTCCTGCACGCGGTGCTCGAGGAGCGCAGTGTCACGCGCGCGGCGGCACGGCTCCACGTCACGCCCTCGGCGGTCAGCAATGCCCTGGCGCGGCTCCGGGCAACGTTCGACGACCCGCTGTTCGTGCGCAGCGGACGACGACTCGTGCCGACGCCGCGTGCCGAGGCACTGGCGTCGCCGCTTGCGGAAGCCGTGGCCGCGATGGCGCGCATCGTCGAAAGCCAGGCGGACTTCGAGCCGGGGCGCAGCCTCCGCCGGTTCACCCTGGCGTGCTCGGATGCGGAGCAGGTATCGGAAGTCCCGCGCATTGCGGCAGTCTTTGCGAAGAAGCTGCCGAAAGCATCGCTGCGGGTCATCAGCGTCGATCAGCTCGAAGCCTCAGGAGGACTGGTGGCGGGCGATGTGGACGCGGCCATTGCGCCCGCCCTGCCGCCGGGCCGGGAAGCGGCACCGCACCTGCACGCTGCCGACCTGTACGAGGAAGAAGGCGTCCTGGTCGTGCGCCGGGGCCACGCGCAGGTGCGCGGACGGATGTCGAAAGAGCAGTTCAACGCGCTGCGCCACATCGACGTGCTGCTCGCGCTCGGCGGACCCGGCATCGGCCACGACATTGCCGAACAGTTCTTCGCCTCGCACGGACTGCACCGCGATATCGCGATTGCGGTACCCAGCTTTGCCGCCGCAGCGGCCATTGCCTCGCAGACTGACTGGGTCGCGGGCATGCCCCGGCGGATGGCGATGGTGTTCCTGCGGCAGCTTCCGCTCAAGGCAGTCGCGATGCCAGTCCCTTCGGTGCGCTTCCGGATGCAGCTTGTCTGGCACGCGCGCACCGATCGCGACCCTGGTGCGACGTTCTTTCGCAGACTGGTGGCCGACGCGGTGCGAGCCCGCTCCCGAACGACGCCGGCCCGTCGGTGACAAGCCGCCTGGCCGTCGCGCCGGTGCCGAACGGGTCGTGGATGCGGCCGCAGTGACGATTCAGCGGCCGTCCGCGCCGTCCCGGGCGGCGAGCATGCGCTGCAGCAGCGCCTGAAGCCTGCGTCGATCGGCGGGGTCCAGGGGCGCGACGAGCGGTGCCAGCGCCTCGAGCGCCTCCGCGCGCATGCGTTCGACAAGTCTGGCTCCGGCAGGCGCCAGGATCACATCGGTCGCACGCCGGTCCTCGGGGTTCGGTGCCCGCGCGACGAGCCCCCGTTCCTCTGCCCGGGCAATCAGCCCTGACATCGTCTGTTTTTCGAGGCCGAGATAGTCGGCCAGCTCGCTCATTCGCGGTCGCCGGTCCCGCAGGATGCCGAGCACGCGGCAGAGCGTGAGCGACAGACCATGCTCGGCACCGATGCGGCTGAGCTGGGCCGCGATGACGAACGACGCGGTGACGAGCGCATCGGCAAGCCCCTCGTCGCGGACCGCGGCAGGCCTCCGGGGCGATGACCTCTTCATGGGAACGCCATCTTGACATGGTTCGTAATACGTACCAAGAATAGTTCGTATTACGAAGCGTCCCGTCGGTTGGACGAGGACGTGCCACGCCGCGGAGGCAGTCATGAGCACCACGCGATCGTTCGGTCTGCGCACCTGGGCCACGCCCGTGACCATCGGTTCGTTCGTCCTGATGGCCGTCTCGGGTGTGCTGATGTTCTTCGATGTCGTTCCGGGTTATCTCGTCTTCGCCCACGAGTGGTTCTCGTGGGTGTTCATCGTCGGCACCATCGCGCACATCGCGGTGAACTACCGGGCGTTCGCCAGGCACCTCCGGACAGGCTGGGGGCGCGCGAGCGTGGCCGTCTTCCTCGTCCTGCTCCTCGTCTCGACCTTCTCCTTCGGCAGGATTACGGCGCCGCAGCTGAAGTGGCCGATCTCCGAAGCGCTGGTCGACGCGCCGCTCGCGGCGCTCGCCGCGGTGACCGAGACCGATCCGGAGGCTCTCGTCGCGAGGCTCCGGGCGCACGGCATCGGCGCGACACCCGAGCAGAACATCCGCCAGCTCGCCGAGGAGCATCGACTCGACGAGTTCCATATCCTCGGACTGGTGATGCTGCCCGATCGGTGACAGGCGCGCGCCGATCGCCGCGCGTGCGACCGGCAGTACACTTTCCGGTCGCAGGGCCAGAGCATACGCCGCAGTCTCGACGTCGATTTCAGCGCCGCGCACCGGCCACGCCCTGCACGAACGCAGCGACGTGCGCTGCCACTTCGGCAGACGGCAACCCGTAGCGGCTCCCGCCATCGGCGACGCCGAGGTTGCCGCTGATGACGAACGCGCGCAGGCCCGACTTCGCCAGTGCCTGCGCCTGGGCCAGGCTCAACCCGCCGACCACCTGCACGACGACGCGATCGCCGACGCGCTCGAAGACCGCGCGCGCCGCGTCCTCGAGATAGCCGCTCTGTACCAGTGTCGGATCGAGGCGCCGCGCGTCGGCCTGCAGGTGCACGCCCACGCCGTCGACGCCGATGTCGGCCATCCGCTCGGCCACCTCCACCGCCCGCGAGGCCGGTCCCTGATGCGGAAGCAGGATGTCGGCAAACGCGAGCCTCGGGACTTCGGCGTCGCGCTGACGGATCTCGTCCCGCACCGAGCACACCGACCTTGCCGTCGCCTCGCCCGAGAGCGCCAGAAAATCGATGATGTTCGCGCCTCCCGTGTAGACCGCCCGCGCCTCGCCCCCGCCGCCGTCCATGGTCTTCATGTCGGCAAGAAGCAGCGCATCGGGAAAGTGTTCGCGGAACGCGGGGGCCACGTTCGCGACGCCCTGCGTCTTGAGCAGCGGCGTGCCCATCTCGACGATATCGACACCGCCCTCGAGTGCGGCCGCCGCCACGGTAAGACCCTGCGCGATCGTGGAAACGTCGACCGAGATCTGGAAGCTGTACTGCGTCCGCAGCCGTTCGGCCAGCCGCGCACTTGCTGCGTGCGCCGCATCGCGACTCTGTGAGGCCGACAGGGGCCGCATGTCTGCGCGCAGCGCGGCGGCACCCGCCGCACCCGCCGCGAGGCCGCCGAGCGCCGCCCGTCCGCCGTGCACCAGAAACGACCGCCGGCCGACCCGCTGCCCGACGGCCGACCGGCCGCTGGACGCGTTCCCCCGGGCCATGATTACCTCCCTGTTGGACGAGGGCTGCAGTCTACCGCGTCCGACGCTCGAGATGGACTACACCGTTGTCGTTGCCGGAGGAGGACCCGCCGGTGCCGTGACCGCGCTCCGGCTCGCCCGCGCCGGCACCCGTGTGCTCGTCGTCGATCGCGAGCAGCCGCGGCGGGTCGAAGCTGCCGAGATCATGTCGCCCGAGGGGCGAACGATCCTCGAGAACGAAGACCTCTGGGAGCGCATGCCACTCGACCTGACCTGGCCGTGTTCGGTCATGGCCGCGGCCTGGGATGGCCCCGAGCCCGAGTGGACGGTGTTCACCCTGCATGCCTCGGGGCCCGCATGGCACGTCGATCGGGCCCGGTTCGATCTATGGCTCCGCGATCGGCTCCGGCAGGAGGGCGTCGACGTCGCGCGCGGTTCGGTCGAACGCGTCGATCGCACCGACGATGGCTGGCAGGTCGAGGTCGCCGATGATGCCGAAGGAAGTCGTCGTGCGGTGGACGCGCGATGTCTCGTGGTAGCGACGGGACGCACGTCGCGGCGCGTCCGGCTGGCCCCGCGACGTCGCATTGACAATCTCTGCCTGGTCACGGGCACGACGGATCCCGATCCGGTCGAGCCCGACGCACTCATCGTCGAGGCGGTGGCCGACGGGTGGTGGTACTCGGCACCGCTGCTGAACGGACGGCTCTTCTCCGGGTGGATGACCGACTTCTCGCTCGTATCCGATGGACGCTACGAAGATGCCGCACGTCGATCGCTCGCCGGCGCGCCGATCCACGCGCGTCGCGTTGGCAACCCGCGCCTCGACGCGATCATCGGGTCGGCCACCTGGGTCACGTCGCCCGCTGCCGGGCCCGGATGGATCGCCATCGGCGATGCGGCGCTGGCGCGCGATCCGATCGGCGGCGACGGCCTGACGTCGGCGCTCCGCTCGGCGTGCCACGGCGCAGATGTCGTTCTGCGCGCCCTCGGCGGCGACGACGAGGCGTGGAGCCGCGCGGCGATCGAGCTCGAGGCAATCGCACGCCGGTACGAGAAGCAGCGGCTCGACCTGTACCGGCGCGCGGCGCGCCGCTGGCCCGACGCTCGCTTCTGGCGCCGTTTCGTCGACGAACGATCGGGTCCCACCCGCACCGACCGCCCGGCCGTCGATCCGATCGGGCGGCCTCAGAAGTAGCCCGGCGACTCCGACTGGTACTGCTGGTCGCTCACCTGTTCCATCCAGTCGACGGCCTTGCCGTCGAGCTTCTCGTGGATGGCGATGTGCGTCATCGCGTTCGTCGGCGACGCGCCGTGCCAGTGCTTCTCACCCGGCGCGAACCAGACGATGTCGCCGGGGCGGACTTCCTCGATCGGGCCGCCCCAGCGCTGCACGCGTCCGACGCCCGACGTGATGATCAGCGTCTGGCCGAGCGGGTGCGTGTGCCAGGCGGTCCGTGCGCCCGGCTCGAACGTCACGTGCACGCCGACCACGCGCGACGGCTCTTCGCGCTCAAAGAGCGGATCGATGCGCACCATCCCGGTAAACCACCCCGCAGGGCCGATCGTCGAAGGCTGCGATCCGTTCCGTGTGATGTCCATGTCGCTACCTGTCTCCCGGCCATGACGCCCGCAGGCGGCTGCAGGCATGGCCGTGTTCAGTCATCTTTCGCATTGTGTCCCGGACGGGTCGGAGCCGGGCTGCAGTAGGCTGTAGCCGCCTTGCTGTCGCAGACTGCCGCCCGCTGGGTCTTCGTGCTGTCGGGAGCCGCCGCGCTGCTCTACCAGATTGTCTGGCAGCGGCTGCTCATGCTGTTCTCGGGCAGCGACGTCTATTCGTCGACGCTGGTGATTGCCGCCTTCATGGCGGGCCTCGGCCTCGGGCATCTCGGCGGCGGCCACCTGGCCGATCGCCGATCGGCGCAGAGCTGCCTGCGGCTGTTCGCGCTTGCCGAGACGGCCATTGCGGCCTTCGGCGCCTTCAGCCATGTGCTGTTCTACGACGTGCTGTACGCGCGCCTCGGACCACTGGACCTGCCGGCGCCGGTCACCGTGCTCGTCCTCTTCGTCGCGCTGCTCTGGCCGACGTTCTTCATGGGCGTGTCGCTGCCGCTCCTGGCGCGGGCGATGACCGAACGGCTCGACCGTGCGCCGGTGCGCATCGGGCAGCTCTACGGGCTGAACACGCTGGGTGCGGCCGCCGGTGCCCTGACGGCGACCTGGTTCGTACTGCCGCGGTTCGGTCTCGCCGGCTCGCTCCGCGTCGGTGCCCTCGTCAACCTCGTCTGCGCGGCGGTCGTGGCGTGGTCGCTCCGGCAGTCGACGCCGGCCGAGGCGATGGTTCCCACCGTCGTCGGAGGTGAGCCGCAGGCCCAGCGAGGCGGCGGCAACAGCGCCGGGCCGCGTGACGGCGGACAGCTCGCCGGTGGATGGCGACCGTCGTTTGCCGTCTGGGCCGTCGTTTACGGGCTCGCCGGCTTCCTCGCGCTGTCACTCGAAATCGTCTGGTTCCGCCTGCTCGGCGTGCTCGTCAAATCGACCGCGTTCACCTTCGGCACGCTGCTCGCCGTGTACCTCGGCGGGCTCGGCTTCGGCTCGCTTGCCGGCAGCCGCTTCGCCGGCCGCTTCCGGCGCCCCGCGGAGGCGTTCCTTGCCCTGCAGGGCGCGATTGGAGCCGCGACGGGCGCGGCGCTGCTCGTGCTCGTGGCGCTGGCCGACCGCGTCGAGTGGTTGCGGACCTACCTGGCGGGTTACGAGCCGCTCGAGGTGGGGCAGGTGATGCGGCGGCTGCAGCTGCGACCGTGGCTCGACGGACGCGTCTTCACCGATCCCGCCAGCCATCTGCCATGGGAGGCGCTGCTGCTGTACGTGGTCGTACCCGCGCTGCTGGTCGGGCCGGCGACCTTCCTGATGGGCTTCTCGTTCCCGGTCCTGCAGCGCGTCGTGCAGACCGACTTCGCGCGGCTCGGGCGGCGCGTCGGCGCACTGCTGCTTGCCAACATCACGGGCAGCGCGGCGGGGACGCTTGCCACCGGATGGCTCGCGCTCAGCGCGATCGGCACGACCGGCACGATGCGCGCGCTGCTGGCGGTCAGCCTGACATTTCCGGTCCTCGCCTTCGTGATGCAGCGGGGCCACGGCGAGCCGGCGCGCGGACGTCTCGCGTCGACCCGCTGGAGCATCGCATTGCCGACGGTTGTCGTTGCCGCATCGCTGTGGCTGCTGCCCGACGCCGGCGCCCTCTGGTCGACGCTGCACGGCGCCGCCGGCCGGAGGCTGGTCTTCGCCGAGGACGCCACCGGCCTGTCGGTGTTACGCCGCGACGATCAGGCTGTCACGGTATTCGTCAACGGCATCGGGCAGAGCTGGATCCCGTACGGGGGCGTCCACACCGCGCTGGGCCTGCTTCCGGCGTTCATTCACCCTGACCCGAAGGACCTCGCCATCATCGGCCTCGGATCGGGCGACACCGTATACGCGGCCGCCGGACGCCCGCAGATCGGGACAATCACCGCTATCGAGATCGTCACTCCGCAGCTTGTGACGCTCCAGAGGCTCGCAACGGATTTTCCCGATGCGGGACTCCAGGGCCTGCTGACCGATCCCCGCATCCGGCATGTGGCCGGCGACGGACGACTCTTCCTCATGCGGACCGACGCGCGCTTCGACATCGTCGAAGCCGACGCGCTCAGGCCGACCAGCGCGTATTCGGGCAATCTCTTCTCGGACGGCTACTTCGAACTGCTGCGATCGCGGCTGCGCCCGAACGGACTGGCGGTGACCTGGTCGCCGACCAGGCGCGTGCACAACGCATTCGTGCGTGTCTTTCCCTACGTGCTCGTCCTGCCCGACCTCCTCATCGGCAGTGTCGACCCGATTCCGTTCGATCGCGCGGCCGTGCGGGCGCGACTCGACGTCCCGGACGTCCGTGCGTATTACGAGCGGGCCGGGATTCCGATCGACGACCCGCTCGACCACTACCTGGTCGAGCTCGCGAGGTACGGGCCGGACTTCGATCGGAGCACGCTCACCGACTTCAACACCGACCTGTTTCCGCGCGACGAGCTCGACCGTCCTGCCGGCGCCTGGGAACCGGTCCGTGACGAATAGGGGAGACCGGTGGATTCTGCCGGGACGGAGTGTCGTCGCGATCGGCGGATGACGGCCTGTCGAAGCCTGCGCGCCGTCGTCGTTGCCGGTCACCCGCCGCCGGTCGGCCGGACGTGCGCAGATCCGTGCGCGCGCGTTGCCTCCCGGCTGACGGATGATGGGACATGAGCGTGTTCACGATCGATCGCCTCGGCGTTGACGACGTGGCTGTGATGCGGGAACTGCTGGCGGTCTTTGCCGAAGTCTTCGAGGATCCGGAGACCTACCTGTCGCGGCAGCCGTCGGACGACTACCTGCGCCGGCTGCTGGCAGACCCATCGTTTATCGCGCTTGTGGCGCGTGAGGGCGATCATGTTGCCGGTGGCCTCGCCGCCTACGAGCTCCGCAAGTTCGAACAGGAGAGAAGCGAAGTCTACATCTACGACCTTGGCGTACGGGCCGCGTACCGGCGCCGAGGCATTGCCACCGGCCTCGTGCGTGACCTGCAGGGGATCGCGGCCGGACTCGGCGCGTGGGTGATCTACGTGCAGGCCGATCCGCCGGACGCACCGGCCGTCGCCCTCTATGAGTCGCTCGGCGTGCGCGAAGAGGTCTACCACTACGACATTCCCGTCCGTCCGCGATAGCTGCGGTGGCGCGCTGTTCGAGCCGCGGACGTGACCGCTTCCGTCCTCATCGGCAGCAGACCCGTTCCGTCCGATGCTCGCGAACCGGTAGACTGTCGCGGCCGGCTAGGCACCACTATCAGGAGATTCCGTGATGAGCACGAAGGACAGGGAGAGTTTGACCGCCGCGGGACTGGACCGGCGGCGCTGGATGCAGCACGCCGCGCTGCTGGCCGGCGCATCGGCCGCCTTCGGCACGGCGGCGTGTCAGTCGGGCACGACGTCGACGGCCCGGCGACCGAGCGGATCGTCGGCGGTCGACGGTGTGGTCGAGACGCCCGATTCGGCCATCGTCGAGACGACGGCCGGCCGCGTGCGCGGGTTCGTACGCAACGGCGTCTACGTCTACAAGGGCATTCCGTACGGCGACACCACGGCGGGCGGCAACCGCTTCATGCCGCCGCGGCCACCGACGCCGTGGACCGGGGTGCGGCCGACCGTGGCCTGGGGGCCGGTCTGCCCGCATCCGCCGCGCGCCGGCTGGGTCAACCAGGAAGAGCAGTTCCTCTACCAGTGGGACGACGGGTTCACGGGCGAGGACATGCTGCGGATCAACGTCTGGACCCCGTCGGTCGGCGCCGGCCGGCGCCCGGTGCTCGTCTGGATTCACGGCGGCGGCTACGCGTCGGGATCGAGCCAGGAGCTGCGCCCGTACGACGGTGAGCGGCTCGCGCGCGAGCACGACGTCGTGCTTGTCTCGATGAACCACCGCCTGAACGTCTTCGGCTTCCTCGACCTGTCGGGCATCGACGGCAATCGCTACGCCCAGTCGGGCAACGTCGGCATGCTCGACCTGGTGCAGGCGCTCGAGTGGGTCCGCGACAACATCGCCAACTTCGGCGGCGATCCCGGCAACGTGACCATCTTCGGCCAGTCGGGCGGCGGCGGGAAGGTAACGACGCTCATGGCGATGCCGGCCGCGCAGGGGCTGTTCCACAAGGCGGTGGCGATCAGCGGATCGTTCATCGCGGCGAACACGCCCGACCAGGCGCAGCAGCTGACGGCCGCCGTCATGCAGGAGCTGGGCATCGGCCGGTCGCAGGTGAGCCGCCTGCACGAGGTCGATGCCGACACGCTGCTGCGGGCGGCACTTGCGGCGCAGCAGAAGGTCATCGCGTTCCGCTTCCCGGTGCCGGGTGCGGCGCCCGTCATCAATCTTGGCTGGCAGCCGGTGGTCGACGGCACGGTGCTGCCCGAAACGCCGTTCGATCCGGAAGCGCCGTCCCTCTCGGCGAACGTGCCGTTCCTCGTCGGGAACACGTTCCACGAGTTCACGACCGGCATCGATCAGCCTGACGCGCACCGGCTGACGTGGGACGAGGTGACGGACCAGCTGACGCAGCAGCTCGGCGACCGCACGTCGCGCGCGATCGAGGCGTATCGCGACATCTTCCCCGACGCAAAGCCGTTCGAGGTCCGCGGGCTGATTGGCGCCGACGTCTTCCGCCGCGGCGCGATCCTGCAGACCGAACGCAAGGCCGCGCAGCAGGCTGCGCCGGTCTATCACTACTGGTTCGGCTGGAAGACGCCGGTGCTCGACGGTCGTCCGCTGGCGTTCCACTGTCAGGACCTGGCGTTCTGGTTCGACAACGTCGACCTGTGTCTGCAGGCTACTGGCGGTGGCGAGGAGGCGCGGCGCCTTGCGGCCGAGATGAGCGGCGCGCTCGTGGCCTTCGCCCGCACGGGCGATCCGAACCACCCGGGGCTTCCGGAGTGGCAGCCGTTCACCGAATCGAACCGCGCGATGATGATCTTCGATTCGACCACCGAAGCGGCGATCGATCCCGACGCGAAGGCGCGCGCCATCCTGGCGGAAGGCGTGAGCTGACGTCGATGGCCTGGCCGGCCGGAGCCTTCGGGGCCCGGCCGGCTCAGGCGGCTTCGGCCAGCGCGCGGTCGAGGAACCGGCGCACCTGTGTTCGCGCGCGGTGCAGCCGCGACTTCTGGGCGGCGAGCGAGATGCCGAGCATCTCGGCCACCTCGGCGCCCGAATAGCCCTGCAGATCCCTCAGCTCGTACACCTTCCGGTACTCCGGCGCGAGCCGGTCGACCGCTTCCTGCAGCAGCTCCCGCATTCTCTGCCGGCCGACGATGGCGTCGGGCAGCGGCGCGGGATCGACCGGCTGGAACCCGTCGGTCTCGAGCGCCGACAGATGAACGATCGGGAGCAGTTCTTCGCGCCGCCTGAGGTGCCAGCAGACGCGGCGCCCGATCTGGGCGAGCCAGGCGCGGAATGCCGTGTGTTCGCGAAGCTGCTCGAGATTCTGGTAGGCGCGCATCAGCGCTTCGACCAGAACGTCTTCCGCGTCGTCCGGATTACCGCAGGTGCGGATGAGCTGCCGGTAGACGGCGTCCTTGTGCGCGTTGGCCAGCGACTCGAAGTCGGACACGGCCAATTATCGCAGGTCCGTGGCACCTCGGGTGCTTCAGGCCGCGCGTTCGAACGCCTCGTAGCCGCCGCGCAGCGTGGCGACGCGCCTGAAGCCCATACGGCGCAGCGCCGAGGCGGCGACGGTCGCACGCGCGCCTGACTGACAGTAGACGACGATCGACGCGTCGCGGTCGAGATCGGCCGCGTATTCCGACAGCCGGGCAAGCGGCGCGTGACGTGCGTTCTCGATGTGGCCGGCGTCCCATTCGGTGCCGCTGCGCACGTCGAGCGGCAGATCGCCCGGCTCGATCGTGTCCACGACTGCCGGTTCGTCGACGCGTCCGCCGGAACGCTGCCACGCGTGGAACGTTGCCGGGGCAATCCAGCCCGCTACGTCGCGTCGGCCCACGATCGCCAGCACCCGCGCCGCCTCGCGCGCCCGCGCGGCGTCGTCGGCCAGCAGCAGGAGCTTCGTGGCCGCGGGAACGACCGAGCCGGCCCAGGTGGCGAAGTTCGCGCCGAACGGCACGACGAGGGCGCCGGGCAGTGTCGGTTCCGAACCGGTTGTGGTCCTGACGTCGACGACGAGCTCGCCGGCGTCGAGTGCGGCGCCAACGTGGCGATCGTCGAGCTCGGGGAACGCGGCGCCGGTCCAGGCCGGCTCACCGTACTTGTTCACGCGCTTCATCTCGCCGAAGTACATGGGCGGCTCCGGCTGGCCCGAGAGCACGGCCTCGACGAACGCCGCTTCGTCGCGCTCACGCAGGCCCCAGTTGGTGAGCCGCTCGTAACCGAGAGACGAGACCGGCACGCCGCCCAGGCTCTTGCCGCACGCCGAACCGCTGCCGTGACCGGGCCAGATCACCAGGTGATCCGGCAGCGCGTCGAGCCTGCGGAGCGATGCGAACAGCGTTCGCGCGCCGGCTTCCATCGTCCCTTTCAGGCCCGCCGCGCGCTCGAGCAGGTCGGGGCGGCCGATGTCGCCGACGAAGAGCAGATCACCCGTGAACGCGCCGAGCGGATGATCGCCGGCGGCGCCGTCGGTCACCAGGTAGATGAGGTGTTCCGGCGTGTGACCGGGCGTGTGCACCGCCTGCAGCCGAATGCGCCCGATCTCGAAGACGTCGCCGTCGTGCAGGACGCGCACGTGCGGCTCGCCGGCAAAGGTGTACTGCCACTCGGGTCCGCCCTCGCCCGACACATAGAGCGTCGCGCCGGTGGCCTCGGCCAGGGCACGGGCGCCCGACACGTAGTCGGCGTGAATGTGTGTTTCGGCGACGGCGGCGATGCGCAGGCCCTCGGCCCGCGCCGCCTCGATGTAGCGCTCGATGTCCACGTGCGGATCGATGACGACCGCCTCGCCCGTCTGCGCGCAGCCGACGAGGTAGGCCGACTGCGCGATCGATCGTTCGTAGATGTGCCTCAGAATCATGCCTGCCTCCGGTTCCACGGCATCTGCATCAGCAGCGATGCCAGGACACAGTTGTTCGCGGCTGCGGCGACGGCCAGCCCGATACCGAGCGCGACCGGCACGATCGCCCAGCGGGCATCAATCAGCAGCGCGCCAAGCCCTCCGATCGCCGCGAGCACGCCCGCAATGAAGCGCACCTGACGGTCGATCGACCAGGTCGGGCGACGCGCGCCGACCAGCGGCCGGCCGCTCGTCGTCCAGGCGCCGATACCGCCGTCGAGGACGGCCACGTCGGCGCCCGATTCCGCGAGCCCGGCTGCGATCGAGGCACGGCGCCCCGACGCGCAGATGAACACCACGGGGCGCGACGGATCGATGTCGTCCAGGCGCGCCTTCATTTCCTCAACCGGGATATTCACCGATCCCGGCACGTGTCCGCCCGCAAATTCCGCGGCGGACCGGCAGTCGACGAGCTGCGGCGGGGCAGCGCCGTGCCGCGCGGCATCGAGCTCGTCGGGTGAAATGCGTCGAATCGTCGAGTCCTTCATGTAATGACAGAGTCGCGGGCCGGCGAAAAGGATTCAGATCAGCTGCTGGACGGCCGTGGCGACAGCCACCGCAATCGTGAGCACCCCGAAGGCGCGCCTGACCTGGACGGGCGCGACCCGCCGGCCGATCCACAGACCCAGCGTCAGGCCCGCGAGCATCGTGCCCGTGAGCGTCGCCGCGAGCGCCGGATCGAGTGCGCCAATGGCCCGGGCGCCGCCGGCGACGCCGGCCAGCGACTGCGCGGCCACCAGAACGAGCGACGCACCGACCGCTTCGTCCACTTCGAGACCGACCAGGAGCACCAGCGCGGGCAGCACGAGAAACGCGCCGCCGACGCCGAGCAGTCCGGTGAGCGCCCCCGTGCCGATGGCCGCGATCGGCACGAGCACCGGCGAGGTTCGAGGGCCCGATGCGCAACAGCGCTGGCGGACCATCATGACGCCCGCCGCGCCCGTGAAGACGGCAAACAGCATCATCAGCAGGGCGTCGCGCTCGAGCGCGAACGGCCCCGCCGGTACGACGGCCGGGAGCACCGGTACGACCACGGCCCGCATCGCGTACGACGCTGCGATCGACAGCACGCCGAAAGGCGCCACCTTCCGCAGAGGCAGCTGCGAGCGGCCGTGCCGCACCATCGCGCCGAGCGCCGACACGATGCCGACGACCAGCAGCGAATACGTCGTGGCCTCGAGCGCCGGGCGTTCGAAGCAGTAGACCAGGGCCGGCACCATCAGCAGCGATCCGCCCCCGCCGAACAGGCCGAGCGCGGCGCCGGCGCCAAACGTCACAATCAGTCCCGCAACCGTCATCTCCTGCTTATGCAGAGTGCCGACGGCAGGAAAAGGATTCAGCCCGACGGCTTCCAGAAGCCCGGTGCGGGTCAGGCGTCGGCGGCCTGCTCCAGGTGCACGTCGCGGCGAAGGCGCTGCATGAGGTCGGCCGCCATCGACTCCAGAACGTCGATTTCGCCCGGCCCGATGTCTCGGGGTTCTCTATGCAGAATACCGAAGCTGCCGAGGATCCGCCCGTCCTCATCGCGCAGGGGCACGCCGGCATAGAAGCGAATGCGGTTCGAGGCCAGTCTCGGGTTTTCGGCAAATCGGGGATCGCGGGCCGTGTCCTCCACCACCACCGCACCCCCCTCGCTCACGACGTAGGCGTCGATCGAATGGGCGCGCGGCAGGCTGTCGGCCGGCTCGTCGGGGGGCGATGGCACCAGCGTGCCAGGGGTGTGAACCCGGTCGCGGTCGACCCATGCGACCTGCGCGTAGTCGACGTCGAACGCGTTGGCGGCCAGCGTCACGGCGTCGCGGCAGGCCGCCGCATGCACCGGCTCGAGCACTCCCGACGCGCGCAGCGCGGCTGCGCGCTCCTCCTCGTCGTCGGGGATCGGGGCAGGGACGTAGCCGTCCTGACGGGCCGAATGAAGCAGGATGCTGACGTGGCGGACGAGCTCCTGGACGCTGCGCGCCGCCGCGTCCACGCCGGTGCGTGAGCGTACGGTGCCGTCGAGTGCTGTATCGGGCGCGCTCCAGGCGGCGGCCAGGATCCACGCGTCGGGCCGGAGCCGGTGCAGCCGGCTCGCCAGCAGCCGCAGCTGTGCCGCCGGCTGCGGACTGAACGTCGAAATGCAGATGACGTCTGCGTCCGCCGTGTCGTCGTCGATTCCGGGCTGAGTGGTGTCGAGCGCGGCGGCGCTGACGGCGACGGCCTGATGTCCCGAGAGCGTCAGCGCGTGGGCGAGCATGGCCGACGCCAGGGCGTCGACCTCCCACCGCGCGCCGAGACAGATCACGCGCACGCGTGCGGATGGCTCGACCGGCACGGGAAATCGCTCGGCGAGCGCCGCAATCACCTGATCCATCCCGCTCGCGATTCGCAGCCGATGTTCGGTGCGGGCGATGTCGCGGTGCCGCTCACTGGCGAGACGCAGCGCAGGCACGCCGACCGTGTCATAGAACTGGATGACGGCCTGCGCCACGTCGTCCGGTCCGGCTTCGCGCGGCAGCACGCGAAGGACGGCATCGACCGCCATGGCTCGCGCGTCGATCACGTCGTTGGCGATGAGCCGCTGGTAGAGACGTTCGGGCATCGGCATCACGGGTTCGCTGCCGAGCAGCACGCGCAGGAAGCGCAGCGGTTCGAGGTAGCGGCCGAGCACGAACAGGCACACCGTGAGCGGCGTCGACAGCACCAGACCGATTGGCCCCCAGATCGTCGTCCAGAACGTCGCGGCCAGGATGATGGCCATGGCCGACAGGCCCGTGCTCTCGCCGTAAAGCCACGGCTCGATCACGTTGTTGCTCACGAGCTCGAGCGTGACGATGAGCGCAGCGGTCCAGAGCAGCATCGACCAGCCGGGATCGACGGCAAAGGCGAGGACGAGCGGGATGGCGGCGGCGACGAGCGGCCCGATGTACGGGACGAAGCGCATGATCGTCGCGAAAGCGCCCCAGAGCATCGCGCCAGGCACGCCAATCCACCACAGGCCCAGCGCCATCGGCACGCCGTACGTCACGTTGACGATGAGCTGCATGCGCAGGTACCGGCCGATGCGCTGCGAGGCTTCATCGAGCGCGTCGGTCGCGCGATGCAGATCGGCGCCGACCAGCACGAGCAGCCGATCGCGCACGTCGTTGCGATCGAGCAGGATCAGCGCGACGAACAGGATCACGATGCCGAGCGAGGTCGCCGGGCCGCTGACGCGATCGATCCACGCGCCGGCCACAGCGAGCGGCTGGGCGGCCGGCGGTACGACCTCGACGCGCATCGGCGGCCCGCCTGCCGCATCGCCGGTGTCGCCCGGCGCGGGCCGGTTCATTTCCTCCTGCACGGCATCGAGCGTTTCCACCGCGCCGTCGAGCATGCCCGGCCCGCTGGTCGTGCGGCGCAGCTCGCGGATCTTCGTGCGGATCGTCGACTGGTACCCCGGCAGCTCCTCGCCAAGGCTGCGGACGTGGCTCGTGAGGTACGCGCCGAGAGCGACGAGCGATCCGAGGACCAGCGCCATGACGACGAGCACCGCGGCGATACGCGGCAGCCCCATGCGCGTCAGGCGCGTGACGGCGGGATCGAGCAGAAAGCCGAGCAGGACGGCAAACGCGATCGGCATCAGCAGCTCGGCACCGAAGTACAGAGCCGCGACGAGCACGGCCGCGATCACCATGCCGGCCGCCAGGCGTACGACACCATTGCCCGCGGCAGGGGAGTCGCTGGTTACAGGAGGATGATCGTCGGCTGCCGAAAGAGGGAACGCCGCGCCCCTCGGGCGTCGGATGGGCATCGCACAACTCCGATGGCAGGGAGGCGATGCAAGGGAGACGCCAGCGGGAATCTCCCGCGTCAGTCCGACCTCGTGTCCACGGTTCGAAGCAGGGTTCGAACTGTCTCGAAGTCGACCGGCTTCACGAGGTGGTGGTCGAACCCCGCGTCCTTCGAGCGCCGCCGGTCGTCGTCGGAGCCCCAGCCGGTAAGGGCGATGAGGGTGACGCGCGCCAGCCGGCTGTCGGCCCGGACCCTGCGCGCCAGCTCGTAGCCGTCCATGCCCGGCATGCCGATGTCGACGAATGCCACGGCGGGGCGCCGCGACTGCAGCAGCGCCAGCGCCGACGTGCCGTCGTAGGCCACGTCGACCGGCGCCCCGGCGAGCTCCAGCAGCATCCGCAGGCTGTCGGCCGCATCGCGGTTGTCGTCGACGACGAGCACCGGCGGAAGCGGTTCGGGCTCGAGCCTGACGCCGGGCGCGTCGGCCTTCGACGAGTCCGAGGCGGCGTCGGCTGCATCGATGACGGGCAGGCGCACCACGAACTCGCTGCCGCTGCCGGGACCGTCGCTTCTGGCTTCGACCGAACCGCCGTGCATCTGCACCAGCGTCTGCACGAGGCTCAGGCCGATGCCGAGGCCTTCGTTCGAGCGGCCCGGATGCCGCGTGCGGGCGAACACCTCGAAGATCTGCGGCAGCAGTTCGGCAGGAATCCCGATGCCCGTGTCGCGGACCGAGACGACCGCATCGCGGCCGTCGCGCGCGGCGGTCACCGTGATGGTGCCGCCCGGCTCGGTGTAGTGTGCAGCGTTGTTCAGCAGGTTCCCGAAGATCTGGCTCAGACGGACGGCATCGCCGCGGACGATGACGCCGGGCGGCAGATCGACGTGGATGTGGTGCTGTCGTGCGTCGATCAGCGGCCGGCACGTTTCGATTGCGTTCATGATGACCATGGCCAGATCGACCGGCTCTTCGCGAAGCTCGATGGTTCCGCGCGTGATGCGCGACAGCTCGAGCAGATCATCGACCAGTCGGACGAGCTGGGCCAGCTGTCGCTCCATGACGGCGTACACCGGCGCTGCATCGAAGCCGGGTGAGCCGCCAGCCAGGCGGAGCACGCTCAGGCTGTGGCGAATCGCCGCGAGCGGGTTGCGCAGCTCGTGGGCGAGCATGGCGAGGAACTCGTCCTTGCGCCGGCTCGCTTCGCGCAGCGCGCGCTCGGCGCGGCGCAGTTCGGTCACGTCGAGCATGCACGCCACCGATCCACGCGGGCGGCCCGTCGGATCGAGGACCGGCTGCGCGGTGACGAGCAGGTCGGTCACCGTGCCGTCGTCGAAAGCGACCTGCATCGGTTCTTCGGCCACGATCTCGCCGTGCGCGGCGCGCTGCATCGGCAGCTGCTCACTCGGAATCTCGCGGCCGTCGCGCAGAATCCGGAAGTGGCCCGGCGCGTGCTCGGTCGGCGCGGTCTTCGAAAAGTTGCCGCCGGGAGGGACGCGCAGCAGGTCCGATGCGGCGCGGTTGCCGGCGATGTACCGGCAGTCGTCGTCGTCGGCCAGGAAGACGGCGACGGGAAGCGTCTCGAGCAGCGTCTGCAGGTGCTGGCGCTGATCCGAGAGCGCCTGCTCCGTCTTCCGGATCTCCGTGATGTCGTGAAAGACGCTGACCGCGCCAGTCACCCGGCCGGCGTCGTCGCGCATCGGATCGACGTTCACGAACACGGCAACCGACGTCCCGTCGGCGCGCTCGAATGTCAGCTCGTGATTGCGGATTTCGACGCCGTCCCGCAGCGCCGCCGCCATCGGACTGTCGTCGTGCGGCAGGGGCCGGCCATCGGCATGGCGGAGCCGGAGCGCGCCGCAGTACCGCACCGCCGGATCGCCGATGACCGGCGCGTGCCCCCAGAGCTCGGCCGCCTTGTCGTTGTAGTAGCTGATCGCGCCCGACGGGGCCTCGCAGGTGCAGACGCCGACCGGCAGCAGCGCCATGAGCCGCCGGAACTGCGTCTCGTTCATCCGGCGACGTTCCGATTCGGCGTCGAAGGCGAGCGCGCGCTGCTGCAGGCTGGCCAGCAGCCGCCGTGCGGCGTCGTCGGCGGCCATGGCGTCGAAGGCTCCACCCGGGAACACCTGGCCGTGGTGCGCGAGCATCGTCTCGAACGTGCCGGCGCCCGTCGTCCGCTCGAACAGCCTGATGGGATAAGTGCACAGCAGCGGGAAGCCGACGTCGCGTGCAAAGCCGTTCCAGATGTCCTCGAGCTCGAGCGCGAGCAGCGGCATGTCCCGCTCCCAGAGGAGCGGCGCCATCTCGCCGCACACCGACACGCCGCCAAAACGACCCTGCAGCGGCAGGATCGTCGTCTGCAAAAGATCGTCGAGCATCGCGCGGTCGATGCCGTCGGCACCGACGATCTGCGCGAGCGTGGTGTCGGCATCGAGCGCGACATAGCGTCCGGCCTCACGGACCGACGCGACATCGATATTCCTGGCGGTGAGATCGGCGTCGATGCCTTCGAGGTGAACCGGCCGGGCAATGACGACTGCACCCCGGCCTTCACTCAGCGCGGTCGCGACGAATCGTCCGACCGTCGAGGCCAGCTGTTCCCGAGAGTCGTAGAGCTGAAGGGCATGTTCGCGACACGTGCCTTCTGCGGGGCCGAGCGAAGCCTGACCGGACGTCCTGCGTAAGAGCATGAAGTTTCTCGGACGACCTTCTTCCGGAACCTTCTCGGGGAGGCCCTAAGCATAGTCACGGACGGGTCGGCCCACAAGCACGTTCTCGTGCATCGAATCATGCGTCAGGCCGCACAGACGTAGTGGCGCCCTTCGACGAACCCCATGGCGTCGAGCGCGGCGCGGACGTCCGCCCGCGGACCGGGTCGCGCGACCGACGCCACAACCCGCCGATCCTGTGCAACCTCCGGCAATCGATCGGGTGGAATCACCGGCGCCCCGTGGATGCGCTGCCCGATCCGGCCCGGGTGGACCTCGACGATCGCCGCAGGGCGGTGACCCAACCGCGCCAGCGCCGCGTGCAGCATGCGGCCCGTCCGGCCGTATCCCCAGAGCACGTATTCGGATCGGTCCGCAAGAAAACCGCGGGAAAGATGGTGCGCCTTGCAGGCGGTGAACCGTTCGATCGCGTACCGCGCATCGGTCCGGCTCAGGCTCTCCGGACGCACGCGCCAGAAGTGCAGGCGCTCAGCGACGACGCCGATGCGCAGGCCGCGGCCAAGCGCGCGGAGGATCAGGTCGTAGTCCTCGGGCCAGCCGCAGTCGCGGTAGCCCGACCCCGCCATCTCGTGCCGCATCACGAGCGTCGGGTGCGCCACGGGACACTCGACGAACGCATCGCGCGCGACGGCCTCGGGTGTGGTGATGCCGTTCAGCCACGCTTCGTACTCGGCGAGCCGCGCGGAGACGGTCTCGCGCGGCCCCAGGCGCACGTGACAGCCGACGGCCGCCAGCGACGGATCCGCATCGAGCGCCGCCACCTGACGCTCGAGCCGCTCCCGCCGCATGACATCGTCGGCATCCATCCGCGCGATGATCGGCGCGCGGCAGAGTTCGAGCCCCCTGTTGAGAGCCGTGACGATGCCGGCGTGCGGCTGGACGATGAGCCGGAAGCGTGGATCCTGCCGGACCGCCGCTTCGGCGACGGCGCGCGACCCGTCGGTGGAGCCGTCGTCGAGGATTACGCATTCCCAGTTTTCGAACGTCTGGCGCCGGATGCTCGCGAGACAGGCGGGCAGCGTGGCCGCGGCGTTGAACACGGGCAGGAGCACGGAGAGGCGCACGTCGGGGATTATCCGTCGCGTCTCCTGCCGGACGGGCTGCCGTGATGTAGCCTCGTAGATATCGCCCGTGTCGCGTGATCCGCTGAATCTGTTCGAGCCGCCGGTACGGCAGTGGTTCCGGTCGGTCTTTCCGTCCGTCACCGAGGCCCAGCGGAAGGGCTGGCCGGCAATCGTGCGCGGCGAGTCGACGCTGATTCTCGCGCCGACCGGGTCGGGCAAGACGCTGGCCGCGTTCCTCGCGGCGCTCGATCGGCTGATGTTCAGTCCGCCGCCGCCGGTGCGCGAGCGGCTCCGGGTGGTGTACGTCTCGCCGCTCAAGGCGCTGGCTGTCGACGTCGAGCGCAACCTGCGGGCGCCGCTGGCCGGCATCGCACAGGCCGCTGCTGCGGCCGGCACGTCCGTGGTCGAGCCCATCGTCTGGACGCGCACGGGAGAT
>QGVF01000063.1 GCA_003242705.1 Acidobacteriota bacterium
CTACGAGATTTCATGTGGTGTCGTTGGGCTGGAGATGTGTAATCCTGGACGCACCTGGTGCCTGGTGGTGTCGGCGGCCCTGCTGCTGGGCTCGTCGGGCACGGTCCTGGCCCGCCCGCAGTCGGCTGGCGTCACGAACGCCGGACAGACCGTGGCCGTCGAGCGCGACGGCGACTTCGTCCGCGTCCGCACGCCGGGTCAGCAGGTCGACGCGACCGACGACGGGTGGCGGAAGCGGGTCGGTGTCACCCGCGATGGCTCCGACGACGTGCTCGTGGAGCTCGGCGCGCGCGAGGAGGAGGGATCGATCCGGCTGGCGCTCGGCGGCGATGTGCTCTTCGATTTCGACAGCGCGGCGCTCCGTCCCGAGGCGCGCGGCACGCTGGCCCGCGTCGCACAGGTCATTCGTGACCGCGGACGCGGCGAGGTGGTCGTCGTCGGCCACACCGACTCGATCGGTACCGAGGCCTACAACCAGAAGCTGTCGGAGGATCGCGCCGCGGCCGTCATCACCTACTTGAGCCTCGACGAGGGCATCCCCGCGTCGATGATGGTCGCCCGTGGCATGGGAGCGCGGCAGCCTGTCGCTTACAACACGATGCCCGACGGGTCCGACAATCCCGAGGGGCGTGCGCAGAACCGGCGCGTGGAGATCTTCGTCGCCACGAGCCCCGACGTCGACGTGCGGAAGACGTCCGAGACGACGCGCGTCAGCGTCGGCGGGTCGAACATCGTCGTGCAGCAGCGGCCGGGCGGCCAGACGATCGAGGTCGGCGGCCGGACGATTGCCGTCGACGAGGGCGGCGGACGTCAGCGCATCCAGGTCGGCGACACGCTCGTCGACGTTCCGACGACCGGCGCCGCCCGGAGCACGGGCGCGGCGGCCGCGTCGGCGGCAACGGGCAGCGCGGGCGGCAGCGCGTCGGCGGCGACGGGCCGGAACCTGCGCCAGGCCCAGCCGGTCCAGTGCTCGGGCCTGCGGTCGGTGCAGCTCGACGGCGTCATCATCGACGCGCCCGGCATCGCCATCGAAGCGTCGGGCAGCTGCGTCGTGCAGATCCGCAATTCCGAGATCCGCTCCGGGGCCGTCGCCATTGCGGCCACCGGCATGTCGACGGTCACCATCGTCGACAGCGTCGTCGTCGGCCGCCTTGGCGCGGTCGGCGCCAGCGGTTCGGCGGTCGTCAACGCGCAGGGCAGCGAGTTCCAGGGCGCGATCGTGAAGAGCGGCCTCGCGAACTTCAACGACCGCGGCGGCAACAGGCTGCCGTAGCGTCCGTTCCCGACAGGTCGCCATCCTTGCCGTGCCGCGGAGGATTCCGCGGCACGCCATACCCCCCGTCTGCCCCGCGTCTGCAGCGCTTCAGCCGGGCGGGTATCCTGTCGGTGGCGAGTCTTTTGCCATTGGACACGACTGCACGGCTATGACTCCGGGGATGGCTTCCGCATCGTGGTCGCATTTCCCGCACGATGCCGACATCGGCGTCGTCGGCATGGGGCCGACCAAGGCCGAGGCTTTCAGGCAGGCGGGCCTGGCCCTGACGGCGGTCATCACCGACCCGGCCGGCATCCGCCCCGTCGAGGCCGTCGAGGTGACGTGCCGGGCGCCGTCCGACGACCTGCTCCTGCTCGAGTGGCTCGACGCGCTCATCTACGAGATGGGCGTGCGCGGCATGGTCTTCGGCGACTACACGGTGACGATCGAAGGGGACGAGCTGCGCGCGATCGCGCTCGGCGAGCCGGTCGAGCAGGCGCGCCATCAGCCCGCGGTCGAGATCAAGGGCGCGACCTTCACCGCCCTTGCGGTCGAAAAACGTCCCGACGGCTGGCGCGTGCAGTGTGTCGTCGACGTCTGAGGGAGGAAGGCATGGACCTGACGACGCTCGAACGCAGATCCGATCACGAATGGTGGATCCCGCAGCACGGCGCGATGCGCGTGCCGGGCGTGATCTATGCGTCCGAAGCGCTCGTTCGCGAGATGGACGAGAAAGTCCGGGAACAGATCATCAACGTGGCGACGCTGCCCGGCATCCAGAGGGCGTCGTACGCGATGCCCGACGCGCACTGGGGCTACGGCTTTCCCATCGGCGGCGTGGCGGCCTTCGACCCCGACCAGGGCGGCGTCGTGTCGGCCGGCGGGGTCGGCTTCGACATCTCGTGCGGTGTGCGCACGCTGATTACGGGCCTGACGGCCGACGACATCGAGCCGGTGAAGGAGGCCCTCGCGCACGAGCTGTCGCGCAGCGTGCCGGCCGGTGTCGGCAGCCGCGGCCGCATCGTGCTCGACGACCGCCAGCTCGACGCGATGCTCGAGGGCGGCGCGGCCTGGGCCGTCGAGAACGGCTACGGGCGCGACGAGGACCTCGAGCGGATCGAAGAGCGCGGCCACATGGCCGGCGCCGTGCCGTCGAACGTGTCGGCGAAGGCGCGCAACCGGCAGCGCGACCAGATGGGCACGCTCGGCTCGGGCAACCACTATCTCGAGGTGCAGCGCGTGGCCGAGGTGTACGACGAACAGGTCGCGCGCGCGTTCGGCCTGCGCGCGGGCGACGCGGTCGTCTCGATTCACTGCGGCTCGCGCGGCATGGGCCACCAGATCGGCACCGAGTTCCTGAAGGAGATGGCCGTCGCCGCGAAGCAGCACGGCATTGATCTGCCCGACCGCGAGCTCGCCTGCGCGCCGGTGCACTCCGAGCTCGGACAGCGGTATCTCGGCGCGATGCGCGCGGGCATCAATTGCGCGCTCGCCAACCGGCAGATCATCACGCACCTCGTACGCCAGGCCTTCGCGCGCATGCTGCCGAAGGCGACGCTCGAGCTGCTCTACGACGTCTCGCACAACACGTGCAAGCTCGAAACGCACGTTATCGACGGGCGCGAGAAGCAGGTCTTCGTCCACCGGAAGGGTGCCACGCGCGCGTTCGGGCCTGGACACCCCGACCTGCCCGAGGCGCTGCGTCCGGTCGGCCAGCCCGTGCTCATCGGTGGCACCATGGGCACGTCGTCGTACGTGCTCGTCGGCACGCCCGAAAGCGAGCGCCTTTCGCTGTCGTCGTCGTGCCACGGCGCGGGGCGGGCGATGAGCCGCAACCAGGCGGTGCGTACCTGGCACGGACGCCAGATCGTCGACGAGCTCAAGGCACGGGGCATCATCGTGAAGAGCCCATCGATGCGTGGCGGCGCCGAAGAGCCGCCAGGCTACTACAAGCACGTCGACGAGGTCGTCGACGCGGCGCACGCCGCCGGTCTGTCGTGGAAAGTGGCACGGCTGGCGCCGATCATCGTCGTCAAGGGGTGACGAGTCCGTCCGGACGGCGTCTGCGCCGCGCCAGGGACGGGCAGAGGAGCGAACCATGAAAGTCGGAGATGTCTGCAGGAGGGCCGTGGTCACCGCCATGCCCGGCGAGACGATCGCCGAGGCCGCGCGGCGGATGCGCGACCATCACGTCGGCACCGTCGTGGTGGTCGATCCCGACCGCGGCGAGCGCCCGATCGGCATCCTCACCGACCGCGACATCGTCGTGAGCGCCGTCGCACAGAGTCCGGACAAGCTCGAAGTGCTCGAGGTCGGCGACGTCATGACGCCCGACGTCGTCACCATTCACCCGTTCGAGTCCGTGCGGTCGGCGCTCGAACTCATGCACAGACACGGCGTGCGCCGGCTGCCCGTCGTCGACGGCGACGGCAGGCTCGAAGGCCTGCTGTCGCTCGACGACATTCTTGAAACGAAAGCGGCCGAGCTCGACGAGCTCGTCGGCCTGGTCGCCGGAGAGCAGCGCCGCGAGCGCGAAGTGCGCAGGTAGGGTGCGCGGCTATTCCCCGACCCGTCGTGCGCGCCGTCCCGCCGTGTACGGCAGCACGAAGAGATACACGCCGGTCAGCAGCAGGATGCCGATCAGCGGGATGGGCAGGTAGTAAATCCACTCGGGCGGCACTTCCTGCGTCAGCGACACGACCGTCAGGACGGCGACGAGCACGGCAAAGACCATCGACACCCAGCGGTGCGTCTGGCGGATCAGCCTGTTCACGCTCAACACGAACCTCCGTCTCGAAGGGCGGATCGGTCCGCCCACTACAATGACGGATCGCGACGGAGGAATGTGACAGATGGCTGGTGCCGACAGCCTTGCCCGGATACTCGAGGAGCACGGCCCGCACGTGCGGGCCGTGGCGTACCGCATGCTCGGTTCGCTGGCCGAAGCCGACGACGCCGTGCAGGAGACGTGGATTCGGGCAGGGCGGGCCGACATCAGCGGCGTGGACAACGTTCGTGGCTGGCTCACGACGGTCGTTGCGCGCGTCTGTCTCGACATGCTTCGCGCACGGAAGGCGCGCCGCGAGGATCCGCTCGACACCTGGGTGCCCGATCCGGTCGTCGCGCCGCTGCCGGCCGAGGGTGATCCTGAGGCCGACGCGCTGCGGGCGGAAGCCGTCGGCCTTGCGCTGCTCATCGTTTTCGAGAAGCTGGAGCCGGCCGAGCGCCTCGCGTTCGTGCTGCACGACGTCTGCGGCATGTCGTTCGAGGACATCGCGCCGATCGTCGATCGCTCGGTCGAGGCGGCACGGCAACTGGCGAGCCGTGCGCGGCGCCGCGTCCGCGCCGAGGCGCCGTTGCCCGACGCCGACCTGCGCGCGCAGCGCCGCGTTGTCGAGGCGTTCCTGACCGCCGCCCGGAGCGGCGACGTCGCCCGGCTCGTCTCGGTGCTCGACGACGCCGTCGTGCTGCGTGCCGACGGCGGGCGGGCAAAGGGGCTCTCGCGCGTGGTGCGCGGCGCGCGCAACGTCGTGGCGCAGGCCGCGGCCTTCTCCAGGGTCGATCTCACCAACGAGCTCGTGCTGATCAACGGACAGGTCGGCCTGCTCGCGCGGCTGCCCGACGGCCGCCCGTTCTCGGTCATCGACTTCACTGTCGTCGACAGGCGCATCGTGGCCATGCACATCCTCGCGGACGCCGAGCGGCTGGCGCGGCTCGTGCTGCCGGCAACGTCAGAGGCGGACAACCTGCGACGCTGAGGGTGGAGGGAGCGAAGGGACCTGCCCGAACGGAGCCGGGGCCGGTTGGAATGCCTCGTACTGGGTGGCAAAGATCGAGCGCAACCGGCAGCGTGACCGCGAGGTGTCACGGCGCCTTGAGGCATTGGGATGGGCGGTCGTGCGCGTTTGGGAAACCGACGTGCGACGAGATCCCGGCGGAGCGGTTGCGAAGATTCAGTCTCTGCTGGAACTTCGCGCATCGGAGGTTCGCTTGGTGACGCCTCCTAGGGCTCGCGGGAAGTTTCGCCATTAAGGCCTTGGGGGACCTCGAGGCTGCGAGGTCGTCGGTAGCTGCAAGTAATCCGCCTATGCGGAGGCTTCTAGGTTGACCCACCCCCACCGTCCGGATCAACGATCGCCTCACCTCCCATGCTGGCCATCTTCGGCATCCTGCTTCTGCTGCAGGCCGTCGTCCCGCTCGGTCTGCTCGCCTGGCAGCTGATCGTGCCCGACCGCACCGTCGCGGGCTGGCTCGTCCGGACGACGGTGATTGCGGCGTACCTGGCGGCCATCCACGAGATCGGCGTGTGGCTCGTGCTGCCGTGGTACACCGCGCTCGGCTTCCTGGCGGTGCACGCGGCGGTTGCCCTGGTCCGACTTCGGCGCATTCGCGGGCTGCCGTGGCGCCGTGCGACCGTGTCGTGGGCGTCGGTGATCGTCCGTGGTGCGCTGTTCGCGGCGGCCGTGTTCGCGTTCGTCGCGATGGCCGGGGCGCGAACGCCGCCGGCAGACACAGTCGTCGATCTCGAGTTTCCGCTGGCCGGGGGCACCTATCTCGTGGTGGCTGGCGGCAGCGCGCCGGTGTTCAACGCGCACCTGGCCACGCTCACCGACGACCGGTTCCGTGCCTGGCGCGGTCAGAGCTACGCGGTCGACATCGTCCGCCTCGGCCCGGGAGGCCTGCGTGCCGATGGGGTACTGCCGGACGATCCGTCGCGCTACGCGATCTGGGGCGATCCCGTCTACGCACCGTGTGCGGGCGTCGTCGTTCAGGTCGACAACGACGCGCCCGACATGCCGCCGCCGCAGACCGACCGGACGCGCATGCCGGGCAATCATGTGCTGCTCGACTGCGACGGCGTGCACGTGCTCCTTGCGCACCTCCAGCAGGGAAGCGTGCGGGTCGAGCCGTCGCAGGCCGTGTCGGTCGGCACCCTGCTCGGCGTCGCCGGCAATTCCGGCAATACGAGCGAGCCACACCTTCACGTCCACGCGCAGCGCCCTGCAGCGCCGGGCGATGAGCCTCTGAGTGGCGATCCGCTTCCGGTGCGCTTCGATGGTCGATACCTCGTCCGCAACGATCGGGTCGCGTCGAGCCGACCGCCGGGAGTGAACTGGCGCAGCGTCGCGCCGGGCAGAAGGCTCGCCCCGTTCTTCCGCGGCCGGCTATTCGTTCTGCGCGCCGCGGACTTCGATCGACATCGACTTGACGAGCACGTGGACGGGGCACCCCGGCCGAAGCTGCAGCCGTCCGAGCGCGTCGCGCGTCACCTCGGCCAGCACGAACGACGGACCGATGGCGACCTGCACGACGGCTTCGTCGTGGCCGTCGCCGACGTGAATCGCCGCGACCGTTCCGGCCAGCACGTTGTGCAGGCTGAGTCCTCCGGGCGCGCGTGACGCGAGGACGACCTCGCGCGCCGGAATGCGCACGCGCACGGTGTGGCCCGGCGCGAGGCCGCGGCGCGGCACCAGCAGGTGCCCGCCGTCGAAGGCGAGCGTTGCGAGTCCGCCACGCACGTCGGCGTCGATGACACGCGCGTCGAGCACGCTGCCAAGGCCTGCCGCTTCGCGCAGGAAGTCGAGGTCGGGCCGGCTCGCCACCTCGTGCAGCGAACCGAAGGCCACCTGTCGGCCACGATCGAGCAGCAGCAGGTGTGTCGCCAGGCGCACGACGTCCTCGAAGTCGTGCGTGACGAGCACGAGCGGTGTGCTGGTCTGGCGCTGCAGCATGTCGACTTCGTCCTGCAGTCGACGCCGCACGCGGCGGTCGACGGCGGCGAACGGCTCGTCGAGCAGCAGCACGGCCGGGTCGCGCGCAAGGGCACGGGCGATCGCGACGCGCTGGCGCTCGCCGCCCGACAGCTGGTGCGGATACTTCGCCGCGTGCTCCTCGAGATGCACGCGCGCGAGCAGCGCACGCGCGCGCACGTCGCGCTCATGCCGCGGCCGATGGCTCATCGCGGCGGCCACGTTCCCGATGGCCGTCAGGTGCGGAAAGAGCGCGTAATCCTGAAACACGAAGCCCGCGGCGCGCTGGTGTGGCGGTACGTGAATCCCCGCGTCCGTGTCGCTCCACACGGTGCCGCCAACGCGCACCTTCCCGTGCGGAGGCTGATGGAGCCCGGCGATCGACCGAAGGATCGTCGTCTTGCCGCTTCCCGACGGGCCGAAGATCGCGAGCACGTCGCCGGCCTCGCACGCGAACGCAACGTGGAGGGGAATGGCGTCGGCCTGCCGCAGCTCGACCTCGAGCGCCGGTTCACCCACGTTCCGCTCCCACGCGCTTCGACAGCAGTGTCGTGACCATGAGCGTGGCGACTGATACGACGAGCAGCACGGCCGCCATGATGCCGGCGGCGCCGTCGTCGAACGCCTGGACACGGTCGTAGATCGCGATGCTCAGCGTCCGCGTTTCACCCGGCAGGTTCCCGCCGACCATCAGCACGACGCCGAACTCGCCGAGCGTGTGCGCGAACGCCAGGATGGCCGCGGTGAGAAGGCTCGGCCAGGCAAGCGGCAGCTCGATGCGCAGGAAGCGCTGCCATGGCGACAGGCCGCAGCACGCCGCGGCGTCGCGGATGTCGTTCGGAATCGCCTCGAAGCCGCGCTGAATCGGCTGGACGACGAACGGGATGTTCGCGATGGCCGATGCGAGCAGCAGGCCCTCGAACGAGAAGGGGAGCGCGTGGCCGAGCAGCGCCTCGAAGACGCGCCCGAGCGGCGAGCGGGTACCGAACGTGACGAGCAGGTAAAAGCCGAGCACGGTCGGCGGCAGCACGAGCGGCACGGTCACGAGCGCTTCGACGAGCAGCCGGCCGCGGAACCGTCGCACGGCCAGCAGCCGGCCGAGCCAGATGCCGAACGGCAGCAGCACGAGTACCGTGCCGAAACCGAGACGCAGCGAGACGCCGAGTGCGCTCCAGTCCATCGCTACTCCGGCACCTCGTAGCCGTGCCGGCCGAGTATGGCCCTCGCTGTGTCACTCAGGACGAAGTCGTGGAACTCGACCGAGACCGGACCAGCGCCTTTCATCAGGACCATTTTCTGGCGCAGGGACGGGTGGTCGGACGACGGAATCAGCGCATGCGTCCCGCGGCCCGCGAATGTCGGCGCGAGAACAATCGAATAGGGAAGCAGTCCGCCGGACGCATTCCCCGTCACGGTAAACTGCGCGGCCTGGGCGACCGAATCGCCGAGCACGAGTCTCGGCCTGAGCCCGTCCCACAGGCCGTGCTTCCGCAGGACAGCTTCGGCGGCACGTCCGTACGGGGCCACCTCGGGGTTGGCAATCGCGAAGCGCTCGAGATCGCCCGTCCGCACGAGCTCCGCAAGGCCGTCGAGCCGCTCGTCGACCGTCAGCGGCGACCCGGACGGCGCAAAGAGCGCGAGCCGTCCGAGGGCGTAGATACTGCCGTCGTCTCGCGTCAGGCCCGCCTCGGCGAGGCGATCCGGAAACGATTCGTCGGCGGCCAGGAACAGCTCGAAGGGGGCACCGTCGAGGATCTGCCGGGTCAGCGTTCCCGACGCGCCGAACACGAGCTCGACGCGCCGGCCGCGCTCCTGTTCGAACGCGCCGGCGATCTCGGTCAGCGCCACGTTCAGGTTCGCCGCGGCGGCAATGCGGGGTGGCCGCCGTCCGCCTTCGGGGCGCACGGGACCGGCACAGCCGATGACGCCGACGAGAACGGCGAGCACGGCCACGAGGGGAGACGCGAGCGACGACGTCATGAGGATGAACCGTGGTCGAACGGCGTTATTACCTCAGCCGGAGCCGGAACGCGCCGGAAGATGCAGGTCCCTTGCGGGTCGGCCGTTCGGTGCGTCGATCGTGTCATAGTGGGGCATCGATCGCGCGCCGCGTGCGGGCGACGGGGAGTCATGGGATGAGCGGAACGGTCCAGGTGAGTGGACGGGTGATTGCGGCAGCGCGTGCGCTGGTGGGCGTCAGCCAGGAGGACTTCGCTTCGGCGTGCGGCCTGCCCGTCGACACACTGCAGCGGCTCGAGGCGGCGGGCAGCGCGTTCGTCGACGACGAGGCGGAAGTCGAGGCGGTCCTGCGCGGAATGACGCACTACGGCGTGCTGCTCATCGAGGAGACCGAGGAGTTCGGCGCCGGTGTTCGACTGAAGTTCACGCGCTCCGACGTCCGCCAGATCGCCCGGCTCGAAACCGAAGGCGGCATCGTCGCGTCGGACGACGCGCCCTGAGTCTCCGTTCCCGTCCGCGGAGACGGCATCAGGGGAGCGCGATCCCCCGGAGCGGATCGCCACCGTCGATGCGCAGGCGTCCCAAAGACTTCAGCGCGACGCCCGGTTACACGGTTCGCCCGATCATCACCGTCGGCGTCAGGTCGGTGAACCGTGCAACGTCGGCGCGGACGTCGGCCATGCCCGGGTTGCCGAGGCCGGCCGCCAGTGCGTCGGCCGACGCGAAGCGGATGTGCGCGATCATCCGGTAGGGCGGCGGCGTCTCGCCGTTCGGCACACCCTCGATGAGCACGGCGTCCTCCGCGCCCATCACCTTCACGACCAGCGGAATGTGCGACGTGCGGTAGTACTCGAGGTCGAACCGCGCACCCTCGCGGTTCGGATAGATCACGTTGAGGCTCATGGCCGGCGCCTGCGCCGAGCCGTCGTCGGGCGCGAAGACGACCGCGGCGCCCAGAGCGGCCGCCGCACTACGGACGAAACTGCGTCTGTCCAACATGTCAGGACTCCCGTCTGCAGGCACGGCTGGCGACGCGCCACACGTAACGTAAACGGGTCTTCAGGCAACGGCAAGGTGAAACGACCCGACCGGGCGACTCGTCGGCGTCGTGGGCTCGCGCGGCACGCCCCAGTCGGTGGGAGTAGGATCGGGCCGTTCGAGCTGTCCGACGCCGGAGGCGTTCCATGAAGAGGTCACGACCCGCATCCGTCGACGACTACATCGCGTCGTTTCCCCCGGAGCATCGGAAGCGCCTGAAACAGCTCCGTGCGCTCGTGCGCAGGGTGGCGCCCGATGCCGTCGAGTCGATCAGCTACAACATGCCGGCCTACAAGCTCGAGGGACGACCGCTCGTCTATTTCGCCGGGCACCTGGCGCACATCGGCTTCTATGCCCTGCCCACCGGTCACGAAAAGTTCAGGGACGAGCTCGCGGGATATAAGCAGGGCCGCGGGTCGGTGCAGTTTCCGATCGACAGGCCGTTGCCGCTCGACCTCATCGAGCGCATGGTGAAGTTCCGCGTGGAGGAGAACCGGGCGCTGGCCGCGGTTCGAAGGAAGCGAAGCGCGAAGACGATGCGCCAGTCCGTCGCCCCGAAGGCCACCGCAACGAACAGGCGGCGGTCGAGGGCCTGACCGCCCCGCGTGCTACCATCCGCGCCACCATGCAGGAATTCCTCATTGCTCCGTCGACATCGAGGGCGATGTGGATCGTGGCGCTGCTGCCTCTGGTCGTCGTCGCGATCGTCGGTGCGCTGATGATCATGTCGCTCGTGGCATCGCGCACGGCGCGCTTCGAGGTGTCGTCCGACGGCCTGCGGCTGCGCGGCGATCTGTACGGGCGCTTCATTCCCGCGCACGAGCTGCGGCGCGACGGCGTCGCGTCAGTCGACCTGGCAACGCGACCCGATCTGCGTCCCCGTCGCCGCTCGTTCGGCACCGGACTGCCTGGCTATCGCGCCGGATGGTTCCGCCTGCAGAACGGCGAAAAGGCGCTGCTCTACCTGACCGATCAGCGTCGGGCCGTCTACGTGCCGACGACGGCGGGCTACAGCGTGCTGGTGAGTCCGCGCAATCCCGAGGCGTTCGTCGAAGCCGTGCGGAAGGTGGCGCAGTAGCGCAGGGGAACAGGCGCAGGGCCGCGCGGTTCAGGCGGGTGCCCCGATGGTCGCGAGAATGGTTCCGACGCCCTCGATCGAGCCTTCCAGTCGATCGCCCGGCTGCACGGGGCCCACGCCTTCCGGTGTGCCGGTCAAGACGAGATCGCCCGGCTCCAGATGATAGTAGCCCGACAGGTGCGCGACGATTTCGGCGACGCCGTGAATCATCAGTGACAGGTCGGAGCGCTGGCGCGTCGCGCCGTTGACGCGCAGCTCGATCGTGCCCGCGCGCACGTGGCCGCACTCGTCCGCCGCGACGACGTCGCCGACGACGGCGGCGCCTTCGAAGTCCTTGCCGAGATCCCAGGGGCGCTTCACCTCGCGCGCGGCGTTCTGGAGGTCGCGGCGGGTCAGATCGAGCCCGCAGGCATACCCGAACACGTGCTCCGCGGCTGTGTCGACCGTCACCCGAAAGGCCGGGCGACCGATCACGGCGACCAGCTCCATCTCGTGATGACAGTTCGACGTGCCGGGCGGATAGGGGAGCGTCACTCCCGACCGCACGCAGTGGAGCGCGCTCTTCGTGAAGTAGAACGGGGCTTCGCGGTCGACTGTCCCGCCCATCTCGCGCGCGTGCGCTTCGTAGTTGCGGCCGACGCAGAAGATGCGGCGGACCGGTATCACTTCGCGGCGCCCGCGAACCGGCAGGGTGGGGATGGGCGGCGCAGGAAAGAGGAGCGGCGCGTTCATCGGGCGACCATGGTAGCCCGGCCGTACGTCGTCGCGCGTTCGCGCTCGGAGAGTCCGGCGAGCACCACCGTGGCGTCCGGTCGGCGGGTTGCCGGGTACACTACTGCGACTGCCGGTCGAGACCGGCAGAGCGGCTGTGCGTCAGAAGCAATGAGAGCGAAGCGACCTCTTCGGGAACCCGTACGCGACAAGGGACCGCTCGAGAAGAACTACATCACCCCGGCCGGCCTGCAGCGTCTGAAGGACGAGAAGGCGTTTCTCCTGACGAAGGAGCGACCGGCCGTGACGGCCGTCGTGGCCTGGGCGGCAGGCAACGGCGACCGGGGTGAGAATGCCGACTATCAGTACTCGAAGCGTCGCCTGCGGCAGATCGACTCGCGGATCCGGTTCCTGACGAGGCGAATCGACGCGGCGGTGGTCGTCGACCCGGCGGCGCCGCGTCCGCCGGCCGCCGCCACGCGCGTATTCTTCGGGGCGACGGTCACCTATCGCGACGCCTCCGGCGCCGAGCACGTCGTGCGCATCGTCGGCGTCGACGAAGTGGATGCGGATCGGGGCTGCATCAGCTGGCGGTCGCCGCTGGCGCGGGCGCTCATGAAGGCGGCCGTGGGCGATCGGGTCGTGCTGCGTGCGCCGACGAAGACGGAAGAGCTCGAGGTTCTCGAGATCGAGTACGTGCCGATTCCCATCGAGCCGTTCCGGGAGCCGCCCGGCGCGGAGGCCTCGCCGGTGCGCGTCGGGACGCCCTGAGCGATTTCAGAATCGTAAGTTTCGGTATCTCGCGTTACGTTCCTGGCGCTGCCACGGGGCCGGTCGGTCGTGAGGACGGCCGCGCCCGGTGTGCCCGCCCTTTCGTCGTTCGGCACGGCTCGTGCACAGGCTCCTACGCTCGTCTTCGATGAAGTCCCTCTCGATCAAGGCCAAACTGACGCTCATCAGCATGTCGACCACGACGGCGGCGCTGGTGCTCGCCTGCGTGGCCTTCATGACGTACGACTACGTCACGTTCCGCGACCAGCAGGTCCGGGCGCTCGAGACGCTCAGTTCGATGGTGCGCGAGGGGAGCGTGGCGGCGCTCACGTTCCGCGACCAGGAATCGGCCGCCATCACGCTCGGCGCGCTGTCGGCACACGCCAACATCACGCGCGCCGCCCTCTACGACGCCAACGGCGACCTCTTCGTTTTCTACGTGCGCGGCGGGGGGGGCTGGGTCGAGCCTATGACCGGCCCGCGGCAGATGACGCCCGATCGCATCGCGCTGCGCGAACCGATCGTGCTCGACAACGAACCGGCCGGCACCCTCTATATCGAATCGGACCGGAGCGAGCAGCGCGCCCGGCTCGTCCGCTTCGCGAGCGTCACGTCGATCTTCATCGCCACGGCGCTCGTGGTCGCCTTCTTCGTCACGTCGCGGCTGCAGCGGCTCGTCTCGGAGCCGATTCGGGAGCTGGCCGACGCGGCCTCGAAGGTGGCGCGCGACGAGGACTTCACCATCCGCGTGCCCGAGCGCAGCAGCGACGAGGTCGGCGTGCTGGTCAGGGGCTTCAACGAGATGCTCGCCCAGATCCAGAAGCGCGACGACCAGCTGCGGCGGCACCAGGAGACGCTCGAGGACGAGGTGGCGGCCCGGACGGCGGAGCTGACGGCAGCCAACCAGCAGCTGATGGCCGCGCGCGACAAGGCCGAAGAGGCCAACCGCGCCAAGAGCCAGTTCCTGGCGAACATGAGCCACGAGATCCGCACGCCGATGAACGGCATCATCGGCATGGTGGACCTGACGCTCGACACCGACCTGACGCCCGAGCAGCGCGAGCAGCTCGAGCTCGTGAAGGTGTCGGCCGAGTCGCTGCTCGTGATCATCAACGACATCCTCGACCTGTCGAAGATCGAAGCCGGCCGGTTCGAGCTGGACTTCACGACGTTCGGCATCCGCGAGCTCGTCAACGAGGTGGTGGCCGTCTTCGCGCGGCGCGCCCGCGAGAAGGGGGTCGAGGTAGTCGCGTGGGTCGACGCCAGCGTGCCGGCCCGCATCGTGGCCGACTCGGGCAAGCTGCGGCAGATCCTCATTAACCTGGTCGGCAACGCGGTCAAGTTCACCGAGCGCGGCTCGGTCGAGATCCGCGTGCGCTCGGTCACCACGACCTCGGGCAGCCCGATGCTGCACATCGAGGTGCAGGACACGGGCATCGGCATCCCGATCGAGAAGCAGGGGGTGATCTTCGAGGCCTTCAGCCAGGCCGACGGCTCGACGACGAGGCGGTTCGGCGGCACGGGACTCGGGCTGACGATCAGCGCGCGGCTCATCGATCTGATGGGCGGCGAGATTCACGTCGACAGCGCGCCCGGCGTGGGCAGCACGTTCCGCTTCAGCCTGCCGGTGGAGGTGGCTGCGTCGGAGCCCGAGCCGGTACGCCGGCCCGAGCGCCAGCCGGCGCGGATTCGCGCGGCGTCGCGGCCACTCCGCGTCCTGCTCGCCGAGGACAACGTCGTCAACCAGCGCGTGGCGATGGCGATGCTGCGGAAGGCCGGCCACGAGGTGGTGCTCGTCGAGCGCGGACAGGACGCGGTGGCCACCACGGCGGCCGAGCGCTTCGACCTCGTGCTGATGGACCTGCAGATGCCGGGCATGGGCGGGCTCGAGGCCATTGGCGCCATCCGCGAGCGCGAGCGGCGCCAGGGCGGGCACCTGCCGATCGTGGCGCTGACGGCGCATGCGCTGAAGGGCGATCGCGAGCAGGCGCTCGCGGCCGGCGCCGACGGTTACGTGGCCAAGCCGCTCACGCCGGCCGATCTGTTCGACGAAATCGATCGGGTACTGCTGCAGCTGCAGGCCCCTGCTGCCGAATCATCGAGTCGTGCGTGAGCCGGGGACCCTGCGTCGTGACGGAGCGACGCGGCGGGCGCGGAAGCTGCTCGCCGCGGCGGTGCTCGTATGCCTGCTGCAGCCGGCTCCGGCCGCGCGCGCCCAGGAGGTGACGACGCCGGCGCTCGTCGCCGCAGTGATCGTCGGCATCGCGAAGTTCACCACCTGGCCGGCCGACGCCTTCGTCGACGAACCGAATCTGGTCTTCTGCGTGGCCGGCGATCCCTCGGTGCGCGAGGAGCTCGAGCGGCTGACGCGCGGCCGCGACATCGAGGGGCGGCCGATCGTCGTGCGGCCGGAGGCGCCGGCCGGGCCGTTTGACGGCTGCCATCTTCTCTACCTGTCGGGCATGTCGCTGGCGCGGGCGGTCGACGCCGCCGGCCAGGTGGCCGATCGGCCCGTGCTCACGATCAGCGACATTCCCGGCTTCAGCCGGGGCGGCGGCATCACGCTGCTGTACTTCCGGCAGGGCCGGGTCGCTTTTCATATCGACGTCGACGCGGCGCGGCGATCGGGCATCCAGATCAGCTCGCGCGCGCTGGTGCTCTCGAGGCAGCCGTGACGTCCGCTTCACCCTCCCCGGAAAGTCGCATGGTGACATCTCTCGTCCGTACCGCGGCCTGTTGCGTGGCCGCGATGGCGGTCCTGATCCGCCCGGCCCACGCGCAGCAGCCGCTGCCCGACCTCAGCCTCGAGGAGCTCATGCGGCTCGACGCCGGCCAGGTGTACGGCGCGTCGGAGCGGCTGCAGCCCGTGACCGAGGCGCCGGCGTCGGTGTCGTTCATCACGGCCGAGGAGATCGCGCGGTTCGGCTACCGCACGCTCGCCGAGATTCTGCACGGCGTCCGCGGGATGTACGTGAGCGACGACCGGAACTTCAGCCTGATCGGCACGCGCGGGTTCGGCAAGCCCGGCGACTACAACAGCCGCATCCTGCTGCTCGTCAACGGGCACCGCGTCAACGACAACGTCTTCGGCCAGGCGGAGGTCGGCGCCGAGTTCGGCATGGACGCGGCCATGTTCGAGCGCGTCGAAATCATCCGCGGACCGGCGTCGGCGCTCTACGGTGACAGCGCCTTCTTCGCCGTCGTCAACGTCATCACGAAGACCGGGGCGTCGCTCGACGGCGTGTCGCTCACCACCGAGGTCGGGACACTCGGCCGCCGGATGGCGCGCGTCAGCGGCGGGGTCGAGCTCGACGGCGGAGTCGACCTGGCGCTGGCCGCGACGGTCGAAGGGAGCGACGGCGTCGACGAGCTGTACTTTTCCGAGTTCGACGCGCCCGAGACGAACCACGGCATTGCGCAGGGGCTCGACGGGGAGGGCATCCGGCAGTTCTACGGCCGCCTGGCGGTCGGCGACTTCACGCTGACGACGGCCTACGGCACGCGGCGCAAGGACGTGCCAACCGCCTCGTTCGGCACGCTGTTCAACGAGCAGCTGTTCCGCGAGCGGACGACCGACCGCCACACGCTCGTCGACGCCGAGTACGTCCGCACGCTGGCCGGTACGCGCGTCGCCTTCCGCGGCTCGTTCGATCGCTTCACCTACGACGGCATCTATCCGTTCGCGGGTGAGACGGAGGACCGCCCGCTCGTCGGCCACAACAGCGTCGACGGCATGCGCTGGACCGGCGGGGTGCGCCTCGTGCGCCGGCTGCCGTGGCAGCAGACGCTCACGGCCGGCGTCGAGGTCATCGACAACGTCAGGCAGAACCAGCACTCGCAGTACCTCGACCCGCAGGTGACGCTGCTCGACTCGAAGATGTCGTCGCTGCAGCAGGCGTTCTACGTGCAGGACGAGGTCCGCTGGCGGAACCGGCTCGTGGTCAACGCCGGTCTGCGGTACGACCGCTACGAGGGGTTTACGCGAGCGACACCCCGTGCTGCGGTCATCGTCATGCCGTCGACGATGCAGTCGTTCAAGTACCTGTTCGGCAACGCGTTCCGGGCACCGAACGCGTACGAGCGGAACACGGTGTACTTCGGCGGGCGTGTCGACGAGCTGCGGCCCGAGTCGATCGACACGCACGAGGTGGTCTGGGAGCGGTACACCAACGACTGGCTGCGGACGTCGGTGTCGGGCTACTGGTACCAGGCGGATCAGCTGATTGCCGTGGCGCTCGACCCCGATGCGCTGCTCGGCGTCACATACGTCAACCAGGGGCGCGTGCGGGCGCGCGGTGTCGAAGTCGAGGCGCAGATGCGCCTGAAGTGGAACTGGCAGGCCTTTGCCAGCTACGCGGTGCAGCGCGCCGTCGACGACGACACGAGGGAAGAGCTGCCCAACTCGCCGCGCCACATGGCCAAGGCGCGGCTGAGCATCCCGCTCCGGACGCCCGGCGCGTACCTGTCGGTCGAGGGGCTCGCCTTCTCGGACCGCGGCACTGTGTCGGGGGCACGGGTGCCGGGCGTCGGCCTGCTCAATGTTTCGCTGATCCAGCCGATTGGGCGTGCGTTCGAGATGTTCGTGACCGTACGCAACGCATTCGACGCACAGTACTGGGATCCGGCTTCGGATCAGCATCGGCAGGACGCGATTCCGCGCGACGGCCGGACCGCGCGGATCGGGCTGCGCTGGCGGCTGTGGGCGCGGTAGATCAGGGACCGGCACCTGGCGCGGGCCACGAACCGCCCGACGCGGGCACGCTGTCTCCGTACTTCCGCGGCCTCGTGCTCGACGAGCACCCGGACCTGCTGACGGAAAGCTACCGGCTGCGCTACGAGGTGTACTGCCTCGATCGGGGCTTCCTGCCCGCGTCGGACTATCCCGACGGCATCGAGTCGGACGTCTTCGACGCGCACGCGGTGCACATCGGCGTGGTCAACCTCGAGGACGAGGTCGTCGCTACGGCGCGGCTCGTGCGCCCGAGCGAGCACGGCCTGCCGATGTTCGGCCACTGCACGCTGGCGCCCGAGGTGACCACGCTGATCGAGACGGGCGGCGTGGTCGAGGTCTCGCGCCTGGCCGTCAGCCGGCGCTACAACCGCCGCCGCGGCGACGGCTTCTACAGCCTGGCGGGACGGACCGAGCACGTCGACGGCGTCGAGAAGCGGCGTCGTGGGGGCGTGATTGTGCTGACGCTCTATCAGGCGCTCTACCAGGCGTCCAAGCGCCTCGGCTTCACGCACTGGCTCGCCGCCACGGAACGGTCGCTGCAGCGGCTGGTCGCCGGCTACGCGTTTCCTTTCAGGCCGGTCGGGCCCGAGGTCGACTACTTCGGCCTGGTCATGCCGTACCTGATGGATCTGCGCGAGTTCGACCGCATCATCCTGAGCGGGCGCGTGCCCCTGCTGCGCGACTTTCTCACCGGGCTCGAGCCCGAGTTCCGGCCTGTGGGCGAGGACGCATCGTCGACAATCGTCGCTTCGGACGACGACCGATCGGATGGCAGGCATGGATGAATCGTTGCTGCTCCGTGCGTTTCGCCGCGCAGCCGAACGTCCCTGGTACCGGACGCTGCTGGCCGAGCACGGGGTCCCGGCCGATGCCGTGGCCGACGACGCGTCGTTCGTGCGGCTGGCCCCGGTTCTGAGCAAGGCCTCGACATTCCAGCGGTTTTCGATCGCCGAACTCTGCGGCGGCACGCCGGTGGCGAGCCTCGCGACCGTGCTCACCAGCTCGGGCCACGGAGGCGTGTTTTCGTTCGGCGTGTCGACGCGCGCGCAGGAGGAAGCGGCACCCGAACTGATCGACGACGCGCTCGACGCGGCGTTCGCCGTGCGCTCGCGGGCGACGCTCGTGATCAACTGCCTGCCGATGGGCGTCGTCTTCTCGTCGCGCGCGGCCACCGTGGCCACCACCAGCGTGCGCGAGGACATGGCGGTCGCGCTCGTCGAGCACTTCGGCGGCGAGTACGAACAGATCGTGATCGTTGCCGATCCGCTCTTCCTGAAGCGCCTGCTCGACTACGCCGCCAGCCGCGGCGTCGACTGGCAGCGGCACCGGGTGTCGGTCGTCATCGGCGAAGAGACGTTCGGGGAGCACTACCGCAGCTATGTGGCGTCGTGCCTCGGGCTCGATCCGGAGCGCCCGGAGCGCGGCTGGATCATGTCGTCGTTCGGCGTGGGCGAGCTGGGCCTGCACCTGCTGTTCGAGACGCCCGCGACGGTGGCGCTTCGGCGCATGCTGCGGTCGTCGCCCCGCCTTGCGGCGGCCATCGGCCTCGGTGCCGCGGAGGGGACGACGCCGACAATCCTTGCATATCGTCCGACGCGTACGTTTCTCGAAGTGCTCGATCCGGACGGGAACGGCTACGGGCGACTGGCCGTGACGATGCTCGATGACACGCTGCCAATCCCGTTACCCCGGTACTCGACCGGCGATCGCGTGCGGCTGGTCGATGACGAAATCGTCGCTGCCGCCCTCGCATCACACGGCGTCGGCCTGCCGGCGCCGCTGCCCGCGCATCTGGTCGCGCTCGTCGGGCGCGAGCGCGACGTTCTGCCGAACGGCGTTCCGGTCGAAGCCTATAAGGATGCACTCTACGCCGATGCCGCGATCGCGCGCGATCTGACGGGCGCGTGCCGGCTTGTGACAGATGACGATGGGCTCACGTGGCACGTGCAGCTGGCGCCGGGCGTCGAGCCGGACGAGACGCGCAAACGCCGGCTCGCGGAGCTGGCGCCGGCCCACGGTCGACCGGATCACGTCCGGCTCTGGCCGTATCATCAGTTTCCGTTCGGCATGACGCTCGACTACGAGCGGAAGTTCAGGTACAGCTGAGCCGGCGGCCGGCTGGACGTGCCATCCTCCGATCTGCCCACGCGGCTCGGGCCGGCGCCGCGATCGGCGCAATCGAAGAGGGACGCGTGCCAGGTCGAACGGGCACACGACGTCAGTGGGCGACCCGGCCAGCCGCTCTGCCCGCAGGCCGCCCGCCCGTCGTGCACCCGTTCGTCATCGACCGTTCGACGCGAGTGTCGCTTCGGCCGTGGGCACGTGGTGGTCGTCGATGCCCCCGAGCGTCTTGTAGATGGCGACGGCGGCAGTGAACACGCTGGCCTCGGCTTCCGCGACGGCGCGTTCGGCTTCGAGCTGCGTGCGCTCGGCATCGAGCAGGCTCAGGAAGTCGGCGACACCTTCACGGTACCTTGCGCGGGCGATGTCGGCCGCGCGCGCACTTTCGCGTGCCTGAGCGGCCAGGCTCACGAGCCGCTGCTGCTGTTCACGATATGCCGCCAGCGCCGTGTCGAGCTCCTCGAGCGCGAACAGCGTCGTCTGCTCGAACGCGGCGATCGACTCGCGGACGTACGCCTGGGCGCCGCGGACCCGCGCGCGGGCGCTGCCAAGATCGAACGCGGCCCAGCTGAGCGCCGGCGTCACGGCCCAGGCGCGCGAGTCGCCCGTGCCGAAGATCGTTCCCCGGCCGGCGAGCAGGCCCAGCACGCCCGATACCGTGACGCGCGGCCAGAGATCGGCCGTGGCAATGCCTGCGCGCGCCGCCGCTTCGGCGACGCGCCGCTCGGCCGCCCGCACATCGGGGCGTCGCCGCAGCATCGTCGTCACGTCACCGAGCGGCAGGGCCGTCCGGAGAACGGGGTAAGGACGCGGCGACAGATCGACCTCGAGTGCGCCCGGGCGCCGTCGAGGTCGATCTGTCGCCGCGTCCTTACCC
>QGVF01000064.1 GCA_003242705.1 Acidobacteriota bacterium
GGGCTTGATGCCCTGCACGACCGACCGCATCACGGGCGGCGGCTCAGGCTTGATCTCGGCCGGCGCCTCGACCGGCGCAGCCGCCGGGTTGACGTCAATCTCGGCGGGCGGCGGGGGCGGCGGCGGCTCGGCCGACGGCGGCGGCGGAGGCGGCGGCGGGGGTGGCGGCGGCGGCGGCGCCACCGCGAACGCCATCACCGACTGCGGCGTCGGCAGCACGTCCGTCGTGGCCATCAACGGAATCACGATAAGGGCGCCGAGCAGGACCACATGGAAAAAGATCGACAGCGGCACCGTATACCACTTCTTCGCCCCGACCTTAATCGATGGGTCAACGACGTCGCCAAACATTTCGCGTGGCACAGGCGAACCTCCTCACAACGTCCCAAACGCTTTCAAGTCGCATCCCTGCAGGCGGGCGCCAGCCTGCGGGCCCACCGCGCCGCCGCAAGTAGCGGGCCGCACCCAGGGCGTCGGAGCTGATCTCGAAAGGCCCGGAATTATAGTCAGAGCCAAAAAACAGTGTCAATGAACTCTGCTGTTCTTGGTTAGACACCGTTCGCGCGAAAAAGGCCACGCCCGATCGCCCCTTCCGCGTACTTTTTCCCGCCCCCCTTTCAGGGCGGCCCCAGGGCTATCCCTGCCCCTGGATCAGCGACCCGATCCGCATGGCGTAGAACGACCGCCAGATGAAGACGACGGCCACCACGAAGAAGGCCACCGCCAGGAAACCGGTCAGCCCCGCGCCATACTGGCCGGCCAGCTGGACCGCCAGCTCGACGGCCAGCAGGCCGAACAGCGTCGTGAACTTGATCACGGGGTTCATGGCCACCGACGAGGTGTCCTTGAACGGGTCCCCGACCGTATCGCCCACGACACTCGCGGCATGCAGGTCCGTGCCCTTCGCCTTCAGCTCCACTTCAACGACTTTCTTCGCATTATCCCAGGCGCCGCCGGCGTTCGCCATGAAGATGGCCTGGTAGAGGCCGAACAGCGCAATCGACACCAGGTAGCCGATGAAGAAGAAGGGCTCGAAGAAGGCGCAGGCGAGCGTCCCGAAGAAGACCGCGAGGAAGATGTTGAACATCCCCCGCTGCGCATACACCGTGCAGATTTCGACGACCTTCTTCGAGTCCTCCACCGACGCCCGCGTCGTCCCCTCGAGGCGGATGTTCGCCTTGATGAACTCGACGGCCCGGTAGGCGCCCGTCGTCACGGCCTGTATCGACGCCCCGGTGAACCAGTAGATCATCGCGCCGCCGGTGACCAGGCCCAGCAGGAACGGCGGGTGCAGCACCGACAGCCGCGCCACCAGCTCGGGCGCCAGGCCCTCGGTCAGTGCCACGATGATCGAGAAGATCATCGTCGTCGCACCCACCACCGCCGTGCCGATCAGGACCGGCTTGGCGGTCGCCTTGAACGTATTGCCGGCGCCGTCGTTCTCTTCGAGATTGTGCTTCGCCCGCTCGAAGTCGGGATGAATCCCGTAGTTCCGGTGCAGATCTTCCTGGATGCCCGGCAGCTGCTCGATCGTCGACAGCTCGAAGACCGACTGGGCGTTGTCGGTGACCGGGCCGTAGGAGTCGACCGCAATCGTGACCGGCCCCATGCCGAGGAAGCCGAACGCCACCAGGCCGAAGGCGAACACGGCCGGCGCCAGCATCCCGACCTCGGCCAGCCCGCTCAGACTCACCCAGTACGCCACCGTCATCAGCACGACGATGCCGGTGCCGAGCCAGAAGGCCGAGAAGTTGCCGGCGACGAGCCCCGAGAGGATGTTGAGCGACGAGCCGCCCTCGCGCGACGAGGTGACGACCTCGCGCACGTGGTGCGAATCGGTCGAGGTGAACACCTTGACGAGCTCGGGGATGATTGCGCCGGCCAGCGTGCCGCACGAGATCACGATCGACAGCTTCCACCAGAGCGAGCTGTCGCCGGCCGTACCGAGCGTCGGAATCAGCAGGAACGAGGCGCCGAACGTGAGCGCCACCGACACGAGCGAGGTGAGCCAGACCAGCCGCGTGAGCGGCACCTCGAAGTTCATCACCTCGGCCGAGCCGAACCGGGCACGCGCGATCCCTTCATTGATCAGGTACGACGCCCCTGAGGCGATGACCATCAGGATGCGCATCATGAAGATCCAGACGAGCAGCTGGACCTGCACCGTCACGTCCGACACGGCCAGGACGATGAAGGTCACGAGCGCCACGCCGGTGACGCCGTAGGTCTCGAAGCCGTCGGCCGACGGCCCGACCGAGTCGCCCGCGTTGTCGCCCGTGCAGTCCGCAATCACACCCGGATTGCGCGCGTCGTCCTCCTTGATGCGGAAGACGATCTTCATCAGGTCGGCCCCGATGTCGGCGATCTTCGTGAAGATGCCGCCGGCAATGCGCAGCGCCGCCGCGCCGAGCGACTCGCCGATCGCGAAGCCGATGAAGCACGGCCCGGCATAGTCCCGCGGCACGAACAGCAGGATGACGAGCATGAGCAGCAGCTCGACGCTGATGAGCATCATGCCGATGCTCATGCCGGCCTTCAGCGGGATCGAATAGCAGGGAAAGGGACGGCCGGTGAGGCTCGCAAAGGCCGTCCGCGAATTGGCGAACGTGTTGACCCGGATGCCGAACCAGGCCACGCCGTAGCTGCCCGCGATCCCGATCAGGCTGAAGAGCAGGATCACGAACACCTTCAGCGCCGTGAACTGCTGCAGCACGCCGAAGTAAAGGACGATGATGATGCCGATGAACAGCTCGAGGATGAGCAGGAACCTGCCCTGCTGGATGAGGTAGGTCTTGCACGTCTCCCAGATGAGCTCCGACACCTCGCGCATCGACGGGTGCACCGGCATGTTGCGCAGCTGCGCGTAGATGCCGAGACCGAACAGCAGGCCGAGCACCGAAATCCCGATACCCGACAGCAGCAGCGTATGGCCGTCAATGCCGCCGAGGAACTGAACCTGCCGGAGATCGGGGAGCACCAGGCTCGCCTCTCCCGCCATGTGGGGCACATCGCCGGCCTGCGCGGCCGCCGGCGCGGCGCCGGCCAGCCAGAATCCAAGACAGACGCTCAGAATCGCGACAATCGCCGCTCGGCGGCGGACCACCGTACCGTTCATGCTCCCGTCCTTTTCGAAGGTCGTTCGCCTGATTCGCTGGGGCTGCGCAGGGAGATCTATCACGAATCGTGAGGACGCCCGACCGGCGTGCGCTCCGGAGGCTCCACATCGACGCGCTCGCCCAGCGCCATGCCCCCGGTCAGAAACACGCGGATGCCCTCCTCGACCGTCATCTTCGGGAAGATGGCGCGCGACGGCGGACAGATCACGACGTCGCCCAGGTAGAGGTGATTTGTCGGCACGTAGACGGCCAGAAGGGTCTCCGGCCCGCGCCCGCGGTCGATTGTGAACTCCTTGGTGAGGAATCCCAGGAGGAAGCCGCGGACGGGATCCTCGACGAACACCATCCGCTTGAACCCGACCTCGCTGTCGGGCGAAAACGCCATGATGAGCTGCTTGACCGGCGCGTAGATGGTGCGGAAGAGCGGCACGAGCAGGAGCAGCCGCTCGGTACGCTGCAGCAGCTTCCGCCCGAGCACGTTGTTGGCCAGCAGCCCGATCAGCAGCACGATGGCCGCCGTCACGGCAATACCCAGCCCCGGCACGTAGTCGAGGCCGAGTCGGGCGACCAGACCGCTCGTCAGCCCGTCGGCCCAACGGAACAGCCAGACGATGGCGACCACGCTCACGACGAGCGGGACGACGACGAAGAAGCCGGTGATGAAGGCGCGACGGAGCCGCTGCATCACGTCCCCAGGGCGAGCCACACGAACGTGGCGGCCGCGAGCACGATTCGGTACCACGCGAACACGTCGAGACCGTGAGTGCCGAGATACCGGACGAAGTACTTCACGGTCAGGTAGCCGATCAGGGCCGAGGCAGCCATGCCGGCCAGGAACAGGCCGGCCTCGTCGGCGCCGAATCCCGTTTCCCGCAGATCGAGCGCCGCCTTGGCGGCCGCGGCCGTGACGGCCGGCACGCTCATAAGAAAGGTGAAGCGCGCCGCGGCGTCGCGCCGCAGGCCGAGCGCCATGCCGGCGGCAATCGTCGCGCCCGATCGCGACACGCCGGGAATGAGCGCCGTCGCCTGCGCCGCGCCGATCAGCAGCGCCCCGCCGACGCCCAGCTTCCGCTCGTCACCCTCGCGCGTCCCCATGCGCTCGATGGCCAGCAGCAGCCCGGCCCCGAGCAGCAGTGCCGTGGCCGCAACGGCGGGCGTCCGCATCGTCGCCTCTATGACGTCGGCAAGCGTCAGCCCCACGATGACGATGGGAATCGTGCCCGCGACAATCAGGCGGATACGGTGGCCGTCGATGGACGGCGTGCGGCTGAAGGCATCGGGCACGTTCCGCACCATACCCAGCAGCTCGCGGCGGAAATAGACGAGAACGGCCGCCAGCGTGCCGACGTGGCAGGCCACATCGAACGCCAGGCCGAAGCGCCCGGCGTCCCACCCGAAGAAGGCTTTCGTGAGGATCAGGTGCGCCGAGCTGGAGATCGGCAGGAACTCCGTGATGCCCTGAACGGCCCCCAGCAGGATGGCGGCAAGCAGATCCACGGGCGGACTGGCGGTTCCGCCCGATCAGGCGCGGGCGCGACGGCGCTCCGACGACTGCGCTGCCGGGGCGGCCGCCGATCGGTTGCTCAGCACGATCGCCACCGCCGACGCGATGAAGACGGTGGAATAGGTGCCGGCAACGATGCCGACGAGCATGGCGAACGCGAAGCTGCGCAGGACCTCGCCGCCGAACAGATAGAGGGCGAGCACGGCCAGCACGCTCGTGCCGGCGGTAATCACCGTACGGCTGAGCGTCTGGTTCACGGCGCGATTGACGACGGTCTCGAGCCCCTCGCGCCGGGCCAGCCGCTGCGTCTCGCGGACGCGATCGAAGATGACGACCGTGTCGTTGACCGAGTAGCCCGCAATCGTCAGGATGGCCGCCACCACGTTGAGCGACAGGTCGTAGCCGAACCAGACCAGGAAGGCGAGCGTGATGAGGATGTCGTGGAACGTCGCGACGACCGCACCGACCGCGAAGCTGAAGCGGAAGCGGAGGCCGATATAAAGAAGGATGCCGCCAAGGGCGGTGATGGTCGCCCACACCGCCTTCCGGCGCAGCTCGGCGCCGACGGTCGGACTCACCAGCTCGCGACTGATCACGGTGAACTCGCCGACGCCCGCCGCGCGCAGCCCCTGTTCGACGGCGGCAGCCGCCGCGTCGAGCGCCTCGTTGCCCTCCGACAGCAGCGGCAGGCGGATCATCATCTGGTTTTCGGCGGCCGACCCGAAGCGCTGCACCACGGCGTCGGCAGACTGCGACCCGAGCGCATCGCGGACCGTGTCCTCGTCGATCGGCGCGGCGAAGTCGACCACGACGACGGTGCCGCCGGTGAAGTCGACGCCGAGCGGCATGCCGCCGCGCACGACGACCGTGGCGATGCCTGCCAGCACCAGCACGATCGACAGAATCGACGTGTGCCAGCGCCAGCGGATGAAATCGAAGTTCGGGTTGTCGAAGATGCGCATGGCGCGGGATGACTCCGGAATCAGATGCTCAGCTCGGTCGTGCCGGCCGGCTTCCGCGACAGGATCGCCTCGAACAGCGTGCGCGAGACGAAGACCGCCGTAAACACGTTCGAAATAAGGCCGAAGAACAGCGTCGTCGCGAACCCGCGGATGGGCCCGGTCCCGAACTGGAACAGGAACGCCGCGGCGATGAGCGACGTGACGTGCGTGTCGACAATGGTGATGAACACGCGGCGGAAGCCCGCATTGACGGCCTGCCGGGCGGTCCGGTTGGCGGCGAGTTCCTCGCGGATGCGCTCGAAGATGAGCACGTTCGAGTCGACACCCATCGCGATCGTCAGGATGAAGCCGGCAATGCCCGGCAGCGTCATGACCGCGCCGAGATAGGCCATGAACCCGAGCAGGATCACCAGGTTGAGCACCATCGACACGAAGGCGTTCACCCCGGCGAGGCGGTAGTAGAAGAGCATGAACAGCGTGACGAGCGCGAGGCCCGTCAGCGACGAGATGATGCCGGCGCGGATCGAATCCGCGCCCAGCGACGGACCGACCTCACGCTCCTCGAGATAGGTCAGCGACGCCGGCAGCGCGCCCGAGCGGAGGATGAGCGCGAGGTCCTGCACCTGCTGCTGGGTGAAGTTGCCGGTGATGCGCGCCTCGGCCTGCGTGATCGCCGATTCGATGACCGGCGCCGACTGCACCTGGCCGTCGAGCACGATGGCCAGCTGCCGGCCGATGTTCTGCGACGTCACGCGGCTGAACTTCGCGACCCCCTCGCGGTTCAGCGTGAAGCTGACCGCCGGCATGTTGAACTCGTCGAGCGTCGGTCGCGCGTGGCGCAGGTCGTTGCCCGTGACGGCCGCGACCCGGCGCACCAGGTAGTACATGGGGATGCCGCCCGGATCCGGCGCGCCGGGCAGGACTTCCATGTCGGCCGGCACCGTCCCGCCATACGGCTGCAGCAGCGACTCGCGATCGGGCATCGGGCCGGCCTCAACGAGCTTCAGCTCGAGGACCGCCGTCGACCGGATGATCTCCTTCGCCCGCGCCACGTCGTGCAGCCCGGGCAGCTGGACCATGATCTGGTCGCCCTCGCTGCCGTAGGCGGCAATGTTCGGCTCGGCGACGCCGAGCTCGTCGACGCGCCGCTCGATCGTCTGGATCGCCTGCGTCACCGCGTCGCGCCGCGTCTGCACCACCACGTTCGGACGCATCCGGAAGAGGTAGCCGCCGGGCGCCGACGTGCGGTCGTAGGACTGACCGGTGTGCGCGTCGGCGATGGTCCGGAACTGGGCGTCACGGTCGGACGGCACGCCGGTAACGGTGAACTCGGTCAGCGCCGGCGAGACCGTCACGTGAATGCCCTCGTCGGCCAGCGCCTGGCGCAGCTGCTCGGCCGTCGTTTCGACCTCGAGCCGGAGGGCGTCGTCGGTCTGCACGCCGAGGACGAGGTGGACGCCGCCGCGCAGGTCGAGACCGAGCCTGACCTTCTCGGACGGCGGGGTGAAGGCCCAGATCGAGAGCGCCGTGACGCCGATGATCAGGGCGAACTTCCAGTAGAGGCTGTTCCTGTTCATGTACTAGAGGCCGCCGCCCTGCGGCGGGACGACCGGCTCCTGTCCCTGGTAACCGCCGATCGCGGCACGGGCGACTTCGATCCGGACCTTATCGGCAATCTGCAGCTGCACCGAGTGCTGGTCGACCCTGGTGATCTGTCCGTAGATCCCGCTGGTGGTGATGACACGGTCGCCGACCTTCAGGCCCGCCTGGAAGTCCTGGATCTTCTTCTGCCGCCGGCGCATGGGCAGCAGCACCAGGACATAGAAGATGGCGATCATCAGCACGAACGGCATCAGCGACACCCAGAGGCTCTGGGGCGGCTGACCAGGCTGCGCCATGGCGAAGATGGAAAGAAGCGCTGTTGCTGGGGTCATTACTCGGCTGGTCGACGGGCGTACGCCTCGTGGAACTGACGCCTGAAGGAACTGAAGCTACCGGACTCAATAGCCTTTCCAATCGCCTTCATGGTGTCAAGGTAAAAGTACAGATTATGCACCGTGTTCAGTGCCGCGGCGCTCATTTCCCCGGCAAGGAACAGGTGGCGCAGGTAGGCGCGGGAGTGACGGCGGCAGGTCGGGCAGCCGCACTCGGGGTCGGGCGGCAGCGGGTCGCGCGCGTACTGTGCGTGCTTGATCACGATAGGACCGCGGCGCGTGAACAGCTGGCCGTTGCGCGCGTTGCGCGTCGGGAGCACGCAGTCGAACATATCGATGCCGCGCGCAACGCACTCGACCAGGTCGAGCGGCGTGCCGACCCCCATCAGGTAGCGCGGCCGATCGACGGGCAGCTGCGCCGCGGTGTGCGCCACCATCTCATACATGATGTCGGTCGGCTCGCCGACCGACAGACCGCCGATGGCATACGCCTCGAAGCCGAGCGCGACGGTCCCGGCCACGCTGCGGTCGCGCAATTCCGGGAATGTCCCGCCCTGGACGATGCCGAACTGCACCTGACCGGGCGTCGACATCGGCACGTCGGGCACCTGGCCGGCACGCACGCGCTCGAAATGCTCGCGGGCGCGGCGCGCCCAGCGCAGCGTCCGCTCCATCGCGGCCTCGACCGTCTCGAACGACGCCGGCCAGGGCGGGCACTCGTCGAACATCATCGCGATATCGGAGCCGAGCCGGGCCTGGATCTCGACGGCCGACTCGGGCGTCAGCGAGAGGAGCTGGCCGTCGAGGTGCGAGCGGAACGTCACGCCGGTCTCGTCGACGCGCCGGCGCGTGGCGAGCGAGAACACCTGGTAGCCGCCCGAGTCGGTGAGGATCGGGCGCGTCCATCCCATGAACGTGTGCAGCCCGCCCAGCTCGGCGATGAGCGTGTCGCCCGGCCGGAGGTGCAGGTGATAGGTGTTGGCCAGGATGATGTCGGGATCGAGCGCCTCGACCTGATCCACCGTCAGGCCCCTGATGGCGGCGCGCGTGCCGACCGGCATGAACGCGGGCGTCTCGACCGTCCCGTGCGGCAGACGCAGCCGACCGCGGCGCGCGGCGCCGTCTCCGCACACCACGTCGAAGGCGAACGACGAAGTCACGGCGTTAGCCTATAATGACTCGCCGCCCGCCCCCGTGCGCGGGCGCCACTGCACCCGTGAAACGTCTACGCGTTGGCGTGTTGTACGGCGGCCGATCCGGCGAGCACGAAGTCTCGGTGGCCTCGGCCGCCGCGGTCTTCGCCAATCTCGATCGCAGCCGGTACGAGCCCACCGCCATCCGGATCGAAAAGGACGGCCGATGGCTGCTGGCCGACCGTCCCCCGTCGGCGGCGTCGGCCGCCGAGGTCATCGATCAGATGCGCAGCGAGGCAGCGCGCCTGCGCGCGGGCCGCGACGTCATCCTGCCCGCGCGCCCGGGCGACGAATCGCTCGTGCTGATCGACCGGCCCGGCCGGAAGACCGACGAGGCCGACGCGCCGGCGCTCATCACGGGGCTGTCGCTCGACGTCATCTTCCCGGTGCTGCACGGACCGTTCGGCGAGGACGGCACGGTGCAGGGTCTGCTCGAACTGGCCAACGTGCCGTACGTCGGCTGCGGCGTGCTTGCCTCGGCCGTCGGCATGGACAAGGCGATGATGAAGACGGTCTTCCGCGCCGCCGGGCTGCGCGTGACCGACTGGGAGGTCGTCACGCGCCACGCCTGGGAGCGCCGGAAGGACGAGCTCATCGCGCACATCGAGGCGCGGCTGCCCTACCCGCTGTTCGTCAAGCCGGCCAACATGGGCTCGAGCGTCGGCGTCTCGAAGGCCGTCGACCGCGCTTCGCTCGAGGCGGCCATCGTTCGCGCCCTCGAGTTCGATCGCCGCGTCGTCGTCGAGGTCGCGGTTCCCGAGGCACGCGAGATCGAGGTGAGCGTGCTCGGCAACGAAGAGCCGGAAGCGTCGGTGGCCGGCGAGATCGTTCCGGCTGCCGAGTTCTACGACTACGACGCGAAGTACGTCCTCGAAGGTTCACGCACCGAAATCCCCGCGCCGATCGACGATGAACTGCACGCCGAGATCCGGCGGCAGGCGGTGGCCGCCTTCCGCGCGATCGACGGCGCCGGCCTGGCGCGCGTCGACTTCCTGCTCAGCCGCGCGACTGGCGAACTGTTCGTCAACGAGATCAACACGCTGCCCGGCTTCACGGCGATCAGCATGTTCCCCAAGCTGTGGAGCGCGAGCGGCCTGCCCTTCCCCGCGCTGATCGATCGCCTCATCACGCTCGCGCTCGAGCGTCACGCCGACAGGCAGCGGACGCGCACGAGCGCGTTCTGATCAGTTCCAGGCATTTCCGATCGCTTCCGGTCGCGCTCCGATCGCCGTCGGGGCGAGCCGAGCCGTCTCATCAGCACACCCGGCGTCTCATTTTTGACAAACGCGCGCATTTTGTGCTTGACACCGAAGAAGCGGTGTCCATAATCTACATCTTGCGTGGGAACCACCTACTCAAACCATCTGTTGGGTACGGTCGCAGATGCTCCGGCTCCCCGGTGCACGGGGTGCTCGAGACGTTCTCCCGGCCCATCAGCCCCGATGCAAACGGGCGCAGGTTTCTCCTTTGTCAACGGGATGCAGAGACTGGGTGCGGGCCGGGTGTCCGCGCCTTTTTTCGTGACTTCGCCGGTGCAGCGTCGCGCATGAGTGCGCCCCGCCGGCCTCGAGGCTGAGGCACTTCACGAACGGATCGAGCGCGCCGGTTGGCCGCGATGCCGCACGGAAGCGGAGCCTCCGCAGATCCCAACGCGAAAGGAGGGACACGACGATGGCGAAGAAGACGGCCAAGAAGGCGGCCAAGAAGGCCGCGAAGAAGGGCGCGAAGAAGAAGTAAGTACGCCCTCCCGCAACGGGAAAGGGGGCGTTCGTCGCCCCCTTTTTTCTGTCTGCCGGCGCGCGCCCCGCGCGCGCCGGGTATTGCCTCGACGTCCCCGCGCGACGCTAGCGCAGCTCGAACCCGTCCCAGATCCGCACGCGCTCGATCACGTCGCCGGGCGCGAGCTGATCGAGCACCTCCCACCCGCCGACGACGCGACCGAAGTTCGTGTAGCGCGCGTCGAGGTGCGGCTGCGGCGCCGTCGTGATGAACCACTGGCTGCCGGCCGTCTCGAACGCCGCGCGCGCCATGCCGATCGACCCGCGGAGAAACGGCACCGGACTGAGCTCGTCGCGCTGTGTGTAGCCGGGACCACCCGTACCGTCGCCGCGCGGATCGCCGGTCTGGATCACGAAGCCCGGAATCAGCCGATGAATCCGCAGGCCGTTGAACATCCCGCTGCGCACCTGCTCGATGAAGGTCGCGACGGTCACCGGCGCCGCAACCAGGTCGAGCGCGACCTCGATGATGCCGCGTCGCGTCTCGATGAAGGCCCTCGGCGAGTACGCCGGATGCAGCAGCGCATCCGACGAGAAGAACGACTCGGCCACGCGCAGCGGCGCCGGCCGGAGCGGCTCGGCGTCGATGCCCAGCTCGCGCAGCAGCGATGCGGCGCGCGCGCGCACGGCCCAGTCGCGATCCGCGAGCGCACGGCGCAGCGTCGGTTCGGCCTCGGTGCCGAAACGCGCGATCGCCTCGACGGCCGCCATGCGCGCGGCGTACGCCGTATCGGTCTGACCGCGCGTGTAGGCCTCGTCGAGCAGCGCGACGGCGTCGGGCAGCTTCGCCTCGGCCACCAGCTCGGCCGCCGTCGCGCGCTCGGCATAGTCGGCGGCCTGCAAGGCAACGCGCAGCCGTTCGGCAAGGTCCGGCACCTTCACCGCCGCGAGCGCCCGCAACGCGGCGGGATGCACGCGCGCATCCTCGTCGTCCGACAGATCGACGAGGGCCGGCGTGACCGCAGCCGGCGGCAGGTCGGCGAGCACCTCGGCCAGCGCGGCCCGGACGCTCCAGTCCCGATCGCGCCCGAGCCCCGAGAGCGCGAACAGGAAGCCGTCGGGATCGATGCGGGCAGCCGCCCGGAGCGCGGCAGCGCGCATCGCCGGCTGCGGCGAGGCCAGTCCGTCGAGCACGACGTTGAAACTGTCGGGCTGGCGCAGCTCCCCGAGCGCGTCAACGATCTGCAGCGCCAGCGGCGATCCCGGCGGCTCGTCGAACAGCATCTCGACGAGCATCGACGCATCGTCGCTCCCGCCGACCCGCCCGACGAGCGCGATGGCTGCGGTCCGCACCTTGAAGTCGACGTTGGCCGATCGCGCCAGCTCTCGGGCGCGCGCGAGCGCTTCGGCATCGCCGCGCGCCGCCAGCCCACGCAGCGCGATCGCCGTGGTGTAGACACCCGCGCTCGTGGCGAGATTCCGCAGGGCCGGAAGCGCGCGGGGATCGTCGATGCGCTGCAGCGCCCACGCCACCGGCCACCAGTGCGAGACCGGACGGCCGTCGGCATCGAGCGTCAGCCGGGCCAGCGCATCGAAGTCGCGCAGGCGGACCAGCGCGTAGAGCGCCGACCGGCAGACTTCGATGACCTCCGGTGTCTTCGGATATTCCTCGTCGTCGGGCAGCAGCGAGGCGAACCAGGCCGGGCAGTCGCCCGACGCGGCCACGATGGAAGCGGCTGCCGTCGCGTCGCCGATCAGGCCGAGCGCGTCGACCGCACGCGCACGGACGGTAAATGACGGGTCGGCAAGCAGCGGCAGCAGATCGGCGGCGGCGTCACGCGATCCAAGCAGGCCGAGACCGAACGCCGCATTGGCGCGCACGACCTCCTCGGGATCAGCGAGCGCGCCACGAAGCAGCTCAGTACCCTCATCGACGATGCCGACGCGGCCCACGGCGGTCGCGGCGCGCGCGCGGATGGCGGGTTCCGAATCGCGCAGCAGCAGGGCGAGATCGGGTTCCCGTGCCGGGGCCATGACGACCGGCCCACCCGGCGCGGTCGCCGGCGGAGTGCGCGGCGTCGCCGCTGCGGGCGCCGTGGGATCGACCGGAGCGGGTGGCTGCGCGTCGCGCAGGATGCGCTGCTGCTCGAGCCGGAGGATCCACGAGACGCGTGTGTCGATCGACGCCACGGGGGTGATGGCGCCCGGCATCGCGGGCGTCCCGCCCGTCGCACACCCGACGCCCGCAACTGCGGCCGCGATCAGGGCGGCCATCCATGCGCGATACTCACCTCGGTTCCCGCGGCCGGCACGTGACATGTTCCACATGGTAGCCCAGCCCCCACCCGCAGCCGGCTGCTATACTCCGGCTTCAGGTTGGACTTCAGGTACATCGCGATCGAAGGACCTCCCGGCCTCGAGAAGACGGCACTCGCACGGCGGCTCGGCAGCCGTCTCGATGCCACCGTCGTGCTCGAGGAGCGCGACAACCCGTTCCTCGCCGACTTCTATGCCGGCCGGCCCGGCGCCGCGTTCCAGGCGCAGCTGTTCTTCACGCTGGCGCGTCACCGGCAGCTCGTCTCGCTGCGGCAGGGCGATCTGTTCAGCCACGCGACGATCTGCGACTACCTCTTCGAGCGCGACCAGATCTACGCGTTCCTCAACCTCGACGACAACGAGCTGTTCATCCACCAGCGACTGTTCGAGCTCGTGTCGCGCGATCTGGCCCCGCCGGACCTCGTGATTTACCTTCAGGCCCCGACCGAGCTGCTGGTCCGCCGCATGCAGGAGCGCGCGGCGCGCGCGGCCGAAGAGGGGCTGACCGACCTGCAGCCCGACGCCGAGTATCTGGCCGAGCTCAACGAGGGCTACAACCACTTCTTCTTCCACTACACGAGCACGCCGCTGCTGGTGGTGGAAACCTCGCAGCTCGACCTGTCGTGGGGCGACGACACGGTCGACGAGCTGCTGCGGCAGGTCCGGAGCATGACGCGCGGCACGCAGTATTACGTGCCGCGGGCCTGACGCCTATCGCGGTCGCCGTTGCCTGGAACCGGCCGGAACCGTTACAGTCAGCACCTGTGGCGTGGTTCAAGAAGACCCGTAAGCCGATCGAAACGACCGAGAAGGTCAGCCGGGTGCCCGAAGGCCTGTGGGTGAAGTGCCCATCGTGCGGCCGTGCGCTCTATCACAAGGACCTGGCCGCGACGCTGCAGGTCTGTCCACACTGCGCCCATCACTTCCGGATGTCGGCCACCGAGCGGCTGTCGATGCTGCTCGACGACGGCCGGTGGACCGAGCACGATGCCGGACTTCGGTCGCTCGACCCGCTCGGCTTCACCGACACGAAGCCTTACCGTGATCGTCTCGCGGCCTCGATTGAAAAGACGGGCCAGCAGGACGCCGTCATCGTCGCCTCGGGCCGGCTCGAAGGGATTCCCGTTGTCGTGGCCGCCATGGAGTACAGCTTCATCGGCGGCAGCATGGGCGTGGTCGTCGGCGAGAAGATCACGCGCGGGGTGGAGCGTGCACTGGCCGAGCGCGCCCCGCTCATCATCGTCTCGTGCTCGGGCGGCGCGCGCATGATGGAAGGCGCGCTGTCGCTGATGCAGATGGCGAAGATCAGCGCCGCACTGGGCCGGCTCGACCGCGCCGGTGTGCCCTACCTCTCGATCCTCACCGACCCGACGACGGGCGGCGTCACCGCGAGCTTCGCGATGCTCGGCGACCTGAACATTGCCGAGCCGAAAGCGCTCATCGGCTTCGCCGGCCCGCGCGTCATCGAGCAGACCATCCGCCAGAAGCTGCCCGACGGATTCCAGCGCAGCGAGTTCCTGCTTGAAAAGGGCTTCATCGACATGATCGTCGACCGGCGCGAGTTGAAGGCCACGCTCGGCCGCGTCCTCCGCCTGTTCGGCCATCGGCCGGATCGTGCCCGGCCGGCGGCGCCGGAAGCGGCCACGGGCGACGTCGACGCTCCAGCCGGCGCCTGAGCCACCGCCGTGCAGCCGCGGGCGTTCCTCGCCTCACTGGAACAGTTCGGGGTCAAGCTCGGCCTCGAACAGATCCGCCGCCTCCTGGCTGCCCTCGATCACCCCGAACGCGCCTGCCCGGCCATTACGGTCGCGGGCACGAACGGCAAGGGCTCGGTGACGGCCATGCTCGAACGCGGCCTCCGAGCGGCCGGATTCCGCACCGGCCGGTACACCTCGCCGCACCTGATTCACCTTGAAGAACGGTTCGCCCTCGACGGCCGGCCCGTCCTGCCGGCCGCGCTGGACGCAGCACTCGCCAGAGTCGCCGCGGCTGCTGCACCGTTCGAACATCTTCCAACGTATTTCGAGGCGACCACGGCCGCGGCCCTGCTGCTGTTCGCCGGGCACCGGGCCGACGTGTCGGTGCTCGAAGTCGGCCTCGGCGGCCGGCTCGATGCCACGAACGCGGTCGACGCCGTCGCAGTCGTCGTAACCGCCATCGATCTCGACCATCAGCAGCTGCTCGGCCCGACGATCGACGCCATCGCCCGTGAAAAGGCCGCGGTGATCAAGCCGGGCAGCCTCGTCGTGGCCGCCGACAATCGGCCCGACGTCCTCGACGTCATCCGGGGGCGGTGCCGACAGGTCGGCGCCGAACTCGTGATGGCGACAGCCGACGTATCCGCGCAGGTCGACATGGCGGATGGTCGCGTGCGCCTGCAGCTGTCGACACCGGTGCGGCACTACGCCGACCTGACGCTGGCGCTCCGCGGCCGGCACCAGGCAGCCAACGCGATCGCAGCCATCCGGATGCTCGAGCTGCTCGACGCTCACGGTATCTTTCCTGTGCCTGAAGCGGCCATCCGCACCGCGGTCGAGGACGTGGTGTGGCCGGGCCGGCTCGAGCCCCTGACGATCGGTGGCACGCCGGTACTGCTCGACGGTGCGCACAACGAAGCCGGCGCGGCGGCGCTTGCCGCGTACGTGCGTGAAGCGATCGGGCGACCGGTGCCGCTCGTCTTCGGGGTCCTGCGCGACAAGGATGTCGACGCAGTCGCCGACCGGCTGGCGTCGATTGCCTCGTGCGTGGTCTGCACCGCGCCCGACTCGCCGCGTGCCGTCGCGCCGGACGACCTGGCGGCAGTCGTGAGCCGGGTCGCGTCGCCCGGCGTGGCGGTCGACGTCGATCCGTCGCCCGCCGCGGCAATCGCGCGCGCGGCGGGCCACGGTACACCGGTGGTCGTCGCCGGCTCGCTCTTTCTTGCCGGCGAAGTACGCGCACTGGCAGGACGCGACGTCGCGCAGCCGTAAGACCTTGACCGTCGCTGCGCGCCGCCTGAGCGCACCGGGGGTCGTGATACTCTGCGCGTCGGCGCCTCCCCGGCCGAATCATCAGGCCCGCGTCAGAGATCACATGCGTCGATCGATTGGCTGCGCCGCGCTGCTGAGCGCGCTGTTGCTGTGGGCGGCTCCCGCCGCTGCCCAGGACAATCCCTTCGCCTCGTGCGATCCCGACGACTTCACGTTCGGCGGCAGCCGCCAGGAGCCGATCCCGGACCGGCCGGACGCCTGGCGCATCACGCTCACGGCGCCGGTCGAGATCACCTGCAACGATCTCCGCCTCTTCGCTGACGAAGTCATCTACGAGACGGACACCGAAGACGTCGTGGCGACGGGAAACGTCACGCTGGAGCAGGACGACCTGCGCGTCTTTGCCGAGCGGGCGGAGCTGAACGCCCGGACGAAGCTGGGCACGTTCTACAACGCGAGCGGGACGGCGCGCATCGGCGGCACGACGCGCGACCGCAACCTGTTCGGCACGCAGGAGCCCGACGTCCTCTTCCGCGGTGCCGAGATTTCGCGCATCGGACCGTCCACCTACACGATCACCGACGGAGGGTTCACGACCTGCGTGCAGCCGTCGCCGCGCTGGGAGATGTCGGGCAGCCGGGGAACGATCCACCTCGACCGCTACGCGCTGATGCGGCACGTCGTCCTGCGCGTCAAGGACGTTCCGCTCTTTTACCTGCCGATCATCTACTACCCGATCAACGACGAGGATCGGGCGACCGGCTTCCTGCTGCCGACCTACGGCACGTCGTCGGTCCGTGGCGGCAGCATCAGCAACGCGTTCTTCTGGGCCATCGGACGCAGCCACGACGCGACGTTCTTCCACGACTGGTTCATGAAGAGCGGCCAGGGCGTCGGATCCGAGTACCGCTACGTGGCGTCGCCCACCTCGCGCGGGCGCGCAACCTTCTACCTGCAGAACGAGCGCCCCATCGGTCAGGGGGGCGTCGTCGATCCCGACGGCCCGGTGAAGCGGTCGTACCGGATCGATGGCGACATGAACCAGGGCCTGCCGGGCGGCTTCCGCCTGATCGGCAGCGCCAACTACTTCACCGACATCACGGCGCTGCAGAAGCACCAGGACCTGAACGTGTACTCGCAGCGGACCCGGGCCTTCCGGCTCAGCCTCACCGGCAACCTGGGGCCGTTCCGCCTCACGTCTACCGCCGACCAGCGCGACTATTTCTACGGCACCGAGCGCGGACAGCGCACCGGACGGCTGCCATCGATCAACCTGGCGCTCAACGATCGGCCGATTGGCCGCACGCGCATCTATTACGGCGGCTCGGCCGAGGCGGCCTATCTCCTGCGGCAAATCGACCTGTCGAAGCCCGAAACCGATCAGAGCCTGTGGCGCTTCGACGGCGGCCCGACACTGCGCGCCCCGCTCAGCTCGCTGCCATGGCTCACGGCAACGGGGTCTCTGTCGTGGCGGCTCACCCGCTGGCTCGAAACCTACGATCCCGATCTCGGACAGACCGTGCCGGTGGCGATGACGCGCCAGCTGCTCGACATGCGCGCGCAGATCGTCGGGCCGGTCTTCGCGCGCGTCTTCCAGCGGCCCGGCGGGCGCTACGCCACCGGCTTCAAGCACATCATCGAGCCCACGTTCACGATCAGCCGGACGATGCCGGCGCTCGACGACACCCGGTACAGGCGAATCGTGCAGAACGAACCGTCGATCGACGGCCTCGTCGGCGGCGTGACGACGGTCCGGTACGGCATCACGAATCGACTGCTTGCGCGGCGCCCGCAGCCGGGCGCGGCGCCCGGATCGACGCAGGGTGTGGCCCGCGAGATCCTGTCGGTCGAAATCGGACAGTCCTACTACACCGACGCGCGCGCGTCACGGGCCGACTCGCAGTATCAGACAGGCATCTACGCGGCGGCCTCGTCGTTCTCGCCGGTGCAGATCACGGCCATCACGCGCCCGGCCGACGGCATTTCGGGTCAGGTGCGGACGGAAATCGACTCGAAGCACCGCCGGCTGCGGAACATCAACGCCTCGGGCACCTACCAGGGCCGGCTGATCCAGGTGAACAGCGGCTGGACGAAGCGCTTCGTCATCGAAGGCCTGCCGGGGTTCACGATCGGCTCCGACTTCCTCGACACCTCGGTAACGGTCCGGACCGAGGGGAACCGCGTGGGCGGCACCTACGCGTTCAATCTCGACCTGATGAAGACGAGCTTCGTGCACCAGCGCATCGTGGCCTACTTCAACGCGCAGTGCTGCGGCATCTCGTTCGACTGGCAGTCGATCGCGATGCCGCTCCACGGCATCCCGGCCGATCGCCGGTTCGGCATCTCGTTCACGCTGGCCGGCATCGGCTCGTTCTCGAACCCGCTGGGATCGTTCGGTGGCAGGTGAAGCGCGCGAGGCGGCCGGCGGCCGCACAATCATCACCGGCGCCACCGGCTTCGCGGGCCGCCACCTGCTCGCCCGCCTCGCCGGCAGGACTCCCCTCATCGGCTGGGCCCGGCCGGGTGGCACGCCACCCCCCGACGTCCCGGGCGTCGAGTGGGCGTTCGTCGACATCACCGACCGGCAGGACGTCGAGCGCGCCGTGCGAGAAGCGGCTCCGCAGCGTATCTTCCACCTGGCCGGCGCCCCGAACGTCGCGAGCTCCTTCCGTAACGCGGTGCCGCACCTGCAGACGAACGCGCTCGGCACGCACTACCTGCTCGACGCGGTGGCCCGGTGGGCGCGCGACTGCCGCGTCCTCGTCGTGACCTCAGCGCAGGTTTATGCCGCGAGCGACGCGCCCCTGTCAGAAGCGGCTGCGCTGAAGCCGCAGAGCCCGTACGGGTTCACGAAGCTCGCGCAGGAGCGCGTCGCACTGGCCGCTGCGGCCGAAGGACTCGACGTGGTGGTGGCGCGGCCGTTCAATCACATCGGACCGGGACAGGACGCGGGCTTCGCCCTGCCGAGCTTCGCCCGCCAGATCGCTCTGGCCGAAACCGGCGCAGGACCGGCGGTCCTGCGCGTGGGCAATCTCGAGACGCACCGCGACATCACCGACGTCCGCGACGTCGTCGACGCCTACGTCGCGCTGGCCGAACGGGGCCGGACCGCGGAGATCTACAACGTCTGCTCGGGCAGGGCCCGACGCATCCGCGACCTGCTCGACGCACTGCTCGAGCAGTCGTCGATGGCCATCACGGTCGAGATCGATCCCGAGCGCTTCCGTCCAGTCGACGTGCCGGTCATCGAGGGAGACGCTTCGAAGCTGCGCGCGGATCTCGGCTGGACGCCTCGCGTGCCCATCGAGCGGACGCTCGCTGACATCCTGGACGACTGGAGGGCGCGGGTGCGGACGGAGCGCTGACGTGCCGGCGCGCCCGCGCGTCCCTTTTCCCGTCGTTGCCGCCCTTGCGCTCGCGGCGGTCTTTGTGCTGACCGCGTCGTGCGCCGGCAGGGCAAGCCTGGCCCCTGACAATCGCCTCTCCGCATGGCCACTGGCACTGGCCGCGATCCTCCCCGGCGTTGCCGCGTGGCGACTGGGCGCGGTGACGCTGGGAGGAGCTGCCGCCGGTGGCGCGGTGGCCACGTCGGCAGCGGCCGGCTTCGGTGCCGGCATGGTCGTCCTGCTCGGATTCGGGCTCGTGTTGACAGTGGCGGCGACGGCCTGCGGCCGCCAGTCGAAGGAGCGTCGCGGCCTGGCCGAGCCGCGTCGGGGTCGTCGCGGTGCGGCGAATGTCCTGGCGAACACCGGCATCTTCGGCGCCATCGGGCTGGGTGCGGCTGTCGGGCATCCCGACGCGGTCGGCCCCGCCGTGGCCGCCGTCGCTGCCCTCACTACCGGTGTCAGCGATACCGTTGCCAGCGAGATCGGACAGGTGATCGGCGGCACGCCGCGGCTGCTCACCACCGGCCGACCCGTGCCGGCCGGCACCCCCGGGGCTGTCTCGTTCGCGGGCGTGGCTGCATGCGCGACAGCCGCCGCGCTGCTCGCGGCCGGCGCCAGCGTGCTCGGTGCGATGCCATCGACCGCCGCAGTCCCTGTCGTTGCCGCGGCGGTCGTCGCATCGCTGGTCGAGGGTATCGTCTCGCGGGCCTTCGAGGTGACCGGCTGGATCGACAATCACACGGTCAACCTTGTGGCGACCGCCGTCGGGGCCGTCACCGCGCTCGTGCTGACCGGAATCGGGATGTAGAAGCCGCGGTACACACAACGAGCGCGCCGAAGCGCGCCCGCTGGTTCTGGTGGCCGGACTGCTGGAGATCAGCGCTGGCCGAGCAGGGCGGCGATGCGGGCCTCGGTCGACGGATGCGTCGAGAACCACGACATGAGCGCCTGGCCCGACAGCGGCTTCACGATGAACATGTGCGCCGTCGCCGGGTTGGCGTCCATGGGGATCGCACGCGCGCCGGCTTCGAGACGGCGCAGCGCATTGGCCAGGCCCATGGGCGAGCCGGCGACCCGGGCCCCCACCCGCCCGGCCCCGAACCCGCGCTCCCCCGAAGAGCCCCCCTGGATGAGACCGGCCCCCCCGCGGCCAGCCGGGCCCCCCCCCACCCGGCCACG
>QGVF01000065.1 GCA_003242705.1 Acidobacteriota bacterium
GCGTTCCGGCGGTCGCCCATCGTGTCGAGCCACACGAACACCCGGTCGTCGTCGTAGATCTGGTCGCGACCGGTCAGGCGTGCCCGGATGTTGCCGGGATTCCGGTCGAAGGCGTAGACGACCACGTACAGGTGGGTGTCCGTGTAGCCGAGCCACGCCATGGTCAGCTCGGTGCCCTCGCGCCCCTCATCCGGCTCGAGCTGGAGGAAAGGGGCCAGGCGGGCCATCGGACCGGTGCGCTCGGGGTCCATGTCGAGAAAATCTTCGAAGGCGGGCGGCGCCTCGATGCGCGGGACCGAGACGGTGGCGCGCGGCTGGGCGGCAGTGACGGCGGGCCGCGCGAATACGAGGAGGAGCGCGGCCGAGCCGAGGGCGATCAGGCGACGGGTCGCAGGGGCGAACATCACGTCGACGCTCGCGCGGTTCGGCCGCGCGGGCAACCGACGAGTCCCGGACCCGGGCCTGACCAGATAAGAGCAATCGTTTCAACTAGATACGAGGTCTTATGGCGCGCCGTCCCGGAGCCGGGACGGGTGGTATACTCCCCGTTGCCTCTGATGTCCGGCACTCACCACCACACGGCCGGTCCTTCCTACCGATTCGGGGTATTCGACGTCGACCCTCGTACGGGCGAGCTGCGCAAGCGGGGCGTGCGCATCCGCATTCAGGAGAAGCCGCTGCAGCTGCTCCTGGCGCTGCTCGAGCGACCGGGGGAGGTTGTTACTCGCGAGGAGCTGTGCGCCCGCCTGTGGCCCGGCGTTCACGTGGAGTTCGACGAGAGCCTGAACGCGGCCGTCAAGCGGCTGCGCCAGACGCTGGGCGATGTCGCTGACCCTCCGCGGTTCGTCGAAACCGTGCCGCGCCGGGGGTACCGGCTGATCGTGCCGGTCGAGCGGATCGGGATCGATCGGCGCGACCATCACGAGCCGGCCGAGGTCGGGCCGCCTCCCGGGGGGCTGAGCCGCAGGCGTGAGCGCCTGCCGGCTCTCGCTGCGCTTGCTGCCGCCGTCGTTCTGCTCGCGGGCGTTGCGGCCGTCGTCTTCGACCGACGCCCGGAAGCCGTGCCGTCCGCGGTGGTGGAACACACTCCCGCTGATGCCCGGCGGGTGACGCTGGCGGTGCTGCCGTTCGACGACCTGGGCAGCTCGGGCGACCGTGCCTACCTCAGTGACGGATTGACCGAAGAGCTCATCACGCAGCTCGGTCGACTCCTGCCCGAGCGGCTGGCCGTCGTCGCGCGAACGTCGGTGATGCGCTATCGCGGTGTGCGGCGCGATATCCGCGAGATCGGCACTGAGCTTGGCGCGACCCATGTGCTCGAGGGCAGCCTCCGGGCCGACGGTCGTCGCGTACGGATTGCGGTGCGCCTCGTCGACGTGGCGAGCGGCACGCAGGTGTGGAGCGATGTCTTCGATCGGGGCCTCGGCGACGCGCTGCATACGCAGATCGACGTGGTGAGGGCCGTCGCCCGGTCGCTGGCGGCCGATCTGCTGCCGGGCGAGCCGGAAGCACTCGCTCGCGCCGGCAGCACGAGCGGCGAGGCCTACGACGCCTACCTGCGGGGCCTGTATGCGTTGCGCCAGGGGACGGTCACCGGCTTCGCCCTGGCCCGGCAGGAGTTCGCGCGTGCCCTGGCCGACGATCCCGACTACACGATGGGGCTGGCCGGTCTCGCGGAGGTTGCGCTCAACGAAGGGCACTATCGACTCCGCCGGCCGGCCGACGCCTACGACGAGGCGCGGACGCTCGCGGAGCGGGCGCTGGCGCGGGATCCCGATCTGCTGAGGGCGCGGGCAATCGCGGCCGAGGCCTATCACCTGCTCGGCGACCGCGATGCGGCCGCTCACGCCTTCGGCAAGCTGCGTGCGAGTCGAGGCGTCCCGTCGGACGCGCTCGTCCAGTACGCGTGGTTCCTCCATGCCGAAGGTCGGACCGACGATGCGCTGGTCGAGATTGCACGGGCGCACGTGCTCGATCCGCTCTCGCCGGTCGTCGGCACCGCGCGTGCGCACCTGTCGTTCGAAGCCGGACGGCTCGACGAGGCCGGGGTGCAGATTGCCGCTGTGCTCGCGCGCGATCCCGACTATCCGTACGCGTCGTACGTCCTGGGGCTCGTGAGCGAAGCGCGCGGCGACACGACGGCGGCGCTTGCCGCGTTCGAGCGCGCCCACGAGCTCGGGGAGGGCGCGCCGAAGTACACGCTCAGGCTCGGACTGGCCTACGCAGTGGCCGGCCGGCTCGAGGACGCCCGCCGCATGCTCGAAGAAGTGCGCGCCGCCGCGGCGCGCGAGCACGTCCCGGCCGAAGACCTCCGTCGTCTCGAGTCGAGTCTCTGATTCGCGAATAATCCGACGTCGTACGCGTCGGTGTCAGAGGTCGACGATTTCGACCTCGTCCGGCGCGATCGGCATGCCCAGAAAGCGCGACCCGACCGCGGCGAATCGATCCGCACCGTCGGTGGCCAGCAGCGTGACCGTGCCTTCGCCGGTCGCCGATGTCAGCAGATCGAGCTCAGTGAGCTTCGTGGCGACGGCTTCCGCCGTCGTCGTGGCTGAGTCGACGAGCGTCACGTCGGGACCGGCGGCTTCGCGGATGGCGTCCTCGAGCAGCGGGAAGTGCGTGCAGCCGAGCACGATCGTGTCTGGCTTCGAGCTGCCGTTTGTCCGCAGGTACGGATCGAGATAGGTGCGCGCGACAGCGGCAGGAATTTCGCCCGTCGTCCAGCCCTCTTCGGCGAGTGCGACAAACAGGGAACAGGCGACTTCGTCGATTCTGGCGCCCGGTGCGCGAGCCGCGATGGCACGAGCGTAGGCGTGGCGACGGACTGTGGATTCGGTCGCGAGCACGAGCATGTGGCGGCTGCGGCTCACCGATGCGGCGGCGTCGGCTCCGGGCTCGACCACGCCGACGACCGGCAGCGGGGCGAATCGTTCGCGGAGTGGTTCGAGCGAGACAGCCGATGCCGTGTTGCAGGCAACGACCAGCATCTTGATGCCGCGTGCGACCAGGTGATCGGCCGCCTGCATCGCGTAGCGGACGATCGATGCGACGCTCTTCGTGCCGTACGGCACGCGCGCGGTATCGCCGAGGTAGACGAGTGATTCGGCCGGCAGGCGGCGCCGCAGAGCACGAAGAACGGTCAGGCCACCGACGCCCGAGTCGAAGACGCCGATCGGCAGGTCGCAAGTCACGGGCAGTCATTCTGGCACGCCCGGCGCGCGGCGGCGAATCGCGCCACCGGGGCGGGTGCCAGTCGTCGCACGGACCGTGTCAGGCGACTCAGACGACGGAAGCGCCGCTCGCGGGCGGGCGACCAGGCAAGCCCGTAGGCGTCCCGGAGTTCCGACGGCAGCAGGCCCGTGGTGACGAGCCTCGACGCCCACGCTGCCGGCGGGACGAGTCGCATCGTCGGGCCGTACAGGAGGGCTCGCGCGAGCTCCCGCGCTTCGGCGCTGACGGTCAGCACGCCGCTTCGAAGCATCGCCCGATTCGCAGCGGTCAATATCGCCCACTTGCGGGGCACGTCGGTTTCAGGGGCGCCGAGGGCGACGGCGATGGCCGCCGAGGCGTCGCAGTACGCATCACGCTCAGCCTCGGTCAGTCCGGCGACGAAGAGTTCGTACGTTCCGACACTGCACTCGACGAGCGACGTGTGGACCCAGAGCACCAGCGCCGGGTCCTCAGCCGAGTACGTCGTACCCGCCGGAAACGGGCCGACCGGCGTCTCGAGTCGACCGCGCACGCGACGGTGTACCGCGAGAATGTGGTCGACCGCCTGCAGGCGCTCGGATGCCGTGCCGAAAACAAGAGAGAGCATCGCCCGCGTCGTGGCGTGCAGTCGGCCGATGGCCGCAGCCGCCGAGTCGCGGAATCCGCTGTGGTGGTAGACGCCGGCGGCGACGAGTGGATGCGCCAGCTGCAGCAGGATCGCGGCCGGCCATCCCAGCAGGGTCAGGCGCTCACCGTTGATGCGCCGCGGGACGTCGTCGACGGTCGCCATCTCCCCACGGTACGGCTTACTCCTGGGTTTTCCAGTGCATCTGCTCGAAGGCAATCGCCTCGGTACGGCGGCCGGCAATGTGGCTGGCGATCTGGCGGGCGTGGAAGCGGCCGTTCTCGATGAACCAGCGGTTCGTCTGGTAGCCGCCGCAGACCGTCCCGGCCAGGTACAGGCCGGGCCGCTCGGTCTCGAACGTCGCGTCGTCGTAGATCGGCGTCCGTGCCGGATCCTCGCGGAACGTGACGCCGAGCCGCTCGAGGAATGTGAAGTCGGGTCGGTACCCGGTGAGTGCCAGCACCCACTGGTTCGGCAGCTCACGCACGCCTTCGGGCGTGTGGATGACGATCGAGTCGGGCCGGATCTCCTCGACGCGGCTGTTGAAGTAGGCCTTGATGCTGCCTTCCTTGATCCGGTTCTCGAGGTCGGGCCGGATCCAGTACTTGATCGTGTCGGAGAGCGTGGCCGAGCGGACGACGAGGGTGACCCGAGCGCCGTGGCGGTAGCAGTCGAGCGCGGCCTTGGCGGCCGAGTTGCGGGCGCCGATGACCGCAACGTCCTGGCCGACATAGGCGTACGGCTCGCGGTAGTAATGGCTGACCTTGGGCAGATCCTCGCCAGGCACGTTCAGCAGGTTCGGGATATCGAAGAACCCGGTTGCCACGACAACGTTGCGCGCCCGGTGCTCGCCTCGGCTCGTGACGACGACGAAGTCGCCGCGGGTGCCGCGGACGTCGTGGACTTCTTCGTAGAGCCGCACGTCGAGCTGCTCGCGCGCTGCCACGCCGCGGTAGTACTCGATCGCCTCTTCGCGGGTCGGCTTGTACCCGGCCACCGGGAATGGATAGCCGCCGATCTCGATGAGCTCGGGCGTCGAGAAGAACTCCATCCGGATGGGGTAGCCGACGATCGAATTGACGAGCGTGCCCTTGTCGACGATACGTGCGACGAGCCCTTCCCGTTTGGCTTCGATGGCGCAGGCGAGCCCGACCGGACCCGCGCCGATGACGAGGAGATCGACCATATCGTGCCCTTCTACCATGCCACGATCGCCGGACTGGCGGTATCGATTCGACCGGGATCAATGTCAGTCTTGCCGCTCGGGGTGCAATTTCGTAACAGCAGATTCGTCGAATCGATGTCCGGTGGTTGGTTGATCGGCCCAAAACGGGTGCCGGCTACCGGTACAGGATTCGCGTGAACGGCGCGCCAGCATGCACCAGCTCCATCGACTTCCAGCTCTGTTCTTCTCTCTGATCGCCATTGTCGGCGTTGCGGCGTGCAACTCGACGCCGCCCGCTTCGCCGGCCGCGCCCACGCCGGCCGAGTCATCGGCCGGCGACGCCGGTGCCTCCGAGTCCATCGAGAACTTCCTCGGGCTCTGGCGATCGGAGCCGCCGACCCGGAGCTCGGCTGCTGCCGGCGGCGTTGCGGCGGCCGTGGTGACGGCCGTGCCCGAGCTGCACAGCTGCCGCAACTTCCAGTGGCACGTCACGTCGCAGACGCAGACGACGCTTGCCGGCGACCTGTCGGTGGAATGCGCCGGCGGCATCACGCTGGCCGCCGCGGCAACCGGAACGCTCGTCTCGGCGACGACCATCACGCTGGGAGTCAGTGGAACGGGGCAGGTGCCGGGCGTCGGCGGGTGCGCGTTCTCGCTCGATGGCACGGGCGTGCTGCTCGATCCCGATACGCTCGAAATCGCCTACGACGGGACGACGTGCCTCGGGCCCGTGCAGGGGACCACGAAGCTCTACCGCGACCGGCTCTTCCCGCAGCCGGCGCCCGATCCTGAGCCCGAGCCGGAACCAAAACCGCAGCCCGCGCCGCAGCCGCAGCCGCAGCCGTCGATTCCGTGTGCCTTCAATAACGGTGCAGCCATCGTTTCCTGCATCGAGCGTCAGTTCCCCGAGCGGCTGGCTGCCGGTGTCTCGCACAGCCAGCGCGTGGCGAACATGGCGTTTCTGCGCGACCGCATCATCGAGGCGGGTATCTGCGGCGGGCTCGACCTGGCGTGGAATCTGAAGCGCGGCGTCGGCCCCCACAGCATCGACGCGATCGCCTGGCGCCATCCGAACGGTCACGTCGACGTGGTCGACATCGGCGCGGCCTACGACGACACGTCGATTCCGCTGCGGCTGTCGTGGCAGATCGTTGCGGGCCCGCCGGGGTACGACCCGTACCCGCATCCCGGCTGCCGCTGAGCGAGACAGGCGTCGACCGGGTCCGGATCAGCGGGTGATCCGGACCCAGTCGACGAGCATCGTGGCTTCGCCGCGTTCGATCAGGTCGACCGTTTCCGCGGGGAGGCCTGGATACGGGCGCTCGACGCCGTTGACCGCCTGGGGATAAGCGCCGCCGATTGCCAGGTTGAGGATCAGGTGCTTCGGGTTGTCGAACGCCCAGCGCCCGTGCTCTTCGACCATCGCCTTCGTGACCCGGTAATACACGTCGTCGTCGACCGAGAACTCGAGCAGGTCCGGCGTCCAGCGGACGGCGTACACGTGCCAGCCGGTGGCGTCCTCACCGGGCGGGAACGGGCGGCGGCGGACGAGCGGCGTGTCGCCTGAGTAGCCGGGCCCGTGCAGTGCGGCGTTCACCCACGACGGATCGCCGACGTTTTCCATGATGTCAATCTCGCCGGTGTCGGGCCAGCGGCCGGCGCCCAGCGCCCAGAAGGCGGGCCAGAGCCCCTCGCCGGCCGTCAGCCGGATACGCGCCGCGGCCGTGCCGTACGTGAACGTGACCTTGTCGCGCGTGTCGATCCGGCCCGAGACGAAGTCGAAGGTGCGGTTCAGCTGTCTGGTTTCACCCGGGCGGTACAGCGCGCGCAGTCGCAGCGCACCGCCGTCGGCCCCCTGGGCTTCGTCGTCGGTCACGATGGCGATCGTGTCGGGCGAGTCGATGTAGGCCTGCTGTTCGTTGTTCACGTGGAAGTCGGTGATGACGTTCCACGCGGATCGATCGAGCGGGGCGGCGTCGAAACCCTCGAAGAAGACTACGTCAGCCTGGTCGGGCGTCCCCGCAGGCCCGCTGCGGGCCGGCAGGACCGAGGTCGCCCCGGCAACCGCGAGCAGGACTACAGCGAGGCGGACCATGGCGATCAGGCGGCCTGGCCGCGCGCGGCGCGCAGCTTCTGCAGGGCGCGGGCCTCGATCTGCCGGACGCGCTCGCGGCTCAGCATCAGCCGCCGCCCGATTTCGCCCAGCGTCTCCTCGCGATCTGTCGTCAGTCCGAACCGCAGGCGGAGCACTTCGCGCTCGCGCTCGGTCAGGTGCGACATGATGCTCTCGAGCTGCTCGGCCAGCTCCGACGCGATCGTCGTCGCTTCGGGCGAGGCGGCGGTCTGATCTTCGAGCAGCGCACCGAGCTCGGTGCCTTCGTCGCCCACCGGCGCGTGCAGCGATGCCGGCTGCCGCGACGCGTCGAGCAGCAGCTCGACCTTGTCGACCGACATGTCGAGCGCCTTCGCCAGTTCCGACGGCGTCGGCTCGCGGCCGAGCTCGCTCCGCAGCGACCGGCGTTCGCGCTCGAGCTTGCTGAGCGACTCGATGACGTGTACCGGCAGGCGGATCGTCCGGCCGTAGTCGGCGATGGCCCGCGTCATGGCCTGCCGGACCCACCAGGTGGCGTAGGTCGAAAACTTCCAGCCGCGGCGGTACTGGAAGCGGTCGACGGCCTTCATCAGGCCGATGTTGCCCTCCTGAATGAGATCGAGCATCGACAGGCCCCGGCCCGTGTAGCGCCGCGCCATCGAGACGACCAGACGCAGGTTCGCTTCGAGGAACCGCTGCTTCACGTAGCGCAGCTCTTCCTGCGTTCGGGCGATGCGCGCGGCCACCAGACGGAAGGCCCGCGGCACGATGCCGGTCTTCGACTGGATCTCCTTCATGGCCTGCCGGCGCTCTTCACCGGCGGGCAGTCGGAGGATCTCCGTGATGCGCTCGTTCGTCTTCTGGAGCTGTTCGACGACGTAGTCGATAACCGAGGGGCGCACCGGCTGCCTGGCAAGCAGTTCGGCTGCCTGTCTCGTCAGCTGCGCGATCCGGTTCGTGCGCTTGGTCCGTTCGGTCCGCGACTTCGTACGTCCCCGTTCCGTGCAGAGCCGTCCGATTTCTTCGTGGATCTTCTTGAGATCGGCAAACGCGGCGAGTACCGGCCTGACGCGGGCCGGCGTCAGCTCCCGGCCGTCGGGAAACAGGATCAGCTCGGCGGCGGGCGCCTCGCCGCTGCGGATCTTGTCGGCCAGCGCGATGAGCGTCGCCCGCGCGCAGGGCACTTCCGCGAACTGCCGGAGGAGCATCGTCTGCAGCTCTTCCATCCGGCGGCCGAGCTCCTGCTCCTGTTCCTTCGTGAGCAGGGCGTGCTTTCCTACCTGCTGCAGGTAGACGCGTACCAGGTCCGGTTCGCCGACGCGCTCGTCCACCGCGAGCGCGGCGTCAGCTTCCGGTTCCTCCTCGACCCACTCCTCGACCGTTTCCTCTTCTTCTTCCTCGTCGAGGACCTTGAGGATTTCGTCGGCGCCGAGCGCTTCCGGCTCCTCGCGCGAGATCAGGTCGTCGGCCGTGAGGACCGACTCGTCGTTCTCGTCCTCGTCCTCCAGCTCGTCGTCGACGTCCTCGTCGAGCCCGTCGACGGTTTCCTCTTCGTCGCTGGCCGCGTCGGCCGATTCCACCGGTACGACACCGTAGTCGCGTCCACGCTTCTTCCAGTCGACGACGGCGGCGTTGGCGTCGGGCTCGGCCCAGTCGACGAGCGGCTCACCCGGCTGCTGCGGCTGGACGCCGAGCTGCTGTTGCGATGCCGCCTTGCGCGCGCGCTTCGCCGTGGCGGACGCTGTCTTCTTGGCCTTCTTCGCGGCGCCTGTCGTGGCCGCAGCCTTCTTTGCCGCGGTGGTCTTCGCAGCAGCGCCGGACTTCCCTGTCGCAGCCGCCTTCTTCACCGCAGGTGTCTTCCTGGCGGGGCCGGCGGGACGTCCGGCTGTCGTCTTCCGCCCGGTCGCCTTTGCGCTGCTCGTCCGAGCCCGCGACGTGGCCTTCGAGGATGCCCTGAGGGAGCTCTGCTTCTTCCGTCGAGACGTCTTCGCCTGAGCCTTCTTCGCCATATCCTCTTTCCGAGCGCGCGTCGCGTCGCGCGTTTCAGCCTGCGCTGCGGCCGGCCGCCCGCGACTGTGGCCGACCGGCGCGCCGAGGCACGGCTTCCGCCGTCGTGCGGGTCGCCCGCCGCGAGATCCCGCGTCAGTGCATCCATAGGAAGGACGACTCCCGCGCCCGATGCGTTCACCGCGGCGCTGCCGGGAACGGCGATCCCGATGATTTCGACGACGACGGAGCGTCCCCCGGACGTCGTTCCGTTCACCGGGGTGTCGTTGCCGGTCGTGCTGTTCTGCGCAAAACGCCGCCGTCTGCCGGGTGCGATCCGAGTATGACACCGCGACGGTACCGATGGAACCGGGGGAAACGGTGGCCGTCGCGGCGTCCGGTGGTAAGATTGGCCGCTCGAATTCTCGGTTTCAGTCAGCAACCGGCAGACGCCGGCCGTATATGCCGTTGACGTCGAGAGCCACGATGCGGCTGGCGACGCTCGGGAGGAACGGTATGAACGTAAAGACGATGATCTCCGCTCTCGTTGCGGGGGGGTGTGCGGTGGCCCTGGCCGCGACGACCGTGATGTCGGCGCAGGCGCCGCCGTCCGGCGGCGGGGCGCAGGTGGGTCAGGCGCCCGGCGGGCCGGGTGGCCGCGGTCGGGCAGGCGGGCCGGGCGGCCCGGGAGGCTTCGGCGGTGGTCGCGGGCCGCAGAACCAGGTGGCGTCGCCGATGGACGTGCAGCAGATGCTTGCCGCCCTGCCGCGGATGGCGCCGGCGACGCCCAAGGCGAACCGGCGCGTGCTCGTGTTCTCGCGCGCCTCGGGCTTCGTGCACTCCAGCATTCCCATCGCGGCCCGCACAATCGAGGCGCTCGGCACGGTGCCGGTGCCCGGTGAGCCGGGCCCGGGTCGGCCCACTCAGGCCTGGACGACGGTAATCTCGTTCGACCTGGCCGACATCACGCCCGAGAACCTGGCGCAGTACGACCTCATCTTCCTGAACAACACGACCGGAACGTTCCTCGACGACCCGGACGATCCGGCGGGCACCGAGGCGCGGCGCAAGGCGCTGATGGACTTCGTCCGCAGCGGCAAGGGGCTCGCGGCCATTCACTCGGCGACCGACAGCTACCACAAGGGCGGGGCTCCGCTGTGGCAGGAGTTCAACCACATGATTGGCGGGTCGTTCAAGTTCCACTGGAACTATCCGACGCCGATCTGGCTGAAGGTCGACGACGTCGACAACCCGATCAACCGGCCCTTCACGCGCGTCAGCCCGCAGACGGGCCAGCGCGTCGCGGCGCCGATCATGGTCGTCGACGAGGTCTACACCTTCTCGCAGGATTCGTGGTCGCGTGAGCGCGTCCGGACGCTGCTCAGCGTCGATTACGACCGGATGCCGCAGGAAATCAAGGATCAGGAGCCGGCCAACGGGAAGCGGACGGACGGCGACTACGGCATCAGCTACATCCGGCGCGAGGGCCAGGGCCGCGTGTACGTGAACGTGCTCGGCCACGACCACGGCATCTACAAGATTCCGGCCATGCTCGAGCACATCCTCGCGGGCATGCAGTACGCGCTGGGTGATCTCGAGGGCGTCGACGATACGCCCGTGCCGCTGCAGAAGTAGGCGAGCGGACGTCACGAACGGGATGAAGGGCGGGCCCTCCGTGGGCCCGCCCTTCGTCGTTTCGGGCGCGACGCTTTCCGTTCGGACGGCCCCCTCCACGAGCGGGCCGTTCGGGTGGCGGCGGAGGCTAGGGCAGCCTGAACGTCTCGGGCGTCGTCTCGACGTTGAACTCGACCGACGAGACGACGATGTCGGCCGGTCCGGTCGGGGCCAGCACGCTGATTCGGTGCGGCACGAGGATGCCGTCGATCGTCCGGTGATCGCTGAAGTCGACCCGCGTGCCCGACGCTCCGCCGACCTGAAGACGCAGTTCGGCGCCGGATTCCGCGTCGATGAAATAGTCGATCGCCGGGTCGCTGCCGCGATCGATCCGGAGGTGGAGGGCGGGCCGCCCGGCCACGGTCTCGCGGCCGACGAGCGTGACGGTGTGCCCCTTCTCGCGATAGCCGATCAGGGGGCCATCGAAGTCGGCCTGATCGCGCGCCGACTGCGCCTCGGGGCCGCTCAGCTCCTGCGGCTCGACGCTGCCCGACATCGGGTTAATGGCCCAGGCGCGCGTCCCGTCGAACGCGGTGTGAATCGACACCGGATCCTGGCCCGGCATCTCGATCACCAGGTCCTGGCGCATCATGTTGGGACGCGCGACGATGAGCGTCATGCCGAGCTCGATGCCGCCGGCGTTGATCGTGCCCGTCGTTCGCTGCGATTGAATCGAGGCCCACTTCTCGGCGCCGCCGCGGGCCTTCAGGTGCAGCGCCACCGCGTCGTCGACGTCCTGCGCCGCTGCCGGCGCGGCCAGCACCAGGATGGACAGGCCCATGGCCGCCATCGTCAGGCGCCCCTTCATTACTTCGAGTCTCGGCATACCAACCTCCTGCGCGCCATGCTGACGCGTTGGAGGACGGGCGTCATCCGGATATCGGTGAACGCCGCCCCCGGCCCGGCCGATGTCGCGACGGCGCGGCCCTTGACGCCGGGGTGGCGAGGTTCTATTCTGTCGATCTGTCATGTTCGACCCCGTTACGACCTTCGCTGCGCGAAAGCGGTCCGATCGAAAGCGGACGAAGTCCGCGTCGGCGGCAGTGAAGGTCTGCATGTGAGCCCGGTTCGCCAGTGACCGGCCTCGAGGGGCCTTGCAACCCGCCGATGCGACTGCCGCGCGGCGGGTTTTTTGTTGCCTGCACGACACGTTTCGCTGTCCCACAGGCATCTGGATGAGCGCAAATGGACAGGAGTGACTCGATGGGTTCGCTGCGCGGACGCCTCCGCGTCGGGTTGATCGGCTGGCGCGGCATGGTCGGCTCCGTGCTGCTGCAGCGCATGCAGGCGGAAGACGACTTCGGCGTCGTCGATCCGGTGTTCTTCTCGACCTCGCAGGCCGGTGAGCCGGCGCCGGAGCCGGCCGGGGCCGGCGCGAGGCTGGAGGATGCCAGGAACCTCGAGGCGCTCGCCGCGTGCGACGTGCTCATCTCCTGTCAGGGCGGCGACTACACGGCCGATGTGCACCCGAAGCTGCGGGCGGCCGGCTGGGACGGCTTCTGGATCGACGCGGCGTCGACGCTGCGGATGGCCGACGACGCCGTCATCGTGCTCGACCCGGTCAATCGCGACGTGATTGACCGCGCGCTCGACGCCGGGACGCGCGACTTCATCGGCGGCAACTGCACGGTCAGCCTGATGCTCATGGCGCTGGCCGGCCTGTTCCGCGCCGGTCTGGTCGAGTGGGTGACCGCGATGACCTACCAGGCGGCGTCGGGCGCCGGGGCGCGGCACATGCGCGAGCTGGTTGCCCAGATGGGCGCCGCGCACGCCTCGGTGCAGGCGCTGCTCGATGATCCGGCCGCCGCCATTGCGGACATCGACCGGACGATGACCGGCACGCTGCGCAGTTCCGAGTTTCCCACCGCCCAGTTCGGCTACCCGCTCGCCGGAAGCCTCCTGCCCTGGATCGACCGCGACCTGGGCAACGGCCAGAGCCGCGAGGAGTGGAAGGCGATGGTCGAGTGCAACAAGATCCTCGGCCGCTCCGCCGAACAGATTCCGGTCGACGGCATCTGCGTCCGCGTCGGCGCCATGCGCTGCCACAGCCAGGCGCTGACCATCAAACTCGTCGACGACGTGCCGCTCGGCGAGATCGAGCAGCTGATTGCCTCGGCGCACGAGTGGGTGCGCGTCGTGCCGAACGAGCGCGAGCGGACGCTGGCCGAGCTCACGCCGGCGGCGGTCAGCGGGACGCTGACGGTGCCGGTCGGCCGCCTGCGGAAGCTCGCGATGGGACCGCAGTACCTGGCGGCCTTCACGGTCGGCGATCAGCTGCTCTGGGGCGCGGCCGAGCCGCTGCGGCGCATGCTCCGCATCCTCGTGGAACGGGCCCGGTCGGATGAGCCGGCCCGTTCGACGACAGCCCGGGTGGTGCGCGCATGATCGTCATGAAGTTCGGGGGCACGTCGGTTGCCGACCGGTCGGCGATCGAACGCCTCATTGCCATCGTGCGTGCCGCGCGCCAGGCCGCCATTCAGCCCGAGGCGACCGACTGGCGCGGACCGGTCGTCGTCGTCTCGGCCCTTGGCGGCGTCACCGACCGGCTGCTGTCGGTGGCGGCCGATGCGGGCTCGGGCAACATCAGTGCGGCATCCGACACCCTGCGGTCGCTGCGTGACCGTCACCTCGAGGTGGCCGGGATCCTCGAGGCCTCCGACGAGCGCCCGGCCGTCGAAGCCTTCATCCACGAACAGTTCAACGAGCTCGAGCGCCTGGCCGGCGCACTGAGCGTGCTTCGCGACGTGACCCCGCGCTGGCTCGACGCGATTGCCGCCACCGGCGAGCTGCTGAGCAGCCGCATCGTGGCTGCGGCGCTCACGGCGCACGGCCTGCCCGCGGCATGGGTCGACGCGCGCCAGGTGATGGTGACGAGCGACGATCACGGCGCCGCGGTGCCGCTGATGAAGGAGACGGCCGCGGCCGTCTCGTCCGTCGTCGATCCGGTGCTGGCCGAGCGGCGCGTGCCGGTCGTCGGCGGCTTCGTCGGCGCGAACACGGCCGGTGTCACGACGACGCTGGGCCGCGGCGGGTCCGACTACTCGGCGGCCGTGATCGGCGCATGCCTCGGGGCGAGCGAGATCCAGATCTGGACCGACGTCGACGGCATGCTCACGGCCGATCCGCGCGTCATCAGCGACGTGCAGGTCGTGCCGCACCTGTCGTTCGGCGAGGCCTCGGAACTGGCCTATTTCGGGGCGAAGGTGCTGCACCCGGCGACGATTCTGCCCGCCGTCGCCCAGAACATTCCGGTGCGGATCCTCAACTCGCGCAGGCCGAACGACTCGGTCGGGACGCTCATCACGCGCGAGCGGCCGACGAGCGATCGACCGGTGACCGCAGTTGCCTCGAAGAAGAACGTCACCGTCGTCGACATCACGTCGACGCGGATGCTGATGGCGCACGGGTTCCTCGCGCGCATCTTCCAGGTGTTCGAGCAGCACCGCACGTCGGTCGACGTCGTGACGACGTCGGAGGTGAGCGTCTCGGTGACGATCGACGACACGCGTCGGCTGCCGGAGATTTCGGCGGCACTGCGCGAGGTGGCCGACGTGACGCGCGAGGACCGGATGGCCATCATCTCGGCCGTGGGCGACGGACTGCAGCGCGATCCGTCCTTCGTCTGCGACCTGCTGCAGGCCGTGCGAGGCATCCCGATCCGGATGGTGTCGCAGGCTGCCGCGCGCCGCAACGTGACGCTGGTGCTGCGCGAGTCGGATCTCGAGCCCGCGCTCGTGCGCATTCACGAGCGCTTCTTCGGAGTGCCCGCGTGAAGATCCTTCTGGTGGGATACGGTCGCATGGGCCGGCTGATCGAACAGCTGGCACCCGAGCACGGCTGCGAAGTGGTCGGCGTGGCGGAGGTCGACAGGCCGATCGGGACGGTGCTCGACGGCGTGGCAGGGAAGGTCGACGTTGCCATCGACTTCTCGCAGCCCGACGCGGTGCTCGGCAACGTGCGTGAGCTGGCCGCGCGGCACGTCAACGTCGTCATCGGGACGACCGGGTGGCAGGCTCAGGAGAGCGACCTGCGGACGATCGTGGCGCGGGCCGGCATCGGCGTGCTCGCGGCAGCGAACTTCTCGCTGGGCATGCACGTGTTCGCCCTCATCGTCGAGCAGGCCGCGCGCCGGTTTGCCGGACTCGGCATGATCGGCGCGTGGATCCACGAGGCGCACCACGCGGCGAAGAAGGATGCGCCGTCGGGCACCGCCCTCATGCTGAAGAAGGTGATGGAGGACGCCGGCTACCACCGGGGCATCGACGTTTCGTCGACACGGGCCGGCTCGATTCCCGGCATCCACGAGGTCGGCTTCGACGGACCGGCCGAGACGGTGACGCTGACCCACAGTGTGCGCGACCGCGCGGTCTTCGCGCACGGCGCGCTCGAAGCAGCCCGCTGGCTCAGCGGCCGTACCGGCTGGTTCACGATGCGTGACATGATTAGCGGCTAGGAGCGCCGGACATGAGATCAGAGTTCACGGGTTTGGGCACGGCGCTCGTCACGCCGTTCACGCGGAACGGGGCCGTTGACGAGGCCGCCGTGCGGCGGCTGGCGGAGCGTCAGGTCGAAGCTGGCGTCCACTTCCTCGTGCCATGCGGCACGACGGGCGAGAGCCCGACGCTCAGCGCCGCCGAGAAGGTCCGCATCGTCGAGCTGACCGTGGAGGCGGCGGCGGGCCGCGCGCTGGTGCTGGCCGGGGCCGGCGGCTACGACACCCGCGAGGTCATCGAGACGGTGCGCGCCTTCGAACGCGCGGGTGCGCACGGCATCCTGTCGGTCTCTCCCTACTACAACAAGCCCACCCAGGAAGGTCTCTTCCAGCACTACAAGGCCATCGCCGAAAGCACGAGCCTGCCGGTCATCGTCTACAACGTGCCCGGCCGGACCGGCAGCAACGTCGAGCCGGCCACGCTCGAACGGCTGGCCGCGGTTCCGAACATCGTCGGAGTGAAGGAAGCGTCGGGCAACATGGCCCAGATCGTCGATGTGTGCCGTCGCGTGCCCGAGGACTTCCTCGTGCTCTCGGGCGACGATGCGCTGACGCTGCCGGTGATGGCGGTGGGCGGCCGCGGTGTCATCTCGGTGATTGCCAACGAGGCGCCGGCCGAGATGGTCGAGCTCGTCGAGGCGGCCGAGCGGGGCGAATTCGCACATGCGCGCCGCGTTCATGCGCGCCTGGCGTCGCTGATGCTGGCGAACTTCGTCGAGTCGAACCCGATTCCCGTCAAGGCGGCGATGGCGGCGATGGGGCTCTGCGAGGAGGTCTACCGGCTGCCGCTCGTGCCGCCATCCGACGCGTCGCGCGAGCGCGTTCTGGCGGCGCTGCGCGAGGCCGGCCTCCAGGTGACGGCCGCCGCGCGCGGCTGAGCCTCCTTCGTGGGGAGCCGGGGTGGACCTTCAAACGCAGATTCGGCTGACGTGCGAGCTCGTCGACATCGATTCGACGACCGGGCAGGAAGGGGACGCGGGACGATTCCTCGTTGACCTTCTGAAGAGCCTTGGCTACCAGGTCGAGGAGCAGCCCGTCGCTGACGGCCGGTTCAACGTCTACGCGCGCCTCGGCGACCCGGCCGTCGTGCTGTCGACGCACTACGACTGCGTCCCGCCGTTCTTCGCGAGCCGCGTGGAGAACGGTCGCGTGTACGGCCGGGGCGCCTGCGACGCCAAGGGAATCGCGATCGCCCAGCTGGCCGCACTCGAGCGGCTTCGCGCGGCCGGCCGCCGCGACGTCGCGCTGCTGTTCCTGGTCGGCGAGGAGCGCGGCAGCGACGGGGCGCGGCTCGCCAACACGCGCCCGCCCGGTTCGCGTTTTCTCATCAACGGCGAGCCGACCGGCAACCGGCTTGCCCGCGCGACGCGGGGACTTTACCGCGCGCGGCTTCACGCTACCGGACGCGCCGCGCACACCAGCCAGCCCGAGCTCGGGGAGTCGGCCATCGAGAAGCTGGTCGACGTCATCGTCGCCCTCCGCGGCGTCGAGTGGCCGTCGGACCCGGACCTGGGAACGACGACGTACACCGTCGGAATGATCGACGGCGGCGTCGCGCCAAACGTAGTGCCGGCCGCGGCGGTTGCGGAAGTGCTCTTCCGCACGGTCGGCGACCCCGCCGTGATTCGCGAACAGCTGGCGCGGGTCGCCGCGCCGCTCGCGGCCGTCGAGGACGTGTTCCAGGTGCCGGTCATCCGCCTGAAGACGCTCGAGGGCTATCCGTCGGACGTTTTCAACTTCACGACCGACGTACCGTTCCTGGATCGCTGGGGCACGCCGCTGCTCGTTGGCCCGGGATCGATTACCGTCGCCCACACCGCCGACGAGCACGTCGAGATTGCCGACCTCGAGCAGGCCGTCGAGCTCTACGCCGATCTCGCCGCGCGTCTGGCCGGCGAACCCGTCTGAGGCCGGCTATTTCAGAGACTGGATGTAGAGGATGATCGCCTCGATCTCCGCGTCGTTCAGTACGCCCGCGTAGCTGGGCATTCCCGCATCGGCCTGATCGAAGCCCCGTGCCACGCTGGCCGCGGGATCGAGAATCGACTCGCGCAGGTACCCGGCGTCGGCGATGCGTGTGCGTCCGTCGATGAGCGTCCGCTCGCTGTCTGCGAGACGGAACCAGCTCGGACCGACGCGGCCGGTGACTGAGCCGTCCGTCGAGTGGCATGCCAGGCACCCCATACGCGTGGCGATGCGCTGGCCTTCTTCGGCTGTCACCGGCCGTGCCGCCACCGCCGTCGCGGGCCGCGGCCGGAGGTCCACCTCGAGCGGGCCGAACCCTTCCGCAACCGAATCGAACGGTCCGAGCGATGACGGGGACAGGTAGGCGTTGCCGTCGATCGGCTCACCATCGGCGGTTGCGAGCGACCAGCCGACGCGCAGCTGCATCGACGGGCGCATGTCGGGGATGCCGACGAAGACGCTGCGACCATCGGGCGCGAGATAAGCGCTCGACGGGACGAGTGCGTCCTGGCCGCGTGAGCCGTCGAGCCTGAAGTGCGGCGAGCCGTAGGCCGGGGTGCGGCGGTAGTTCCAGCGTTCCGCCGAGTAGTTGCCCGGATCGACGGCGGCCTCGGGATCGAGTGGTACCTCGAACCGGAGCAGAACGCCCGTGTCGGTGGCCCTGATGACGTGCGGCAGCAGGACGGGCGCGCCCGTGTAGCGGACGCGCGCCAGCCCGCTGAGCTCGCCCGCGTCCGTGCCCCAGATGCGGAAGCCCGCCACATACAGCTGACCGTCGTCGGGGTTGACCGCCCCGGCCAGGGGCGCGAACGTCAGCTCGTTCGTCAGGCTGGTAACGACGGCCCGGTCGGGCGGGGCCGACGGATCGAAGCGGACGAGGAGCAGGCCCGGCCGGTAGTAGTTGATGAGGACGAGCGTGTCGTCGATTGGTCCCATCCGCGAACCGGTGAGCCACACCTGGCCGGCAGCCGAAGCGCTGACGGCGTGGGGAATCCAGACGAATGGCTCGGTGATCGGCGCCGGATACTCTTCGGGCGGCAGCGACTCGGGCAGGAAACCGTAGTAGCGCCCGTCGCGGATGATGTGCAGCGGTGTCGACGGCACGTAGTTGCCCTGCTGGTCGCTGGCCGTCACGAGCCCGGTGACCGGGTGGACGCTCGCAAACGGCTGCCGCAGTCCCCACCCGAGCACCGTGGCTGCCGAGCCGTCGGGCTCGACGCGCAGAATCGATCCGTTGTGTCGCCCGCGCGTGCCACCGATCAGCCCGCCCTTTGCAATCACGAACGCGCCGTCGGGGGCCAGGCGCATGCTCATCGGGAACTCGCGTGTTTCGGCCGTCTGCGCGAAGACGTTGGCGACGAGCACGTGGCGATCGGCCTCGCCGTTGCCGTCGGTGTCGTCGAGCCGCCAGATGCCGTTCCGATCGAAGACCACGATTTCACCGTCGCGCGCGACGATGCTCAGCGGCTCGTGCAGGCCCGAGGCGAACCGGCGCCAGGTGATGCGTTCGAGATCGCCGTCGAGGCCGGTCGCAGTCCAAACGTCGCCGTCGAAGGTGACGAGCGCGGCCCGATCCGGTGCCGGAAACGCGATGTCGGCGAAGCGGACGTTTCGGCGCCACGGATTGTCGTCGGGAATCCTGATGCGATCGACGACGAACGCCGGGCCGGCGGTCCCGAGCGTGCCCGACGTCCGGACCGTCGGCGGCCATCGGACGGCCGCCGGCTGTGTCGCCGACAGCAGCGACGGCGGTTCGGCCGGCGGCCCGTCGAGGCCGAAGGCCACGCTGAACGAGACCGGCGCGTCGCCCGGTTCGACCCGGACCACCAGCAGGCCGTCGGCCTCGCGCCGGAGCGAGGCGGCGCTGGAGCCGGCGAGCGTGGCGTGAATGGGACCTGCCGACGTGGGCCGTCCGCCGAGCGCGACCGAAAGCGGCTCGCGGCGCGGTCCGACGCGGAACCGTCGTTCGACGGTCGCGCCGGCGCCTGTGGAGCGTGCGACGAGCTGTTCCTCGATGCCGGTATCGCGGACGACGTACTCGAGGACGACGCCGTCGGTCGTCAGGTGCACGGCGGAGAAGCGGCCGTAGTCGGGCGCAAGCGGCCCGCGGCCGACCTCCTCCGGATCGGGGGCCGGCGGCCGGGGATCGATTCGCGAAACAGCCGTGCCGACCTGCCATCCGGGGTACAGGCCATTTGCGAGCCATGGAGTGCCGATCGGCTGGGGCAGTCGTCCCTGACCGATCGGGGCGCGTTCACCGGCGTTGTGATACGAGGTCTGCGCCATGCTCACTGGCGTGACGCCGGAACCCGACCAGATGGCCGCAACGCGGAGCAGGTCGATGTCGAATGCGGCCCAGAGATTGCCGTTCAGGTTGAGGATCAGCGCTCGCGGGGTGAGGTTGCCGTCCGGCCAGCCGGTGCCGAGGCGCCTGGCGTCGAGCACCGACGAGAAGAACGGGAAGTCGGGCTCGACGAAGTCGGCCCAGCGCGACGGGCCGGCCGCCGCATTCTGGGCGCTGGCGGTGATTCCGGCCGCCAGTCCGGGGCCCGTCCGACCGGCGAGGGCTGCGACGGCAGCGACGACGATTCCGGCTGCGATGCTCGAAGCTCCGCGCATGGGCATACCTTACTGCTGAATAGCGCTACTATCCCTCTGATGCCCCGACTTGGCGTTTCGTGGTGGCACGACCGGGCCTCGTCGGCCAGGCGTCCGCGGTATCCCGTGTGC
>QGVF01000066.1 GCA_003242705.1 Acidobacteriota bacterium
CTGCGCCACCTGATCGCGCCGGTCGCCGAGGTTCTTCGACAGGTTCTGGCGCGCGAGCACCTTGCGGAGCGACGGATCGTCCCACACCCCTTCGCGCGTCCAGTCGCCGCGCGCGGGGAAGACGGCCAGGAGCCGGCCGTCGACCGCGCTGCCGAAGGCCACCGAGCCGTCCGGAATCCTGAAGACGTGCTGCCAGAACGCGTAGCCGGGCCGGTAGGCCTGCATGGCCAGCAGGTCTTCCTGGAACCTGGTGTCGGCGTACTGCCTGACGAGCTCGGCTGCCGACAGGCCTTCGAGGGTGGCCGCGCTGGCCGCGGCCGCCGGGCGGGCGGCATTCTGCGGGCCTTCGGCGGATGCCGGCGCGGCTGACAGAAATGTAAACGCGGCGGCAGCCGCAAGTCCGAGGGCGGCGGGGAGAGTTCTCTGCATTGCTTCGTCGTTCCTCAGAGACGCCGGACGTTCGGACGTCGGCGGGGGCCCGCTGGTCGGCCTCCCGTCGCAAGTCGTGATCGATGTGCCCCGATCATAGTACGGAAGACCGGCGATCGACGCCCCTCTTCCACCCTATCGGTTCGTCGGCAGTGAAGTACAGTCGCCTTCGTCACGCGACGCGTGGGCACGTCACCGCAGCGAGGCGACAAGGGCGGCCGCGGCCGGATCGTCGGGCCAGGCGGCCGCAAAGCGTGCGGCGGCCGCGCGCGCCGCGTCGAGGCGGCCGGCATCGCGATGGAACGTGGCGAGCGCCTGCAGGCTGTCGCGATCGCGCGGGTGCCGGGCAAGCACGTCTTCGAGCACGGCGATCGCGCGATCGGGCGCGCCGGTGCTGTGCAGGGCGACCGCCCACGCGTAGCCGAAGCGCGCCGCCTCCGGTGCGAGCCGGGCGGCCCGGCCGAGCGCTTCGACCGCCTCGGCGCGGCGCCCGGCGCGCACGAGCGAGAGTCCGAGCGCGTGATGGAGCTCGGCGCGATCACCGGCGCGCGCCAGTCCGTCGCGCAGGACGCGTTCGGCGTCGCGCTCGCGCTCGAGACGCGAGTACAGGTCCGCCAGGTTGATGTAGGTCGCCGTGAAGTCGGGTGCGAGGCGCAGTGCGGCCTCGTACTCGGCGATCGCCGCGTCGGTACGCCCGGCGGCCGCGAGCAGCGACGCGTTCATGTTGCGCGTTTCCGGGCGATCGGCATTGAAGCGCAGGCTCGCGTCGAGCTCTTCGCGGGCCCGCGCCACGACGTCGTCGCCGCCGGCCGTCCGGACGCCGACGCCGGCGCCCGCCACGACGCGCGCGGCTTCGATGCGGACGGCGCGGGAGCGGTCGCCGAGCGCGGCCGCGGCGAGCGTGAGGCGATCGCGCGGCGGCAGGGCCCCGGCAATCTGCAGCGCGGCGAGTCGGACCTCGGGCGCGGGATCGTCGAGGCCGCGTGCCGCCAGCGCCGCCGCCTCCGGTCCCGGATGTCGCGCGAGGCGCTCGAGCGCCGACGCCCGTACGATCGGCGGCTGCGTGTCGTCGCGCGCAATCGCCGCCAGGCCCTCCGCCGCGCCGGGCGCGTCGCGCTCATCGGCCGCGAAGGCCACGGCGAAAGTCTGAAATCCAGCTGCCGGGCGGCCCAGCCATTCCTCGACGCGCGCGGCGGCCCACACGTGATTGCGATCCGTGTGGCAGTCGGTGCACGGGTTCGGCACGCCGAGCGACACGGACAGATCGGGACGCGGCACCCGCAGGCTGTGATCGCGCCGCGGATCGATCTGCATGTAGACCCGCTCCGGCATGTGGCAGGCCACGCAGGCCGCGCCCGTGCTGCCCGTCGGGTGCCGGTGATGATCGGCCGAGTCGTAGCGGGCCGGGAGGTGACACTGCGCACAGAGGGCGTTGCCCGGCGCGCGCAGCGTGGCCGAGTGCGGCTCGTGGCAGTCGGAGCAGGTCACGCCGGCGTGCGCCATGCGGCTCTGGAGAAACGAGGTGTGCGTGTAGACCTCGTCGAGCTGCTGACCGTCGGGATGAAACAGGCCCGGGGCGATCGTCACCGGCCGGTAGAAATCCATCAACGGCAGGCCGGGGCGGAAGCCGTCGGCGAGCTGGGTGCGGCGCGAGTGGCACGGGGCGCAGACCGACAGCTCGCGGTCGGTCGTCCGCGGCGCGCTCCGCACGGGCCGTGCCGTGGCCGGATCGATCGTCCAGCCGATGCCGCGCCGCTCGTCGAGCGCGATCGTCAGGCCGTTGTCGCGCCAGCCGAGCGCGCGACGCCACGCCGGCGTGCGCGCCCAGCGCACGTGCTCGCTGCCCGGGCCGTGACACGCTTCGCAGCCGACGCTGATTTCGCTCCACGTCGTCGCGAAGCGATCCGTCCCGGCGTCGTAGTTCTTGCGCAGCGCCGTCGAGTGGCAGTCGGCGCACATGAAGTTCCAGTTCTGCTGCCGGCCCGTCCAGTGCAGCTCGTCACCGGGGGGCGGCACATCGTCGGCGTACAGGTGGAACCAGCGCTGTCCGCCCGCCTCGGCCGGCCGGCTGTCCCATGCCACCGACAAGGCCTGCAGGCGGCCATCGGGCCGTGCGACGAGGTACTGCTGAATCGGGTCGACGCCGAACGTGTAGGCGATGTCGAACTCGGTCGGAGTACCGTGCTCGTCCTCGGTACGGACCCGGAACGCCTCGCCCTGCCGCGAGAACGCGGTCTCGGAGTGACCCGCAACGAACGGCGGCGCCTCGAAGTCGCCGAGTACCCTGTCGGGCGTCGCGGCGGCCATGGCCTGCTCGTGCTGCGACTGCTGCCAGGCCTCATGCTGGGCAGCGTGACAGCCGGTGCAGGTCGTGCTGCCGACGTACTGCGCCGCAGTAATGGCGGCGGGATTGTCGCGCACGCTGCGCGCCGTGGCCCGGATTCCCACCGCGGCTGCGAGCAGGACGACGGCCGCAGCCGTCGCGAGCGTCCGGACGGTGCGGGCGGCTGGCTTACGGGAGCGCGGCATCGATCATCGGGTCCGACAGTGTTTGACGCGCAAAGGGAACGTCGCAATACTGTCGCGCATGCGAAGCGTTGACGCAATTGCGGCGGCCGTGCTCCTGGCGACTGCCATGGCCATCGGCTGCGGCGAGACGGGCGCTCCCGCCCCGGCCGGCACGACCGCGGCGCGCCCGAACGTGGTGTTCGTACTGACCGACGATCAGCGGTGGGATGCGATCTCGCTGCAGGGCAACTCGGGCCCGCTCGAGACGCCGAACATCGATCGGCTCGGGCGTGAAGGCGTCTACTTCCGCAACGCGTTCGCCACGACCTCGCTCTGTTCGCCGAGCCGCGCGACGATCCTCACCGGGCTGTACGCGCACGCGCACGGCGTGACCGACAACTTCACCGAGTTCCCCGAAGATACGCGGACCTGGCCGCTCGTCCTGCAGCAGCACGGGTACGAGACCGCCTACATCGGCAAGTACCACATGGGCGAAGACAACGACGAGCCCCGGGCCGGTTTCGACTACTTCGCCACGCACCGCGGGCAGGGGCAGTACTTCGACACCGAGTGGCGCATCAACGGCGGCGAGCGCCAGGTCATCCCCGGCTACTACACGACCGTCGTGACCGACCTGGCCGAGCAGTGGATCCGCGGCCGCTCGGGCGATCGGCCGTGGGCGATCATGATCGGCCACAAGGCGCCGCACAGCTTCTACTACCCCGAGGAGAAGTACGCGCAGGCGTTCGCCGACGTGCAGGTGCCGTATCCGCCGTCGGCGTTCATGCTCGACGACAAGCCGGCGTGGTATCGCGAGCGGCTGCCGACCTGGCACGGCATCTACGGTCCGCTGTTCGACTACCGCAGACAGTTCCCGGACAGCCGGCCCGAAGGCGTGGCGGCCTTCGAGGAGATGGTCCGCTCGTACTGGCGGACGATTCTCAGCGTCGACGACAGCGTCGGCCGGCTCTATGCGCTGCTCGAGGAGCTCGGCCAGCTCGACAACACGCTGTTCATCTTCGCGTCGGACCACGGCATCCTGAACGGCGAGCACGGGATGATCGACAAGCGGACGGCGCACGAGCCGAGCATCCGCATCCCGCTCGTCGTCCGCTATCCCGGCCTGACGTCGCCCGCGTCGCCGCGCGTGGTCGACCAGATGGTGCTGACGACCGACTTCGCGCCGTCGATCGTCGACATCGCCGGCATTGCGCCCGAGGGCTTCGAGCACGGACGGTCGTGGAAGGCGCTCGCCCAGGGGCGGAACGTGCCCGACTGGCGGACGAGCTACGTCTACATCTACAACTACGAGCGGCAGTTCCCGTACACGCCGAACGTGCGCGCCATCCGGACCGACCGCTGGAAGTACATCCGGTATCCGAACGCGACGCCCGAGCACAAGAGCGAGCTCTACGACCTGGTCGAAGATCCGGACGAGCTCGTGAACCTGATCGACGACCCGTCACACCGCGCGCGGGTCGCCGAGCTGCACCGCGAGCTCGATCGACGCCTCAAGGAGCTCGGTGCCTGGCCCGACGTGATGCCCGTCGACGAGGGGATCGGCCAGCAGCTGCCCGACGAAGACATCCGCTGATCGCTGCCGGCACGCTTCCGCGCAGGAGCGTGCAGGGTCGACGATCGGCGCCGGAACCCGCGAAAGGCCGGCCTCGTAGAAACGAGGTGCGGCCTTTTTCGGGCTGTCGAACTTTCGAATTTTCGAAAGTGATGGTAAGATTGAACGGATGTCCGACGCGATCAGGCAGTTCAAGGCGCAGCTCTTTCAGGCCCTCGCTCATCCGACCCGCATCGCCATCGTTGAAGCCCTCCGCGACGGCGAGGTGGGAGCCGGCGCGCTCGCCGAGCAGTTGCAGGTGGAGCAGGCGAACCTTTCGCAGCATCTCGCCGTGCTCCGCAACCGCCACATCGTCGTCGGCCGCAAGGAGGGTAATCAGGTCTTCTACACGGTCCGCGATCCTCTTCTGATAGATGTGCTCGACCGGCTCAAGAGCTTCATTGCCGGTCATCTGCAGGACACGCTCGCAGCCCTGAACGAGGCCGAGGCCGGGGGTGCCCTGTCGTCGCAATGACACCGAACAGCTCGCGTTATTCCTGGCGCCGCTTCACGCCGCGCCTGTTCACCTGCCTCGCGGGCTACAACCGCGAGACGTTCTCATCCGACCTGATCGCCGGACTGACCGTCGGGGTCGTCGCGCTGCCGCTGGCCATGGCCTTCGGCATCGCATCCGGCGTGACGCCGCAGGCCGGCATCTACACGGCCATCATCGGCGGCTTCATCGTGTCGTTCCTCGGCGGATCGCGCATCCAGATCGGCGGTCCGACCGGGGCGTTCGTCGTCATCGTCGCGGGCATCATCGCGCAGCACGGCCTGTCGGGCCTGCTGATGGTCACGATGATGGCCGGCGTGCTCCTCCTGCTGTTCGCGGTCACCGGCCTGTCGCAGGCGGTCAAGTTCATGCCGCGCCCGGTCGTCATCGGCTTTACGAACGGCATTGCGCTGCTGATCGCCTCGACGCAGATCAAGGACTTCCTCGGCATGCGCATCCCCGAGCCGCCGAGCGAGTTCTTCGAGCGGATGCGGGTGCTCGCGGAGTCGATCCCGGCCATCGACCCGATCGCCGTGGGCCTCGGCGTCGTATCACTCGCGGCGATCCTCGTCTCGCCGCGGTACCTGCCGCGCGTGCCCGGCGCCGTCGTGGCGCTCGTGCTGGGGACGACGGCGGTGGCGCTGTTCGACCTGCCCGTCGAGACGATCGGCTCGCGGTTCGGTGGGATCCCGTCGAGCCTGCCGGCTGTCGACGTGCCCCGGTTCCGCGCGGACCTGATTATTCCGCTCCTGCCGTCGGCCTTTACGGTGGCGCTGCTCGCGGCGGTCGAGAGCCTGCTGTCGGCGGTCGTGGCCGACTCGATGTCGGGCGACCGCCACAACTCGCATGCCGAGATCATGGCGCAGGGCGTGGCGAACCTCGTGGTGCCGATCTTCGGCGGCATCCCGGTGACGGGCGCCATCGCGCGGACGGCGACCAACTTCAAGTCCGGCGCGCGCACGCCCATCGCGGGCATCGTGCATGCGCTGACGCTGCTCGTGATCGTGCTCGTGGCGGCACCGCTGGCCTACCACGTGCCGCTGGCCACGCTGGCGGCGGTGCTCTTCGTCGTGGCCTGGAACATGGGCGAGTGGCGCGAGATCGGCGACATCCTGAAGCTCGACCTCGCCGAGAAGTCGGTCTGGGTGATCACGTTCGCGCTGACGGTCATGGCCGACCTGACGGTGGCCGTCGAGACCGGCGTCGCGCTCGCCGCGCTGCTCTACATCCGGCGGGTGACCGAGACGACGAGCGTGACGCGGGTGACGCCGGAGTACCTGATCGAGGGGCGCGCGCACATCCTGCAGGACAAGGACATTCCGCCCTACGTCTCGATCCTGCGGATCCACGGCCCGTTCCTGTTCGGCATGACCGACAAGCTGGCCGAGGCAACCGAGAACCTCGACGAGCTCGGATCGATCGTCATCCTCCGGCTGCGGAACATGACGGCCATCGACTCGACCGGCCTGCACGCGCTCGAGGAGCTGAGCGATCGGCTCCGGCGCTCGGGACGGACGCTGCTGCTGTGCGGCGCGCGGCGGCAGCCGGCGGCCTTCCTGCAGCGGGCCGAGTTCATCGACCACGTTGGCGCCGAGAACATCCTGCCGCACGTGCAGGCGGCCATCGAGCGCGCCCGCGAGCTGTACGAAGGGCGCCACGCCGCGTAGCGCGGCTGCAACTTCAGGCGCGCATCCGGGTTTCTGCTCCATCGCGCGTCGCGCTCACCGCAGCGCGGCGCGCACGGAGCACGACCCATGCGCACGTTCGTTCAACTCCTGATTTTCGCGCTCGTCGTCGGCGCTATCGCCGCGGCGATCGCTCCTCCGCTGGGCAGCTAGCGCGTCGCGTCCGTCTGCACGCCGTGGCGCGGTGCTCGAGCGGCCAAAGTGGGCAGCACGATGCTCATTGTGAGGACTGCGCGTATCGACGCACGGTGGACTCACGGCGAGCGCCGACATTTGTACCGGCAATTGCAGGGGCGCGAAGCGGGCACGAGGCTTGCCTTAGAGAGAGGCGAACGCCTTGTGTGATGCATAACGCATCACGAGCTGGGGAGCCAGGGTAGTTCGACAGGGGGCCGTCCTTCGGGGCGGCCTCCTTTTTTTGTTGCTCGTGGTTCCGGTCGCGTTCAGCTTCGGGGCGCGGTCACTCGAGACGTCCGGCGTCCTGACGTGGTCCCGCCGCGTGGCGTCGCGCCCGACGGAGCGCCGAAGGCTGGCGGCGGTGTGCCGAACACGTAGTGCCACGTCCTGATGAAGTGGACGCGCATCAGTCGCTGGGCCGCAGCGGGACGACGGGCGGCGACGGCTTCGGCGATGTCGCTGTGCAGATCGACCAGGGCGCGGAGCTCGTCGGGCGTGCGCCGGCTGTGCAGGCCGGCCCGGATCGCGCCGTCGAGCGACTGCCGGATGGCCGCGCCGAGCACGGCGAACAGCGGGTTGCCGCTGGCGCGGCCGATGATGTCGTGAAAGCGGATGTCGGCATCGACGAATGGGGCACGCGTCCGGCCTGCGCGCCGCATGTCGTCGACGGCGGCCCGCAGGGCCTCGACGTCGGCGTCGGTCCGGTGGCGTGCCGCGAGCGCGACGGTCTCGATTTCGAGCGCGGCCCTGACGTCGAGCACCTGGGGCTGCTCGAGCTGTTCGGTCGAGAGCCCATGTTCGAGGAACCGCGCGACGATCCGGCCGTCGAGCGAGCCGACGCGCGGCGCGCGTCCGTTCGCAATGTGGAGCACACCGGTCGAGGCGAGCGACCGCAGCGCCTCGCGCACGACGCCGCGGCTGACCGCGAGCTCACGCGCCAGGCGCAGCTCCGACGGCAGCGGGTCGCCCGACCGGAGCCGGTTCCGGCGGATGTAGTCGACGAGATGATTGGCGACCCGGTCGGCCGTCGTCACCTCGCGCGAAGGCGACGGACGAGCCGGCGTCCTGCGGGCACGCGCACGGGGACGGGGCGCACGGGAGGGGGAGCGCTCAGTCATGAAAGATCCGGTGCAGAAGGCGTCGACAGGGACAGGCCGGACGATCATAAGAGATACACGCGTGATGCGCGTGTGACATTCCGGCAGTTGCCAAGACGCGTCGCACGTGCGATAATTACGGCTTGCCGGTCGGGGCGGTTAGCTCAGCGGTAGAGCACCGGCCTTACACGCCGGCTGTCGCAGGTTCGAGTCCTGCACCGCCCACCATCGCGGTGCAGGCGGACGCGACACCAGGTACCGCACCGCACGTTTCGAGCGGGGTCGTAGTTCAGTCGGTTAGAACGCTGGCCTGTCACGCCAGAGGTCGCGAGTTCGAGTCTCGTCGGCCCCGCCACTCTTCCTCACAGCTCACGTCGCGCCACCTGCAGGGGTGACGTGTCTGTGCGCGCCGGCCCGGCGTCTGGATTCGAATCCGGATGTATCCGGACGGACGCGACCCGGCCTGCGCGGGCAGAGCTGGTCATCCACCGGTTCAACAGGACTTCAGCAGGACCCGTCGCGTACTTCGGCGAGAAACTCGTCGTAGGCCCGGATGTAATCAGCCGGATCGTAGGGGTGCGACGCGAGCACCAGCAGCTGCGCGTCGGGCGAGTACTGGAACTGCACCGCCCAGATCATGGGCGGGACGTACAGCCCGAGGCCGGGCGAGTCGAGCTGGACCTTCTCGGCCGTCCGGCCGTCGTCGACGCTTACCTCGACCGAGCCGCGCAGGCACACGAGGAACTGCTCGCAGACGCGGTGCGCATGCGCGCCCCGGATCTCGCGGCCCGGCACGTCGAAGACCACGAAGTAGCGGAGCGGCGTGAAAGGGAGATCGTGGCCGACCTCGCCGACCGTCAGTCTGCCGCGCGGGTCGTCGTCGACCACCTTCAGGCGGTGCAGCGTCACGCCGCGGACGCCGAGGGGCGTGACACGGGGCCCGTCGTCCGCGAGCGGACGGATCCGGACCGCCGGACCGTGGGAGGGGCTGGCTGGCATGGCGGGAGCATGCTACCCGGAGGTGCGGCGGCGGGCAACCGGGTTCCGCGGGGCCGGGGGAGGTCGCGACCGGATAAGATCGGCCCGTGTCCCTGAGCCGCATCATCGGCCATTCGCGCGCCATCGAGCTGCTGCGGCGCGCCGTCGCGCGTGACCGCGTGCCGCAAAGCCTGATCTTTGCCGGTCCGGAAGGGGTGGGGAAGTGCACGATCGCGACAGCCCTCGCCCAGGCGGTCAACTGTCCCCAGGCGCGTGACGGTGACGCGTGCGGCACCTGCAGCACCTGCCGTCGTATTGCCGCGGGCACGCTCTCGGATGTCGTCGTGCTCGACAAAGGCGACGAGGCGTCGATCAAGATCGACGCGCTGCGCGAGAGAGTGCTGCAGCCGGTCGGGTACCGCCCGTTCGAGGGGCGCCGGCGCGTCTTCATCATCGATCCGGCCGACGAGCTGACCGAGCAGGGGCAGGACGCGCTCCTGAAGACGCTCGAGGAGCCGCCGCCGTCGGCCATTCTCATCCTCGTCACGGCGTATCCGGATCAGCTCTTCCGCACCATCCAGTCGCGCTGCCGGCGCATCCGCTTCGGACCGCTGTCGCAGGAGGAGGTCGTGCGCGTGCTCACCGAGGTCGAGGGTATCGACCGCGAACGCGCGGTGCGGCTGGCCGTCGTGTCGGGCGGCAGCGTGGCGCGGGCACTGGCCTCCGATGAAGACGACTTCGTCGGCGACCGGCAGGCCGCCGTTGCCCTGCTGCACGCGGCGTCGGGGCGTCGCCTGTCGGCAAGGCTGAAGGCGGCCGAGGCGTTCGCCCGGATCGAGAAGAAGCGGCGGGCGCGCGACGCGGGCTTCGAACGGCTCGCCATCCTGTCGTCGCTGCTGCGCGATCTGATGGTGCTCGGCGCCGGCGGCGGCACCATCTACAACCTCGACCTGCGCGCCGACCTCGAGAAGCTCACGGGCGACTATCCGATCCAGCGCCTGCTCGACGGCTTCGCGATCGTGCAGCAGGCGCAGGAGTTCATCGACCGCAACGCCAGTCCCAAGCTCGTGGCCGACTGGCTGGCCGTCCGCCTGTGAGCCGCCTGCCACGCATTGCCGTGACGACCGGCGATCCGGCCGGCATCGGGCCCGAGATCGTCGCGGCCGCGATTGCCGATCCGCGCGTGCGGGCGGTCTGCGAGCCGGTCGTCTACGGACCGTTCGAGCGCGCCGCGATCGAGGCATTTCCGGCCGGCGTGGTGACGGCCGAGGCGGGGCGCGCCGCGTACGACACGATCGTGGCCGCCGTGCGCGATGCGCTCGACGGGCGCGTCGACGCGATTGCGACGGCGCCGATCAACAAGGCGTCGTTCCACGCGGCCGGGCTGCCCTGGAAGGGGCACACCGACCTGCTTGCGCACCTGTGCGGCGTGCGCGACGTCGTGATGATGTTCTGGTCGGAGCCGCTGCGCGTCGTGCTCGCCACGGTCCACATCCCGCTGGCCGACGTGCCGCGCGCCATCACCATCGACTCGCTGCTCACGGTCATGCGCATCACGCACGGATCGCTGCCGCGCTTCGGCATCCCGCGGCCGCGGCTGGCCGTGGCCGGCGTCAATCCGCACGCCGGCGAGGACGGACTGATGGGGCACGAGGAGATCGATGTCGTCGTGCCCGCCATCGAGCAGGCGCGCGCCGAGGGCATCGACGTCACCGGTCCCTTTCCTGCCGACACGCTCTTCGTCCGGGCCGCGCGCGGCGAGTTCGACGTCGTCGTGGCGGCCTATCACGATCAGGGACTGGTGCCCGTGAAGCTGCTCGCGTTCGGCACGTCGGTGAACGTCACGCTGGGGCTGCCGATCGTCCGCACGTCGGTCGACCACGGGACGGCGTTCGACATCGCCCGGCAGGGGCGCGCCGACGCCGGGAGCATGGTCGAGGCGATTCTGCTCGCCGCGCGGCTGGCGCAGGCGCGTCGCGCGCCCGGCGACTGACTACTGGCCGGCCGCCTGGCGCGGCAGCGTCACCGTGAAGGTGGTGCGGCCGTCGCCGCTCGCGACCTCGACCGTGCCGCCGTGCGCCCGCGCGATCGAATCGACGATGAACAGCCCGAGACCCGTGCCGTGTGTCGAGCCGCTGGCGCGGAGGAAGGGCGAGAAGAGCGCCGCGCGGCGGTCCGGCGGAATCTCGCCGCCGTTCGACACCCGGATCGTCACCGTGTCGGCGCTGCTGCCGTCGATGACGAGCTCCACCGGCTCGTCGGGCTGCCCGTGCTGCAGCGCGTTGCCGACGAGGTTCCAGATGATCTGCAGCAGCCGGTCGCCGTCCCAGCGGCCGCGCGTATCACCCGTCACCGTCAGCTCGATCCGGTTCCGCGACGGCTCGAACTCGAACATGGCCGCGTGGCACAGCTCGCGCAGATCGTTGTCGGCCGGGCGGACCGGCAGCCGGCCCGTGACGCGCGCGTTGGTGAAGTCGAGCAGCTGCTCGATCAGCCGCGTCATGCGCCGCGACGACGACCGGATGCGCGATGTAATCTGCACCGTCCGCTCGTCGGTGCGGTGAATCGTGGCGAGCAGCTCGCTGGCCGTGACGATGGCGCCGAGCGGCGCGCGCAGGTCGTGCGACAGCACGCCAATCAGCAGCTCGGCCGTGCGGATGAGCGCCTTGTGCTCCTCGACCTGCTCGGCCAGCTGCTGCCGCTGCCGGAACAGTTCGATGAAGACGTTCACCTTGCTCTGCAGCAGGTGGGGATTGATCGGCTTGAAGAGGAAGTCGACGGCGCCGGCTTCGTAGCCGCGGAAGATGCGGTCGACGGCCGGCGTGGCGGCCGTCACGAAGATGATCGGCACGGCGCGCGTCCGTTCGGTGCCGCGCATCAGCTCGGCGAGCTCGAAGCCGTCCATGTCGGGCATGTGGACGTCGAGCAGCGCCAGCGCCACGTCGTGTTCGAGCAGCAGTTCGAGCGCCTCGGGACCGCTCCGCGCGCGCAGGAGCCGCAGGCCGGGCTGCTCGAGCAGGACCTCGAGCACGTCGAGGTTCTCTTCGCGGTCGTCGACGAGCAGGACCGACGCTTCCTTGACGGGCGGGCTGGCCACGAGCGTCTCACCCATGGCTGCGTCCCCATGCGGCCAGCGCGTCGCCCATCTCGGCCGGCGCGAGCGCGAGGTGCGGCGCACGCGCCAGCGCGGCTTCGGGCATGGCCGTCATCTCGGCGGTGTCGGGCCGCTGCACCCAGGTGAGGGCGCCGAAGGCGCGCATGCGCGCCAGGCCCGCCGCGCCGTCGTCGTTCGCGCCCGACAGCAGGATGCCGAGGGCGCGCTCGCGGCACGTCTCGGCGACCGATTCGAAGAGCACGTCGATCGACGGGCGCGAGCGGGCGACCGGCGGATCGGCCGAGAGCGCGGCCGTCGGGCCGTCGTCGACGAGCAGGTGATAGTCCGGGACGGCGGTGTAGACCGTGCCAGGCTCGAGCGCCATCTTGTCATCCACTTCGACCACCGACAGCGGGCACAGCGACCGGACGAGCGCCGGCAGCGCGCTCGGCACGCCGGGCGGCATGTGCACGACGACGACGATCGCGGCAGGCAGGGCCGGCGGGAGCTTCGGCAGCAGTTGCCCGAGCGCCTGCGCGGCGCCGGCCGAGGCCCCGACGGCGACGAGCACCGGCGGCTGCCGGTGCAGCGCGGCGATCGCCTCAGTCAGCATACGGCACCTTCTGGTAGATGCGGTCCTTCCGGCTGACGGCGCGGAAGCCGCGCGCCCGGGTGCTGCCTTCGACGCGCTCATGCGATCCGAGCGCGAGAAACCCGTGCATCACGAGTGAGTCGTGGAACAGACCGATCGCCCGATCCTGCAGCCGGCTGTTGAAGTAGATCAGCACGTTGCGGCACGAGACGAACTGGACCTCGGCGAACACCTGATCGGTGGCCAGGCTGTGGTCCGAAAAGGTCACGCGCGCGCGCAGCCGGCGGTCGAACGCGGCGTTGCCGTAGGCGGCGGTGTAGTAGTCGGCCAGCGAACGCGTCCCGCCCGCCTGCTGGTAGTTGCGCGTGAACTGCGCCAGGCGCGCGAGCGGGTAGACACCGGCCGCCGCCGTCCGGAGCGCTTCGGGGTTGATGTCGGTCGCGTAGATGTGCGTCCGCTCGAGCAGGCCGGCTTCGTCGAGCAGGATGGTCAGCGAGTACACCTCTTCGCCCGTGCTGCAGCCGGCCACCCAGATCTTGAGCGACGGCCAGGTGGCGAGCATCGGCAGCACCTCGCGCCGCAGCGCCAGGTAGTAGCCGGGATCGCGGAACATTGCGCTCACGGTGACCGTGAGCCGCGAGAGCAGCGTCGTGAACACCTGGCGATCGCGCAGCACGTGGTGCTGCAGCTCCGAGACGCTCGCGAAGCCGAAGGCGTCGAGCGCGCCGCGGATCCGCCGCCGGAGCGAGGCGCGCGCGTAGTCGCGGAACTCGTACGAGTACTTGCGGACGATGGCCTCGAGCAGCAGATCGATCTCGAGGTCGAGGTCGTCGGCCGCTTCGCCGGCTTCAGTCGGTCCGGGCGGATCGTCGATCGGCGTCGTCATCCACGTGAGAGCCAGACACGGCAGAGCGAGACGAGCTTGTCGACGTCGAGCGGCTTGGCCAGGTAGTCGCTGGCGCCGGCCGCCAGGCACTGCTCGTAGTCGTCGGGCATGGCCTTGGCGGTCAGCGCGATGATCGGCAGCGCGCCGAGTTCGGGACGCCGGCGGATCTCGCGCATGGCGGTCAGGCCGTCCATCTCGGGCATCATGATGTCCATCAGCACGAGATCCGGCCGCGTCTCGTCGAGCACGCGCAGCGCCTCGACGCCGTTGCGGGCGATCCGCACCCGCGCGCCGAGGGGCTCGAACACGCTGGTCAGCGCGAACACGTTCCGCACGTCGTCCTCGACGACGAGGATGGTCCGGCCCTCGAACAGCTCGTCGCGTTCGCGGGCGACCTTGAGCAGCCGCTGCGCCGCCGGCGGCAGTCGGGACTCCACCTGGTGCAGGAAGAGCGTCACCTCGGCGAGCAGCCGCTCCGGCGACCGCGCGCCCTTGACGATGACCGAGCGCGAGTACTGGCGCAGCCGTTCCTCGTCGGCCTCCGAGATCGGTCCGCCCGTGTAGATGATGACGGGCGGGAACGAGTACTGCTCGCTCGCGCTCATCGTCTCGAGCACGTCGAAGCCCGAGGCGTCGGGGAGCCGCAGGTCGAGGATGACGCAGTCGAAGCTCGCGCCGGCCAGTTCGGTGAGCGCTTCCTGGCCCGTGCCGACCGCGTGCACCTGCACTTCTTCGAGCTGGCGCAGCAGGTCGACCAGGCTCGCGCGCAGCGCCGGGTCGTCTTCGACGACGAGCACGCGGCGGACGCGCGCCTCGAGCCGCGCCTCGAGCCGGCGGATGGCTTCGACCAGCTCGTCGGTGTCGACCGGCTTGATCGCGTAGCCGATGGCGCCGAGTGCCAGCGCCGTCTGCGAGTGATCGGCGCCGGCAATCACGTGCACCGGGATGTGGCGCGTGTCGGGGTTGCGCTTGAGGCGGTCGAGCAGCATCAGGCCCGATCCGTCGGGCAGCTGGATGTCGAGCAGGATGCCGCTCGGCGAGAGGCTGCGCGCGAGCGTCATGCCCTCGTCGGTCGTCGTGGCGACCACGCAGTCGAAGTCGAGCGAGTGCGCCGTGTCGTACAGGATGCGCGCGAAGGTCGGGTCGTCCTCGACGACCAGGATCAGGCGGCCGGGATGCCGGCGCCGGTCGCGGTCGTCGTCGAACGGCCGCGGCGCCGGGACGGGAGCCGGCGCATCGGCGGCCTTCGGCGGCTCGGCGACGGCCGCCGGGGACGGGGAGGACGGTCGTTGCGCGCTGCCGTCGGCGGTCAGCCGCGGCGGCGTCACCACGCGGGCCCGCGCCGTGCCGACCGCGCCGGGGCGCAGTTCGACGGGCAGGATCACGGTGAAGATGCTGCCGACACCCGGCGTGCTCTCGAGCTCGATGTCGCCGCCGAGCAGCCGCGCGAGCTGCAGGGAGATCGACAGGCCGAGGCCCGTGCCGCCGTGCCGGCGCTGTGTGCTGCCGTCGGCCTGCCGGAACGCCTCGAACACCGCCTGGTGCTGATCGCGCGGGATTCCCGGGCCCGTGTCACGTACCTCGAAGGCGATGCGATCGCCGCCGTGCGGCTTGACGTAGAGGCCGATGCGCCCCTGCTCGGTGAACTTGAACGCGTTCGAGAGCAGGTTCAGCAGGATCTGCCGGAGTCGCTGGCCGTCGGTGCGCAGCTCGTCGGGCAGTCCGGGCGGGGCGTGCACCTCGAACGCGAGGGGGCGATCGGCAGCCTGCGGCGCAAACGTCTGCTCGAGCTCGCGGAGCAGCGCGCGCAGCTCCACGCGCTCGATGTTCACCGTGGCCGCGCCGGCCTCGATCTTCGACAGGTCGAGGATGTCGTTGATCAGCGCGAGCAGGTGGGTGCCCGAGGCGTAGATCGTTTCCGCGTAGCGGACTTCCTCCTCCGAGAGCCGGCCGCCCTTGTTCTGGGCCAGGAGGCGCGCCAGGATGAGCGTGCTGTTGAGCGGCGTCCGGAGCTCGTGCGACATGTTCGCGAGGAACTCCGACTTGTAGCGGCTGGCGCGCTCGGCTTCCTCGCGGGCGGCCATCAGGCTGGCCTTCTGCTGCTCGAGCTGCTCGGTCTGCGCCTCGAGCTGCGCGTTGCTCGCCTCGAGCTCGGCCTGCTGTTCCTCGAGCCGCGCCTGCGAGGCGCGCAGCGCGCGGCTGTGCTCCTCGAGCTCCTCGTTGGTGACGCGCAGCTCTTCCTGCTGCTGGCGCAGGCTTTCGGCCTGCTGCTGCGTTTCGGTGAGCAGCGCACGCACGCGGGCGCGGTAGGTCGCCGTGCGGATGGCGATGGCGACGCCGTACTGGATGCGCGTCAGCGCGTCGAGCTTCGCGGGGCCCGGCGGCACCGGCAGGCCGAGCTCGATGATGCCTTCCGTCAGCCGATCGGCGACGAGCGGCACGACGGCGACGTAGCGCGGCACGGTGCCGACGAATGCCGAGCGGAGCGGGAAGGCGTCGGGCGGCACGTCGTCGAGCACGACGACCTCGCCGCGCGCGACGGCCGCGCTGGCGATGCCCTCGTTCGGTTCGAGCACGGCCGGCACGTCGGCACCCTCGCGCAGGCCGCGCGTGGCCGCCAGCCGCAGCGTCGTCCCGTCCGACGCGTAGAGCGCGGCAATCGTCGCGTCCATCATCTCGCACAGCGTCGCCAGCGAGCGCTCGGCGATCTCCTGTACGGTCGGGTCGCCCTGCATCTGCTCGAGCAGGCGTGCCTGGACGCCGCGCACCCACTCTTCCGCCTCGTTCCGGTTCCGCCCCTCGACGATGGCCCGCACCATGAAGGCGAGCACCCAGACGACGGCCACGCCGAAGGCGCGGTTGGTGTAGTGGATGGCCATCGGCAGGCCGCCGGGCGGATCGGTGAAGAGCGTGAGCGTCATCATCGCCGTGGCCAGGCCGGCGACGACGATCGGCTGCGAGGGGGAACGCCCCGCCAGCCCCAGGGTGACGGGGAGGATGTAGAGGATCCAGACGGCCCAGCCGAGCGGCGTGAACCAGTCGGCGGCGAACACGACCATGACCAGGGTGGCCGTGGCCGTGTGGAGGAAGACCTGACGGTTCGGGGACATCGACTCCTGCTCTGCGCGGCCGGCGGATCGGCACGGCGCGGGGCGGCCGGCAGCGGGTCGACGGGCCCGGCCGGCGGCCGACGCGCGGTGTCCGGGTGCCGCAGGCTGGGGAGTCCTGCAGACCCGGCCGCAGTTACGACGACAGTCGTTTCAGATCGGCGTCCACCATCATCCGCACGAGCTGCTCGAACGTGACGGTGGGCTCCCAGCCGAAGCGCGCGCGCGCCTTCGAGGCGTCACCGATCAGGTGATCCACCTCGGCCGGCCGCAGCAGCGCCGGGTCGGTCACGACGTACTGCTTCCAGTCGAGGCCGACGTGCGCGAACGCAATCTCGACGAGCTCCTGCACCGAGTGGCTCTCGCCGGTGGCGATCACGTAGTCGTCGGCTTCGTCCTGCTGGAGCATCATCCACATGGCCTGGACGTAGTCGCCGGCAAAGCCCCAGTCGCGGTGCGCGTCGAGGTTGCCGAGGCGCAGTTCCTTCGCCAGGCCGAGCTTGATGCGGGCGACGCCGTCGCTCACCTTGCGGGTGACGAACTCGAGGCCGCGCCGCGGCGATTCGTGGTTGAACAGGATGCCCGAGACGGCAAACAGCCCGTAGCTCTCGCGGTAGTTCACCGTGATGTAGTGGGCGAAGACCTTCGAGACGCCGTACGGGCTGCGCGGATAGAACGGCGTCGTCTCGCGCTGCGGCACTTCGCGGACCTTGCCGAACATCTCCGACGACGACGCCTGGTAGAGGCGGATCGACGGGTCGACCACGCGGATGGCCTCGAGGACGCGGGTGACGCCCTGCGAGTTGAACTCACCGGTGAGCATCGGCTGGTCCCACGAGGCGGGGACGAACGACATCGCGGCGAGGTTGTACACCTCGTGCGGCCGCACGCGCTCGAGGACGCGGATGAGCGACAGCTGATCGAGCAGGTCACCGGGGATCAGCGTCAGCCGGTCGAGCAGATGTTCGATACGCCAGTAGTTGTCGGCCGACAGCCGCCGGGTCAGGCCGTAGACTTCGTAACCCTTGTCGAGCAGCAGCTCGGCCAGATAGGAGCCGTCCTGGCCGGTGATGCCGGTGATCAGTGCACGTTTCGTCGCCATCGGGGGAACAAGATAACAGAGGCGTGCGCACGGGCCGACGTGTGCCGGCGCCCGCGCGCCGCGAACGCATCAGGATACGGCGGCTGAAAACAGAAAGCCAGAAGCCGGACGAGCGGTCCGGCTTCTGGCTTCGAGGGAAACGGTCCGGCCTTCTTCGCTAGCCCCTGCAGACGCCCTGAGGCGCCAGCTCATGGCTTTCAGGTACCCAGGCACCCGACGGCAGCCGGACCCAGCCGGACGCCGGTCGGCCCGTCAACTGCGCGCCGGTGCAGGCCGGCAGGCTGCCGGGACCGGACTTGACGGCATCTGGGTGGTTCGCTGGAACGAAGCCACCGTAAATGCTGCAGACCATGCCGTCAGGCGGCGTACCGCAGGAGGTGGTCGGCGGCGGAGGCGGCGGAGAGGGCGGTTGCGTCGTCGTGCCGCCGCCGGTGCTGCCACCCGACTTCACGGCGTCGGGATGGTTCGCCGGCACCCAACCGCCATAGATGCTGCAGACGAGGCCCGCGGGAGGCGTACCGCAGGAGGTAGCCGGCGGAGGCGGTGGAGGGGGCGGAGGCGCCGGGGTCGTCGTGCCTCCTCCAGTGCTGCCACCGGAACCGCCGGACTTGACGGCGTCAGGATGATTCGGAGGCACAAACCCGCCGTGGATGCTGCAGACCATGCCCGAGGGCGGCGTACCGCAGGAGGCGGTCGGCGGGGGCGTCCCGCCAGTCGACGACCCAAGACCGGAAGGGGGAGGAGCCGCGGTCGGCAGCGCGACTGCAGGTCCCGTACGAATCGTCTGCTGGGCGGCCGCACCAAGATCCAAGGAGAACGTGACCGACCACGCGCGGGCCTTGTCGGCTGCGCTTGCGACCTGGGGATAGAACGAGCCCTTCTTAGCCGCACCATTAGTGAGTTCCTGGGCCGCAGTAATCGCTACGCCTCTGGAGTTCAGCTCGAAGCCTCCGACCTGGAAGGTGTAGTGACCCGCGAGCAGGAGCGTCGTACTCAACGGGTTATATGCGATGCTCAGGCCGTCGTAACCGCCAACCGATGTCGTTACGCGATGGGCAATCACCTGACCAGCCGGTCCGATCTCTGTTACACGGGTCAGACCGAAGTTGTAGGTGATGACGAAGTTGCCGCTCGCAGCCGAGAATGCAGTGTCGGTGATATAGGCGTTGGCCTGGGTGTCGACTAGCGTTCGGCTCAGGACTGCGCCGTCGGTTGCCCGCACACGAGCGAACATGACAGTCGCATTCTGGGCCGTCCATCCGCTGTACGTTACGCCGAATTCATTCGTATTGGGGTTCCACGCGACGCTGGGATCTCGTCCGTTTCCAGAGGAGATCTCGAACGCACTTCCGATCGGCTGGCCATTGGCGTCCAGTCGACGACCGTACACCCGATTGTCCAGACTCTGCCAAGTGACTAGATAGACCTTCGTCTGTTCGGAGTAGGCGATGTCGGGTGCTGCCTCCCACCACGTGCCCGAAGGACCAACGAACCCGACTCCCGTGTCCGGCCCGAACGTCGAAGTTTCGTACGCGACAGTTCGGACGTGAACGGTATTGCCGCGGGCGCCGGTCCGCGGGTCTACCACAGGACCGTCGTCCTCATGCCACGCCACTAGGAACTTGCCATTGCCGTAGATGACGCGCGGGTAGTGCGCGAACATGCCGGGCTTGTGAGAGATATCGAAGTACGGCGTGAGCGCGTTTCCCGATGCGTCAAGGAAGATGCCGCGCACGGGGCCGTAGGCGTACACAACCAAGAAGACATTTTTTGCAGGGTCATATGCGGAGTCCGTTCCCCGCACGAGGGGGGTCCCTGGAATGACGGCCTTTGAGTTCCCCACTCGTGAGAGCTGTGCCTCTGCCCGAAGCGGCAGCAGGGCACAGACGACGGCCAGCAGCGGGAGAGCCAGACGGCGCAGGCAGAATCGTGTCATGAGCATGCTCGGTGGACCGGAAACTCCGTGTCAGTGTTGTTTCGGCCGGGTTATCGGTCGGGGCCCCGGCAGTCTGTAGCGGCAAGGCCCCCGGGATTGTAGGGAACCCTTCCCCGATCGCCAAAGAAAAAGTGTGAACGTGCGTGTTGCCGCGAGGCCGTCGCGACGATCAACGCGTGAGCTCCAGGATGCGGCGGGC
>QGVF01000067.1 GCA_003242705.1 Acidobacteriota bacterium
CACCACTGTGATTCCCAGTGTGACGTTGTCGACGATGGTCCGGATCGTGGCGATGATGTCGCGGACGTCGATCACCGACACGTTCGGAAAGGCGCGCACCAGCTCCCGCTGGAGGTCTCCCCCGGCAGCGTCCAGTCCCTCACGCAGCTGCGCGAAGCCGACGTAGGAGTGCGGCGCGCGTTCGACGGCCGGCGTCGGACGCAGCACGAAGATGAAGCCCCCGCTCTGCGAGTCCTCCCAGGCGACGCGCCGGATGCTCGTCACGCGCGCCGTGAACCGGACGCCGGCGGCGTCGAACGTCACGAGGTCGCCAATCTCGAGGCCGTCTTCCGCTGCGTCGACTTCAATCGACACCTCGCTATCGGCGCCGCCGACCAGCGCCTCTCGCTCCGTCCCGTCGTCCCAGAACGTGCCGGCCACAAGTTCCTCGTTCGCCTCGAGGTGGTCGCGGAACGTCAGGCCGTACTCCCGCGAGAGGCGCCCGTACTCGCGCACGGCCTGCACCGAATCGAGCTGCAGCCGCTGCCCCTGCACGCCGACGACACGGGCACGCATGTTCGGCATGATGCGCGCCGGCTCCTTCAGGTAGGGCGCCAGCACGGTGCGCACGCCGTCGATCTGATCGCGCTGGATGTCGATGAGCACGAAGTCGGGAGACCGATCGCTGATGCCGCCCGTCAGGTCGCTGAGCAGCGATATCTGGGTGGCCCGTACGCCCAGGATGAAGAAGCAGCCCAGGCCGACCGCCATGAGGACGACGCGTGTCTGGTTGCCCGGACGGCCGATGTTGATGGCCGCATGGCGCAGTGCGAAGCGGGGCGATGCCACCAGCGCCCGCGTCGCGCGGATGAGCAGCACGCTCGCGCCGTACAGCAGGCCGGCCACGACGGCAAAGCCGGCCGACACGTAGAGGCCGGTTTCGAGCGATCCCGCCTGCCACACGGCGGCGACCACCAGAGCAGCGGCCGTGCCGACCGCCGCCAGCCAGCTCGCGCGATCGCGCCGCCTGGCCGTGTCGGCCGAGTGCTCCCGCAGCAGGAGCAGCGGCTTGATGCCGCGCACCTCGAGCAGCGGGACGAGCGCGAACAGCAGTGAGACGAGCATGCCCACCGCCATGCCCTGTGCGGCGGCCGACTTCTTGAACGTCACCGCTGTCACGCCGAGTGGCTCGAGCAGCGTCATCGGCAGCATCTGCAGCACGACGGCCGCCAGACCGACGCCGGCCAGGCTCCCGATTGCCGCCAGCCCCAGGATCTGGAGCAGCGAGACGGCAAGCACCTGCGCCCCCGACGCGCCAAGGCACTTCAGAATCGCGACGCTGCGCATCTTCTGCTGCACGAGCACGCGCGTCACGCTCCAGACACCGATGCCGCCCAGCACGACGATGGCGAAGCCGACGAGGCTCAGGTAGTTCTCGGCGGTCCGGAGGTTCCGGCCGATCCGATCCTCGAGCATCTCCCACGATCGGATCGACGCAATGTCGTCGCTGAGGACGGCGCGGAGCGCCTCGACGAGCGGCGCCGGTCGACCTTCTTCCCCGACCTTCAGCAGCACCTGATGGCTCGCCCGACTCCCGAAGCCGAGCAGCGTCGTCTCGCGGAGTGTCGCCAGGTCGACGTAGACCCTTGGTCCGAACGCGATACCGCCTCGCTGGACCCGGTCGCGGGCAATGACCCCCGTCACGACGAAGTCGCGGTCGGCAAGCCGGAACGTGTCACCGACACCGATGTCCAGAATTGCCAGCAGCTCCGGCTGGACCACCGCCCCGCCGTTCTCGAGCAGCGCATGGGAATAGACGAGGCCGTCGGCCAGCTCCAGCGCGCCGTAGAACGGATAGCCCGGCTCGACGGCCCGCAGCTCCACGAGCTTGGCGACCCCATCCTCCCCGGCACTCGACGCCATGGTCTGCGTGTCGACCAGGTGCTGCGACGCCACGACACCCGTCGCCTCGGCCACGCGGGCGATGCGGGCCAGCTGTTCGTCGGTGAACGGACGCGTCGACTGGACCACGACGTCGGCAGCCACCAGCTCTCGGGCTTCGCTGGTCAGCGTGTACTGGATCTCGCGGACGACGCTGCGCAGCACGACGATGGCGGCCACGCCCAGACCGACGCAGAGGAAGAAGAACGTCAGCCGCAGGCAGCTGGCGCGCGTGTCGCGCCAGGCCATCCTCAGGACGAACAGGAGCGCGTCGAGCACCTTCAGGCGGCCTTCTCCCGGCGTTCGACGATGCGGCCGTCACGCATCACGAAGATCTCGTCGGCCATTGCGGCCAGCTCGGGGTCGTGCGTGACGAGCACCAGCGTGCGCCCCCGCGCTTTACGGAGCGTCACCAGCAGGTCGATGATGTGCCGCCCGGTCGCCGTATCCAGATTGCCGGTCGGCTCATCGGCGAGCAGGATGGGCGGGTCGTTGGCAATCGCCCGCGCGATCGCCACGCGCTGCTGTTCACCACCCGACAGCTGCGACGGATAGTGGTGTCCCCGCTCGGCCAGGCCGACTTCGGCGAGCAGCTGCCGGGCCCGTGCGCCCGCATCCCGCACACCGGCAATCTCCATCGGCACGAGAACGTTCTCGTATGCGGTCAGCGAGGGCAGCAGGTGGAAGAACTGGAAGACGATGCCGACGCGCTCGCCGCGCAGGCGGGCCAGCGCCTCTTCGCCAAGCGTCGTGATGTCGACGCCGTCGAGCAGGATCGATCCCGTCGTCGGCGCGTCGAGCCCCGACATCAGCCCGAGCATCGTCGACTTGCCGCTGCCCGATGGACCAGTGATGGCCACCACGCGGCCCTCGGGAATGGAGAACGACGTCGGGTGGAGGATCGTCAGCGGGCCCGCGCCGCTGGTGACGGTTCGGGACACGTTGCGGAACTCAATCATTGTCCCGGAGGCGGCGGAAGATCGTCGACCATGTCGCGCAGCGTTGGATACAGGAGTTCAGCGATGCGCAGGGCGCCCTCCGCGTTCGGGTGGATGCCGTCGGGCTGATTCAGATCGGGCCGGCCCGCGACACCTTCGAGCAGGAAGGGCACGAAGCGGATACGATCGCCGTACTCGAACGCGAGATCACTGAACACGCGGCGGAACGAGTCACGGTAGTCGAGCCCCAGGTTCGTCGGCGCTTCCATTCCCACGAGGAGCACGTCGATGCCCGCGCCGAGATAGGTATCGATGATGCCCGTGAGGTTCTGCCGGGTCTGGGCGACCGACAGACCGCGCAGCGCATCGTTGCCGCCGAGCGCGACAATCGCGATGCGCACGCCCGGTTCGATCGTCGCCTCGGCGCGCCGCAATCCGCCGGCGGTCGTGTCGCCGCTCACGCCCGCGTTGATCAGTTCGACCTCGTAGTAGCCCTCGTCGTGGAACATCTGCTCCAGCCGGGCCGGATACGCTTCCTCGCTCAGCAGCCCCAGACCTGCCGTCAGGCTGTCGCCGAGCGCGACTATCAGGATCCGGTGGCTGGCGGGCACCTGTCCGGGCTCGGGGGCGATTTCCTCAGTGACGGTGACGGGCGCCGGTGCCGGCCGGCCGCACGCGGTCGCGGCCGCCGCCAGACCGGCCACCAGCAGGATCGCGGACGCAAGTCGGACTGCTCGCATGCTCGTATTCTACGGTGGCCGGCGAAACGCGCCCGGCGACCGACCTCAGCGTCCGGCCTGCAGCAGTTTGACCGTCGTGATGAACTGGCCCGCGTGACGCGTGCTGTGCTCGGCACCGTGAAACAGCAGGCCGAGCACGGTCGACGGCAGACCCGCCCGTCCGACGCGCCGCTCGTCGAATACCCGCTCGGCGGGCGTTGCGCGCAGCTGCTCCAGCGCGCGCCCGATGGCCTCGTCGACGATGCGGACGAGCGCGGCGCCGTCGAGATCGGGGCGCGGTGTCGCTTCCGCCTTGAGCTGCGCGCGCTGCGCGTCACTGAGCGTCCCGCCGCGTGCGTAGGTATAGAGGCGATCGAGCGCACCGGCCAGATGCAGCGCGTGGAAGCCCGCCGTGGCCGCTCCGGTCTCGCGCCAGAGCAGGTCTGCAGGCAGATCGCGCGCATATGCCGCTATTTCCTCCTGCGCCTGCAGGAGCGCGTGAGCGGCGGGCTGAAGAATCGGAGCGATCCCTTCGACGGGACCGCGAAGCCAGGGTTCGGGCTGGGCAGGTGCAGACATGGCTCGAAACGATTATAGTGTCCGCACTCCGACACGACCGAGAGAGAACCCGCGCCGATGCGTAGCTCCCCACTACTCCTCGCCGCGGCGCTGGTCCTGTCCGGTGAACCGTCCGCAAGTGCGCCGTTCACCGTGGTCACGATCAGCGACGCGCCAGCCGGCTCGGTAGCCGTTGTCGACATCGACCGTGACGGTCGACTCGACATCGTCTCGGGCAACGTGTGGTACCACGCGCCGCACTGGACCCCCTACCGGTTCCGCGGCCTTCCTGTCGAAGATGGCCGCGTCGACAGCCACAGCCTGCTGCCGCTCGACGTGGACGAGGATGGCTGGGTGGATCTCATCGACCTGGCGCGCAGCGGCCGACGCATCACCTGGTGGCGCAATCCCGGGCGCGCCTGGGGGCCGTCGCAGTGGGTCGATCGGACGATTCATGCCTGTTGTCCCGTCGAACTGGCCGTGCTGGCCGACATCGACGGCGACGGGCACGCCCGCGAGCTCGTCGTCCACGAACCTTCACAGGGGCTGGCCTGGTACAAGGTCCGGAAGGGATTCTGGACGCGCCATTCGATCAGTACCCGCGACGTGGGCAGCGGCCTCGGCGTCGGCGACCTGAACGGCGATGGGCGCATCGACGTCCTGACGGCGGTCGGCTGGTTCGAGGCGCCCGTCGATCCCCGGTCGTCGGAGTGGCCCCTGCACGAAGCCTGGGGAGCGGCCGTGGGCCCCGTCGACATGGTGCGACACACGGCCGGCGACGACCTCCGGCTCGGCCTCCTTCATCTGACGGATATCGACGGCAACGGTCTGCCCGACGTGCTCGCCGGCGGCACCGGCCGTGGCGCCGTCTGGTTCGAGCAGCGTCACGACGGCTGGATTCGCCATCGCCTCGCCGGCGGCGACCCGCCGGCTCGGGGCTCACTGGTCGCCGATCTCGACGGCGACGGGCACCCCGAGCTCGTCGCCGTCAGCACGGCCGCTGACGGCCGTTCCAGGCTCCAGGGCCAACCCGCGGCCCGGGTCGTGTCGTACCGCCGGAACGCGGGAGCCGAGGCCGACGGCGCCGGTGAACGGCCCGCCTGGGACTCCCGGGTTCTTGCCGCGATCGACCACCTCTCGCCGGCTCCTGAGATCATCGCCGTCGATCTGGATGACGACGGTGACGTAGATCTGGTGGGCGCGGGGCCTTCCGGCGTCTTCTGGCTCCGGAACGACAGCGCTGGGAACCCGGACACGGGTGGCCCTATGATGGCGCCCTATCATTGACCAGGCGCCGGGGTGGCGGAACTGGCAGACGCACGGGACTTAAAATCCCGAGTCCCCTCAGGGACGTGAGAGTTCGATCCTCTCCCCCGGCACCATCGACCGCGCTGGCGGCCGGCACATCGAGCCGGCATCGGAGCTAGCGGAAGTAGACTGCCAGCCCGACGCCGATGTAGTGGCGAGCCTCGTCCGACAGGCCGACGCCGACTTCACCGACCAGGTCGAGGTCGCGCGCCAGGCGATATTCGATGCCCGGCACGAAATGCACCGGCGTATACGAGTGGTCGATGCCGGCGTTGCGCAGCGCCTCGAACGCGATGTCGAGGCCGCCGTACAGCTCGGTTCGATCCGACACGCGCTTGCTGGCGAGAAACGTCAGGTCGAAACCACGGGTGTCCGGCGTCCGATCGCCGTTGCCGAGGTGAAAGCCGAGGATCACCGACAGATCGAACGGATTGGCGGCGACCCGGTCCTGCATGAGCCAGAACTCGGCGTCGGCGCCGAAGAACGTGAAGTCGTCGTAGAGCGCGATGCCGCCTTCGATGTCGAACCGATCCGCCACGCCGTAACCGACGCGGATCGCTGCTCCGGCTTCGTCGCCCTGGCCGTTCTTCCCGAAGATGAACATCGGGTTGGCCCGCAGCTTGAAGGTACCGCGATCGATCGTTTCGGCCGACTCGAGCAGCCCGAAGTCCTGCGCCTGCACGGCGGCCGGTGCGACCGCGAACGCCAGCGCAGCAGCCAGCGGCAGTATCACTTTCCTGAAGTTCGTCATTTCGTGTGCCTCCCGACGGACAAACCGTCTTCCAGTGCCGGGGTGCACCCTGGGAGATGCCAGACCCGTACCGTCGCGGCACGTCTCTCCAGGGCAGCGGAGAGACCGCGCGTGCCGGGAGCAGTCGCCTGAATCGGCTCAGTGAATGGTTTCCGGCGAGCGTGACTGACGCTCGGCGCGGATCACGCGGCTGATGCCGGCGTCGAGCATCGACTGGCTCACCTTGAACGGTCCGGCCACCGCCGCGCCCATCGGGATCTCGATGGCAATGACCACGCCGTCGTCGAGCGGCTCGACGATCCAGCTGAAGCCCTGGAGGAACACCGGACGATCCGGTGGCGCCGTGGGGTCCTCGGCCCGGCCGATGGCCCGCAGGATCTCGACGAGCACGGCGTGCACCGTCGCGTCGTCCCACTCGGGGCCCTCGGACCCGGGCACCTGAAGGGATTCGGTTACCGCGAAATCACGACCCTTGAGAACGATTTCGACTGGAAAAGTCATCGCAGCTCAGCCTATCGCACCCTGACGGCGATCGCGAACGCTACCGCCGACGCTGCCGCGCCTGGTCAACCTGCGCGTCGAGCGTGCGCTCGAGTGCGGCCGGATCGACGTCGGGCGCCTGGCAGGTGAAATTGTCGCAGACGTACACCCGCGCGCCGCTTTCCGGCCACATCGCTCCGGTCCATGGCAGCAGGGCGGCCAGCGAGGCGGCCGTCCCGGCCGACGGCAGCACCACGCTCGTCGCCCAGGGCACGTGTCGTCGCGCCAGCACCCGCTCGAACGACCGGCGCGCCTCGCCATCACCGCCCGCGATCACGACCTGCGTGTCGCCACCATGCCACGCGGCCAGGTTCGCTACCATCAGCGGCATGACCCGCACGGCGCGTCCGATGTGGGGCCCGTATCGCTCGAGCGTGCGCCCGGCGTAGTCGTCGAACTCCGGATCACCCGTCAGCCGCCCGAGCGTGATCAGGTTCCGGACGGTCATTGACGCGGCCGACGGTTCGGCCCCGTCGTAATCCTCCTTGATCCGCAGCAGCAGCGACGGATCCTCTCCCGTGGTCGCAAACCAGCCGCCGTCACGCGGATCGAAGAACAGCTGCATCTGGCTGCGCGTGAGCTCGATGGCCCACTCCAGCCATCGCGGCTCTCCGGTCGCCTGAAACAGTTCCAGCAGGCCCCAGACGAGTGCCGCGTAGTCTTCACAGCCCGCTTCGATGGCGGATTCTCCGTCCCGATGCCGCCGGAAGAGCCGTCGCTCCCCGGGCCGCCACATGTGCTCCTGCAGCCAGTCGGCCGCACGCCCGGCGTTCTCGAGCCACGCCACGCGCCGCTCGTCGTCGACGAGGACCCGCGCGGCGCGGCTGAAAGCCGCAATCGCCAGGCCGTTCCACGCCGTGATGATCTTGTCGTCGAGGTGCGGCCGCGGGCGCGTCGCCCGCGCGGCGAGAAGCACGTTCCGCGCACGCGTCAGCACGGCAGCGACCTCGTCGAGGGGACGTCCCGAGACACGGAGCAGATCCTCGGTTGAACTGGCGATGTACAGGACGTTGCGTCCCTTCAGCTCGCCGCCGGGATCGACCAGTGCGTTGCCATCGGCTTCGATCCCGTAGAAGCGGCAGACGAGCGGCGCGTCGTCGCCGAGCAGGTCTTCGACCTCGGCGCGGGTCCACAGGTAGCAGGCCCCCTCGCGCCCGTGCGCGCCTTCCTCTCCCGGCGCGGGTGAGTCGGCATCCTCGGCCGAATAGAACGCACCGGAGGGTGCCGTGAGCTCGCGCCTGACGTACTCGAGCGTGTCGGCCGCGATGAGCGCGAAGAAGTCGTCGGCGCTGACGCTCCACGCGGTCAGCAGCGCCAGCGCGATCTGCGCCTGGTCGTAGAGCATCTTCTCGAAATGCGGCACGCGCCAGCCGGCGTCGACCGAGTACCGGTGAAAGCCGCCACCCAGCTGATCCCGAAGGCCACCGCGCGACATGGCGCGCAACGTTTCGAGCGCCATGTCACGCGCATCGTCGCGTCCGGTCACCGCATGGGCGTCGAGCAGGAACAGCAGTTCCGACGGCCGCGGGAACTTCGGCGCGCCGCCGAACCCGCCGTAGCGCGCGTCGTAAGCGACGGCGAGCTCCTCGATGCCGGCATCGACGGCGTCGAGCGCCGCCACAGGCGCGCTCTCGGGCGACGGATCGGTCCCGCTCGCCTCGCGAAGCCCCTCGAGGATGCGATCGGCCGACGCCACGACCGTCTCGCGCTCGTTCTCCCAGACGTCGGCGATCCGCGCGAGCACGTCGCGCAGACCGGGACGTCCCCACCGCGCCGTCGGGGGAAAGTACGTCCCGCCGAAGAACGGCTTCAGCTCCGGCGTCAGCCAGACGCTCATCGGCCAGCCGCCCGCACCCGTCGTCGCCTGAATGAACGTCATGTAGATGCGGTCGACATCGGGGCGCTCTTCCCGATCGACCTTGATCGACACGAACCTGTCGTTGAGCAGCGCGGCCGTCGCCGGGTCCTCGAACGACTCGTGCGCCATCACGTGGCACCAGTGGCAGGTCGAGTAGCCGATCGAGAGGAAGATCGGTTTGTCCTCGCGCCGGGCGCGCTCGAACGCCTCGGTGCCCCACGGGTACCAGTCCACCGGATTGTCGGCATGCTGCAGCAGGTACGGGCTGCGCTCTGCGGCGAGGCGGTTGGCCATGCCCCATCGTATGCCCTGCGGCCGGGCACGGGCCAGGTTCTATAATCGCCGGCGATGAGCGATGCTGTCCGCCCTCTCGCCGGCCGTCGGATTGCGCTGCTGATTGAAGAAGGATTCTCGGCCCGTCAGGTCATCGAGCCCAGGCGCCAGCTCGGCGACGCCGGAGCCTCGGTCGTCCTCGTCGGCTTCAATACGAAGACGGAATATCGGGACAAGACCGGCACGTTGACGCTCACGGCAGACGAACCCGCCAGTCGCGTCCGCGTGGCCGAGCTCGACGCGCTCGTGATTCCGGGGGGCTACGCGCCCGACCGGATGCGCCTGCGCCACGCCATGGTCGACCTGGCCACCGGGATGATGACGAGCGGCAGAACGGTCGCCGCCATCTGCCACGGCCCACAGCTGCTCATCACGGCGAACGTGCTCCGGGGCCGGACGCTCACCTGCTGGCCGTCGATTGCCGTCGACGTGAAGAACGCCGGCGGCCTCTACGTGGATCGCCCCGTCGTCCGCGACAGCAACCTCATCACGGCGCGCAAGAGCCAGGACCTGCCGCTCTTTCTTGACGCTCTCGTCACGGCGCTGTCCGCACCGCCGGTTCCGGCGCGACGGCCTTGAGCCGCTCCTGCCGGGCGTCGAGCCGCAGCCGCGCCCACGCCGCCGTCACCTCGACGCCGTAGAGCAGGATGACGGCCGACACGTAAATCCACACCAGGAACATCACGACGGCCGCCATCGAGCCGTGCACCGTGAAGCGCGACAGGTCTCTCACGTACCACGCGAAGCCCGCAAACGCGATCCGCCAGAGCACGCCGGCCAGAATGGCGCCGAACCACACGTCGCGCAGCCGCACGCGTGTGTTCGGTACGAAGTAGTAGATCAGCCCGACCACGACGATGAAGGCCGGCGTGATGACGTTGGCGGCGATAAAGCGCAGCAGTTCGGCGACGTCGGGGAGCAGGGCCCGGATTTCGACGAACCACCGCGCTTCGAGCACCTGCGCGAATCCCGACAGCGCGATGGCCGCCACGGCCAGCAGCGCCGCGGCCAGCATCATCAGGAACGCGACGAGCTTGTGCTTCCAGAAGCCGTAGCTGCGCTCGACACCCCACGCGTGGTTGACCGCCGAGGTGATGGCGCCGAACACTCCCATCGACGCCCAGATCGTCAGTGCCGTGCCGGCCAGGCCCAGGTTGAGCGGCGTCCGGGCCAGTTCCCGCAGCTGCGCCGCGAGAAAGTCGAACCGGCTCGGCAGCGCACCGCCCAGCAGTTCGAGCAGCGTGCGGTCTCCGTTCCCCTCGCCCACCGAGACACGCGCCAGCACCGACAGCACGAGCAGCATGAACGGGAAGATGGACAGCAGCGTGTAGTAGGCGATCGAGGCGGCGAACGTGAGGTTGTTGCTCCTGTAGAACTCGATGAAGCCGAGCCGCACCGCACGCCAGCAGAGCCGGCAGCCGCGGCCGCAGGCGTCCAGCACGTGCCCGAAGGCGCTCGCCGGCACCGCTGCGTCGGCGTCGCGTCGTTGCTTCATGCCGGTCCGCATTCTACCCGCCTGCCGCCTATAATCCCCCCGATGTCAGATCCGCGCGAACCGAGCGGCACCCGCCCCGTCCCCATCCGCGAGAACATCCCGGCACCCCGCACGGGGGGAGGCGCCGTGGTCTGCGAGCGGTGCGGCACCGAGATGTTCCGGATGCACGCCGTCTGGCGCTGTCCGTCCTGCGGCTTCAAGACGGACTGCTGCGGGTGGTGAACAGCTCCGCGCACGAGTCGCTCGACGTCGACGCCATCGATCGCTGGATCGACGCACTGCTCGAACGACACGCCGCCGCGCTCACGCGTCCGGAGCTGCTTCGCGCGATTCGTGCACTGTCAGTGCGATATGTCGAGGACCGGGCGCGGCTTCCCGAACGGTCCGCCCTCGACACCGCCGGCAAGCGCGCGGCCTTCGCCTGCTACTACACACCGCTCCACGTCCTCACCGTCCGGGGCATCCTGGCAGGTTTGAAGGCCGCCGGCGTCCGTGAGGTCTTCGACCTCGGGTGCGGTACCGGCGCGGCGTCGATCGCGTGGAGCCTGGCCGCTGCGTCGACGACGCGCCCGCGCCGCACCGGCGTCGACGTTCATCCGTGGGCCCTCGAGGAGCTGCGCTGGAACTGTCGCTGGTTCGATCTTCGCTGCACGACGAGGCGTGGCTCGCTCGTGGCGTTCGTTTCCGCCGCGCTCCGCTCCCGGCTGGACCTTCCGCGCACCGTCTGGACCGCCGCCTGGAGCATCAACGAGCTGTTGGCTGCCGACCGCGACCGTCTTCTGCCGGCGCTCCTCGACCTTCACACCCGCGGCGCCGGCCTGCTCGTCATCGAGCCGCTTTCCCGCCGCGCCATCCCGTGGTGGGACGCCTGGCGCGAGGCGCTCGAACCTCATGGGGTCCGGGCCGACGAATGGAAGCTGCCGTTCCGCCCTCCGGAACCACTCGCCGAGCTCGACGACGCCGCGGGATTCCGGCGCGATCACCTCGGCGCCCGAAGCCTCTGGCTGCCACCCGCCGGGTGATCACGCGCGGGTGAGGCCTCGACTTCCCATATGGACCATTCCGCTGCTCACTGCGCCGCCGGCGACGACGCCGGCGGCAGGGTATCCGTTTTGCACTGACTCAGGGCCTGGACCGACGCCGCGCCGGTGCGGGCGGTCCATCCTTCGAGGAGACCCTATGCGTGCCCATGTCCGATTTGCCGGTATCTTCCTGCTGGCCACCCTGTTCGCCCTGCCGGCGACCGCCCAGCACATCGCCGACCCCGTCACGCTGCACGACGTGATGACCGAAAGCGAACGCGCCGATGCGGCCAACCGCGATGCGGTCCTCCAGGCCCTCGAGCGCGACGACGTGCGGCAGCTGGCGGCCCGGTTCGGGCTCGACGTGAAGGAAGCACGATCGGCCGTCATGGCGCTCGACGGCGCCGAGCTCGCTGAGCTCGCGGCTCCGGCACACGCTCTTGCCGACGCACAGGCCGGCGGCCAGACGACCATCGTCATCTCGCTGACGACGCTGCTGCTCGTGCTGATCCTCATCGCGATCCTCGCCAGTTGAGCCGCGAACCGATTTCACCGGAGCGTGCCGACGGGCGTTGGCGCCGCCCCCTGCTAGAGTGGCGTGCCATGTTGAATCGAGCGTCCCTCCCGGCACGCTTCAGATCGGTGACGGCCGGCCTCCTGCTGTCGGTCCTCACCCTCGCGCCCGCGTCGGCCGCACAGCCGGCCGCCGCGGGCGTCCTGCTCGACATCACCTACTACGCGCAGGCGCCGCTGCACTGCGGCGCAGCGGCGCTGGCCATGGTCCTCCGATACTGGGGCCACCCGTCGGCCGTGCCGGCCGACTTTTCGCCGCTCGTCGACCCGGCGGCCGGCGGCATCACGACGACGGCCCTTGCGGCCGCCGTCGAGGACCGCGGCTGGCGCGCCGTTGCCGGCCAGGCGCCGGCAGCCGGCGCGATCGAGACGCTCGAACACCACGTGGCGCGCGGACGCCCGGTGATCGCCCTCGTCGACGGCGGCACAGATGCCCTGCATTACGTCGTCGTTGTCGGCTTCGCCGATGATCAGGTGATCGTGCACGACCCGGCGCGCGCGCCTTACACGCGGATGACCGCCGACGAGTTCGATCGCCGCTGGCAGCACTCGTCCCGCTGGATGCTCGTCGTCCTGCCGCCCGCCGGGGCCGGGACGCCCGCGGCAGGCGCCACCGTGCTCACCAGCGGCGTCGCCATGACGCCGCTGGTGGCTGAATCTGCCGCGCCACCCTCAGCCGGTGCGGCATCCGTCGATGTGACGTCTGCAGCCTCTGCCTCGGCGGCGCCCGACGCGGCCGCCGCCGAGACGGTCTGCAACGGCCTGGTCGCCGACGCGGTCGCCGCGGCGTCGACCGATCAGGCGCGCAGCGAGCGTCTGCTACGCGACGCGATCGCGCGCTGCCCGGAAGCACCGGCAGCCTATCGCGAACTGGCTGGTCTCCGGCTCGTGCAGCGCCGCCTCGACGAGAGCGCAGCGCTCGCCGCCGAAGCCGTGGCCCGCGACGCGCGCGACGGACACGCCATCGACCTGCTCGCGGCGAGCCGGTTCGCCAGCGGCGACCGGCTCGGCGCGCTGCAGGCCTGGAATCTCAAGGGAGAGCCGCTCGTCGACCGTATCGGGATCGAAGGCCTGCGGCGTACGCCGCATCCCGTCGTTACCGGCATGATGCGCCTCGAGCCGGGTGCGGAACTGACAGCCGGCGGCTTCACCCGGGCGAGCCGGCGGCTCGACGAGCTCCCGAGCTCCACCCGGTCGACGCTCCGTTACCAGCCTCTCGGCAACGGACGCGTGGCGCTCGAGGCGGTCCTGAACGAGCGCCGCATGCTGCCGTTCGGCCCGATTGGACTTGCGAGCATCGCTACCCGGGCGCTCATCACGCGCGAGCTGAAGGCCGACGTCACGGCGCCGTTCTCGCTTGGTGATTCCTGGACGCCGGCGTTCCGCTGGCCGTATCCGCGCCGCCGGCTCGCGCTCGACGTCGCCGTGCCGCTCGGCCAGCGGTTGCCTGGCGTCATCCACATCGAAATGCTGCGCGAGCGGCAGACCTACACGCGCGCGCTCGAAGGTCTCGATCGCACTGAGGCCATGCGCCGGCGCTTTTCCGCCACCTGGGCGGACTGGCTCGCCGGCCCGCTCCGGGTCGAGCTGGGCGGCAGCTCCGATCGGCACGATGGGCAGCGACACTTCAGCGTCATCGCGGCGACGACACTCCGCCTGGCGGCCGATCACGTGGCTGTCCACACCCGACTCGAAGGCTGGACCGGCGCAGGCACCCGTGACGGCTTCCACACGGCCGACCTGGCCGTCGACTGGCGCTCGACACGCCAGGCCGATACGGTCCTGTGGACGGGGCGCGTGGGTCTGTCGTCGGCATCGGCCGGTGCGCCACTCGCGCTCTGGCCGGGCGCCGGCTCGCAGCTCGACCGCACGTCGCTGCTGCGCGGACGCCGACTCGTCATCGACGACGTGACGGCGGGCGAGGTCTTCGGCCGCCGGCTCGCCTATCTGACCGTCGAGCGGCACCAGCCACTCGTCAGGACCGAGTACGGCAGCCTCGCCCTGGCCACCTTTGCCGACATCGCACAGGCGCACTACCGCCTCGACCACACCAATCCGTCGCGCCTGCACGTCGACGTTGGTGCCGGACTTCGGGCACAGCAGCCGGGCAGTGCCGATCAGCTGCGCGTCGATATCGCGGTGGGCCTACGCGACGGTCGCGTGCGGGCGTCGGCCGGTTACGTGGCCCGATGGGGCCGCCGCTGACGACGCATCCGGCTCGCGCGGGTGGTCGCTGAAACGGGACGGATCGAACAGATCGGCCCAGGCACTCCTGCCGCCACGGACGGCTTCCACCGCCATCATCGCGGCAAGCGTGCCGTATGACATGCCATTGCCGCCGAAGCCGGCAGCCAGGTAAATGCCCGGTGCGACTTCGCCGATACACGGTCGCCCGTCGACCGACTCGACGACCGTTCCCGACCAGCGATGCTCGATGCGGACACCCGGCAGCCGCTGTCGCAGACGCCGCTCCAGCCGACTGTAGCGATCGCCGGCCGCTGCACTGTCACCCGGATGATCCAGCCCGCCGAACACGACGACATCGTCCTGCCCGTCTTCACGGTCGATGCGCAGGTATTCGTACGACCGGTGCCGATGTTCCCAGTAGAGGCCTTCGTCGAGCGGCCCCTGTGGGGCCGTGCCGGCGACAACATAGGTGGTTGACGTCGACAGCGACGACCGCAGGTGCGGCGCGAGATCGAGAACGTCCGGCAGCGGGACGTGCGTCGCGCAGAAGATGAACGGCGCCCTGACCTGATGGCGCCCCACGTACACGACGCGCCGATCGGCGTCGAGGCGATCGACTTCCGTGTGCTCCGCCACGAGGCTGCCGTTGCCGTCGATGCTCTCGAGCAGGACCGTGAGGTACCGGAGCGGATGCAGGCGCGCCTGTCCGTCGAAGAGAACGCCAGGCACGCCGAGGCCGGGTACCGCGTCTACGTACGCGGCCTCGATGCCCAGCGCGTGCGCGGCCACGGCTTCTTCGGTGAGCGAGGCCCGCTGCCGCACCTCGTCCGACGACGAGGCGTGCAGGCAGCCGCGAACCCAGGCGAACTGGCAGTTGATGCGCGCGTCGCGGATCTCGGCACGGACGCGTGCCACCGCGGCAAAGCCTGCTTCCCACAGCGTCCGGGCGGACGCCGTGCCCAGTTCGTCGACGAGCGTGGCAAGCGGCTGATCGGCGATCGCCGTCAGGTGCGCGGTGCTCCGGCCCGTCTGGCCGCTCCCGCAGCGGCGTCGCTCGAGCAGCGCCACCCGCAGCCCGGCCTGCTTGAGCAGGTAGGCCGTCGTGATGCCCGCGATACCTCCCCCGACTATCACCGCGTCGACCTCGAGGGATCGATCGAGCGCAGGAAAGGACGGCAGCTGTGCCGTCGACTCCCAGCAGGACTGCCCTTCGTTCTCGAACATCTGACTCCGCCTGGCTCTCACTGCGTCCCGTCAGCGTGCAGCGGGGTGGTGCAAGGCGGAGGCCAGCCGGCGACGTCTTTCCTGTCGGTTTGCTCCGCACATTTCTGCACAGAGCTTTACGGACTGACTCACGGAAGCGGCGCTGCGATTTCAGTTGTGCATGTGGGGACTTTCGGGCCTGACAGGGACGTGCCGTCCGGTTACCCACGCGGACGCACTTCGGCGGCATACTCTTGTGTGCACCTTCGCGCCGGCAGCAGCGGTGCTGCTGGCACAGGGGTTGCTCAATTTTCCCGTGGGCCTATGCCCGGAAAGCGAGGAGCTCTCATCATGCGTAAATCGTTCGTGGCCGTCGCCCTGCTCGCCGGCCTGCTGGCCGCGCCCGCAGCGGCGCGCGCACAAACCTTCGTCACGCCGTTTGCCGGCGTCACCTTCGGCAACGATGCCCCGTCGGAACAGCCAACCTTCGGTGCGTCGCTGCTCTTCATGGGGAACGTTGCCGGGTTCGAGATTGATTTCGGGTACACCCCGGACTTCTTCGGCGACACCGATCCGTTCGACTTCGCCAGCGGCAGCAACGTCACGTCGCTGTCGGGCAACCTGGTCCTTGGCGTCGGCGCCGGGCCCGTCCGCCCGTACGTCACCGGCGGCGTCGGCCTGCTGCGTTCGCGTATCACGTCGGCCAGCGACTTCTTCGACGAGGTTTCCGAGAACGATTTCGGCTTCAACGCCGGGGGTGGCCTGATCGTGATGTTCAGCGACCACGTCGGCCTGCGCGGCGACGTGCGCTACTTCCGCAGCTTCGAGGACATCGACCTGGGCGACGCCCAGATCGACCTGGCCGATTTCAGCTTCTGGCGGGCGTACGGCGGCGTGGCGTTCGCCTTCTGATCCGCTCGCGTCCTTTCGACACCAGCAACGGCCGCTCACCTTCGCGTGGCGGCCGTTGCTGTCTGTACCGCCGTCGGCAGTCGAATCGTGAACCGCGTCAGGTCGCCGACGCGCTCGAGCGCGACCCGCTCGATGCGCTCCGTCCAGCAGAGCTGGTCGATGCCCTCAGTTCGATCAGCACTCTCAGTTCGTGGTCACCGACAGGCCGCTCACCGTGCCTTCGGTGTTGTGCGCGAAGCGGATGCCGTAGATACCGTCGGTCGACTTGAGCCTGCCGTCCGCCACGACCTCTGATTTCGGATAGGTCGCCACGACCGCCCCGTTGATCGCGCACGACACGTTCCCCTCGTCGACCGTGATCGCAATCTCCTGGGTGACCGGCGATCCGCGGCCGGCAGCGCGGTTGACCGATGGGGCCTCGCCGCCGCGTCGCCCGTTCATCTGGAACGGCGCCGGACCGAACCCGCGCACGATGAAGCGACCGTCACCATAGGCCGCGCAGTACAGGAACGTCGCGTTGTCGCTATCGAGGTCGTTCCCGCCCACGAACAGCCCGTACGGGTGGGGATGGTCGTTGATGTTCATGAACTGCGGCTCGTGGAACGTGGCCTTCACGGTGTAGCGGCCCGACGCAGTATTCGCCGGGTTCCAGTACGTGATGGCGGGGCCGGTCTTCACGTGCAGGACGTCGCCCTTCTGTTCGAGACGCGCGTCCTTGACCGTCATGCCCTGTTTGGCCGCGCCGGCGTCGACGCGCCCCTGCCAGCCGGACGCGAAGATGCCGCCGTCGGCCACCGCGCGGTCGCCATCGTCGGCCGCGCCTCCTCGCCCCTGCGCGCCGCCGGGCGCCGTCGCCCACGCCACGAGTACCAGTCCTGCCGCCAGTCCGGTGAAAAGACGCATAGCAACCTCGCTGGAAAGTGTCGGGGAACCGCTGCACTATACGACGGCGCCGTGCCGGGCGCCTACAGAAAACACGAAGGGCCCGACGGACGGACCGCCGGGCCCCGCATGCGCCCCGGACACCGGAGCCGGACTGTGTGACAGTCGACGCTACTTCACCGTGATGGTGATCTTCTCGGAGACGACCGGCGGGTCGTGCGGCACGTGCAGGTAGTCGGCGAAGACGAGCTGCAGCGTGTGCTCGCCCGGAGGCAGCGTCAGCTCGGTTTCGGTCTGTCCCGCGCCGAAGTGACGGACGTTGTCGGTCGCCGGCAGCGGCGCGCTGAAATCGGGCAGCTGGTCGACGTCGATCAGCAGGTGATGATGACCGGTGTTCGGATGATTGACGCCGGCCGGCGCGATGCCCATGCCCTTCAGGCCGAACTTGACGGTGAACGTCTGGGGCACGGTGGCCCCGTTGGCCGGAGCAATGATGTAGACCTCGGCGCCCTCCGCCGACTTCTGCCGGGCGAGCTGCGCCGCGCCGACGCCGGCAGCGGCCACGACCATGAGAGCCAGGACACTGAACAGGATCGTCTTCTTCATGATTGAACCAGGAATGTGGATGTCTCCGAATCGCGTCGACCGGGGAGCCGTCGAACCGGACGATATTACCACCGGTCTTCCCTCGCCCCTCGTCAGGACGCCGGAAGTGCGAACGCGACCACTTCGTCGGATTTCACCGGATTCCCGAAGAAGCCGCCACCGGTCGCCGTGATCACCACGTACTGGCGCCCGTCGCGGCCGATGTAGGTCATCGGCGTGGCCGGCGCCGCCCCCGGCAGCCTGGTCACCCACAGCTCCTCGCCCGTCCGCGCGTCGAACGCACGGAATCGCTCGTCGTCGGTCGCTCCGACGAACACGAGGCCGCCGGCCGTCGCAATCGTGCCGCCATTGCCGGGTCGCCCCGTGCGCTGCAGCCCGGGCGGCAGGCTCTCGGTGATACCGAGCGGCACCTGCCAGACCACCTCACCCGTGTTCACGTCGACGGCGGCCAGCTGTCCCCACGGCGGCTGCTGACACGGCAGCTGCTGCGTGCTGCCGGGCAGCGGCGGCAGGCTGAAGCGTCCGCCGCCCGGCACGCTCTCGTACGGCCCGTCCGGGTGGACACGATTGCCAACGCCATCGGCACGCGCCGGCCCGGTGTCGTTCGGGTCACGATCGCGCAGTCCGTGCACCTGACCGAGTTCGTTCGTGTTCACGAACAGGTAGCCGAGCTGCGGGTTGAATGAGACGCCGCCCCAGTTCACCCCGCCGTGGTTGCCCGGGAACTGCACGCGCAGCCGGTTGTAGGACAGCGGGAGATAGGGACCGCCCAGCTGCATCCCCTCCATGTACTTCCGGCACGCCGCCTCGAGCTCGGGCGTCACCGTCGCCACATCGTCCAGGCTCATCGTCATGCGCGACAGCGGACGCGGCTTCACCGGAAACGGCTGCGTGGGCGAGGTCTGCTCGCCCGGGACCTCGCTCTGCGGGACCGGCCGTTCCTCGACCTCGTAGATCGGCTCGCCGGTCTCACGATGCAGCAGGAACAGCAGGCCGACCTTGTTGATCACCGCGACGGCGGGGATCGTCCGGTCGCCCTGCTTCACCTCGATCAGCGCCGGAGCCGCCGCCAGGTCGGCATCCCAGATGTCGTGATGGACCACCTGGAAGTGCCAGAGATACTTCCCCGTCGCCGCATCGGCCGCGACGATGCTGCTGCTGAAGAGATTGTCGCCGGGACGATCGCCGCCGTACTGATCGACCGTCGGGGCGCCGAACGGCATGTAGACGATGCCGCGCTCCTCGTCGACGGTCATCAGGCCCCAGACGTTCACGCCGGTGCGGTTGCGCCAGCTGTCGCCGCCCCACGTCTCGTTGAACGGCTCACCCTCACGCGGAACCGAGTGAAACGTCCACACGGGCTCACCGGTGTGAATGTCCCACGCGCGCACGTCACCCGCCGGGCCGAGGGGCGGATTCTCCTGTGTCGTCCCCCCCGTGATCACGAGGTTGCGGTATGTGACCGGCGGAGACGACAGCGCGCTGCGCCCCGGAAGGCCGCGCAGAATTTCGTCGGTGGCGAGATTGACGAAGCCGCCTTCACCGAAGTCGGGATTCGGCACCCCGGTCCGCGCGTCGAGCGAGTACAGCCTGCTGTCGGACGTGCCGAACAGTATCTGCGGCGGTGTCCGCTCGTCGCCCGGCCAGTACTCGACCCCGCGCGTCGACGGATTGCCCGACGGCAGCCGGAATACCCAGATCTCGCGGCCCGTCGTCGCGTCGAGCGCCACGACACGGTTATAGGGTGTCGACAGGTACATGACGCCGTCGACGACGAGCGGTGTGACCTGGCTCGAGGCGAAACCGCTGCCGCGCCCGGCCCGCCCCCTTGCGGCCCCCGCAGTGCCTGGTCCGCCGCGCCCGGCGTCAGCCGGACGCATGTGATACGTCCACGCGACCTCGAGCTGTCCGACGTTTTCGGGCGTGATCTGATCCGCCGGCGAAAAGCGCATCCCGCCGCGATCCTGCCCGTAGGTCGGCC
>QGVF01000173.1 GCA_003242705.1 Acidobacteriota bacterium
GGTGGGCAGTGGCGGCAGGCCCGCGGCCCGGTCGACGCCCTGGCCCGTGGTGGCGTACCGGCCGGCCGGCAGAACGTCCACCTGGTGCCAGCCGCGGCCGAGCCAGCGCCGCGCCGCGTCGCGCACGTCGGCAGGCGTCGCGCTGTTGATCCACTCGAGGTACGTCTGCACGAAGGCCGGGTCGTCGTGGTACAGCTTGCCCTCGGCGAGCGCGGTCGCCTTGTCGTTGACCAGCTCCAGGCCGCGCACCGTGGTCGCGTTGATGCGGGCGACGGCGCGCTCGAGCTCCTCGCGCGTCGGCCCCTCCTCGAGGAACTTCGCGATGACGCGATCCATGGCCTCGGTGGCCACTTCGGCGCGCTCGCCGGGATTGAGCGTGATGGCGAGATCGAACACGCTGGCCAGTTCGAACGGCACGACGTGCACGGACACGTCGCTTGCCACCTGCCGCTCGTAAATCAGCTCGAGGTAGAGGCGCGAGGTCCGGCCCTGGCCGAGCACCGCCGCGGCCAGTTCGAGCAGGGCCGCATCGCGATCGCGGCGGCTCGCCACGGCCCACGCCCGGTTGGCAAGGACCGCCGGCACCTCGTCGTGCATCACCTCGTGTGTGTTCTCGCGCTTGTCGGGCACCCACGTGTCGAAGGCGTCGATGTCCGGGCCGGCCGGGATGTCGCCGAAGTACTTCGTGACCTTCTCGCGTGCCGTCTCGACGTCGATGTCGCCGGCGAGCACGAGCACGGCGTTGTTCGGGCCGTAGTACTGCCTGAACCACGCGTGGACGTCCTCGAGCGACGCGGCATCGAGATCCTCCATCGACCCGATCGTCAGGTGCCGGTACGGATGTCCGGGCGGGAAGAGTCCTTCGTACAGCCGGTAGTTCACGCGGGCGTACGGCTGGTTGTCGCGCTGGCGCTTCTCGTTCTGGACGACCGACCGCTGGTTGTCGAGCTTATCCTGCGTCACGGCGCCGAGCAGGTGACCCATGCGATCGGATTCCATCCACAGGACGAGGTCGAGCGCCGGCGTCGGGACCGTCTGGTAGTAGTTCGTGCGGTCGAACCAGGTCGAGCCGTTCATGTCCGTGGCGCCCGCCTGCTGGAGCGGCAGGAACCACTCGCCGTCGTAATGTTCCGAGCCGTTGTACATGAGGTGCTCGAACAGGTGCGCAAAGCCCGTTTTCCCTTCGGGCTCGTTCTTCGAGCCCACCCGGTACCAGATGCTCACTGCGACCACGGGCGCCTTGCGGTCCTCGTGCACGATGACGTGCAGGCCGTTGTCGAGCGTGAATTCTTCGAACGTCAGGTTCAGGTCGGGGGCCAGGCCCGACGACTGAGCGCCGAGCGGGACCGCGGCAGCAGATGCGATGAACATCAGCGAAACCAGTACGAGAAGTCGGGACATCGGCAGACGGCGCATGAGGACATCCTCCCGGCAACGGGGGCCGTACAGCGGTTCCGGATCACTATGCCCGAAAAACAGCCGCGGCGCAGCGACGCGCGCCGGTCGCACGGCCGGCTCCGGATATACTCGGCCGTTGGGCCGGAATGACGTTCGAACAGGCCATCGTCTTCATCACACTCGCCGCTGCGCTCGTTCTCTTTATCTGGGGCCGCTGGCGCTACGACCTGGTCGCCGTCATGGCGCTGCTCGTCCTCGTGCTGGCGGGCATTGTCCCCGCTGACGCCGCCTTCGAGGGATTCGCACACCCGGCGGTCGTGACCGTGGCGGCCGTCCTCGTCATTTCGCGCGCGCTCCAGAATGCCGGTGTCATCGACGCGCTGGTCGGCCTGGCTGCGCCGGTCCGTGGCCGGCCGGGCCTGCAGGTCGCGCTGCAGACGGGCATTACGGCGCTGCTCTCGACGTTCATGAATAACGTCGGGGCGCTGGCCATCATGCTCCCCGTGGCGCTGCGGACCGCGTACCGCGAGAAGTACGCGCCGGCCCGCGTGCTCATGCCGCTGGCGTTTGCGTCGCTGCTCGGCGGCGTCGTGACGCTGATCGGCACGCCGCCGAACCTCATCGTGGCGGCGATTCGCGATCGCTCGCTCGGCGAGCCGTTCGCGATGTTCGATTACCTGCCGGTGGGCGGGGTTCTCGCGGTGGTCGGTGTCGCCTACCTGGTGCTGCTCGGCTGGCGGTTCATTCCGCGCGCCCGCCTCGAGGTGCCCGCCAGCTATTCGCCCTTCGACATCGAACAGTACCTGATGGAGGTCCGCGTCGTGCCCGGCGGAAAGGCCGACGGCCAGACCGTCGGCGAGCTCGAGGCACGCCGCTTCGGCGACGTCCGTGTGGCGGGCATCGGTCAGGCCGACGGTGAGATGCGGATGATTCCCGGCCGGCACGATCGCGTCGAGGGAGGCGACTACCTGCTGCTGCAGGGCGATCCCGAGGCGCTCGCCGGGTTCATCGATCAGGGCGGACTCGAGCTGGTGGGGACGGCGAAACTGACGGCCGAGGATCCCAAGGCCGAAGTCGAGATCGTCGAGGTCATCGTCAAGCCAGGCTCGATGCTCGTCGACCAGAGCCCCGTGTCGATGCGCCTCCGGCGTCGCTACGGCATCAACCTGCTCGCCATCGCGCGGTACGGCAAGGAAATCTTCACGCGGCTCGGCAATGTCCGCATTCAGGTCGGCGACGTGCTGATGTTCCAGGGCGTGCGGGCCAACCTGGAATCGGCGCTGCCCGAGCTCGGGTGTCTGCCGCTGGCCGACCGCGGCATCGGCATCGGCAAGCCCCGGCGCCTGATTCTGGCCGCGGCGACGTTTGCCACGGCCATCGCCGCAACGGTCGCCGGCCTGCTCAGCATTCACGTCGCCCTCGTGCTTGCCATCGCCGTCCTCGTCGTCACGCAGGTGGTGCGGCTCGAGGACGTGTACGGCGCTGTCGACTGGCCCGTGGTCGTGCTGATCGGCGCCATGATTCCGGTGGGCGACGCCGTGTCGGCCACCGGCGGTGACGGCATGGTGGCCGACGCGATCCTGAGGGTCGGGCAGGGGCTGTCGCCGGTGGCGGTGCTCAGCCTGCTGTTCGTCTCGACAATGCTCGTGACCGACGTGCTGAACAACAACGCGACGGCCCTGCTCATGGCGCCCGTCGCGATCTCGCTGGCCGAGCGCCTCGAGGTGAATCCCGACGCGTTCCTGATGGCGGTTGCCGTCGGCTCATCGTGCGCGTTTCTGACGCCGATCGGGCATCAGTCGAACACGCTGGTGATGACGCCCGGTGGCTACCAGTTCGGCGACTACTTCCGCGTCGGTTTCCCGCTGAGCATCATCGTCTCGCTCGTCGCGATCCCGCTGCTGCTTCTCGTCTGGCCGCTCTGAGACGGCCTGAAGCGCACGTCCAAGGGGGGGCCGGACCCTTACGCGGCGCTGTACATCCCGCGGCGCCACGACCGCCAGAACACGACGACCAGCGTCAGGATCGTCAACGGGATCACGAACAGCTGCATCGCGCTGCTGAAGGCCGGCAGTGCGGCGTGCTTCTGAGCGGCCAGCACGAGGTATGTCGTGTACGCCGCGTAATAGAAGAGGAAGAGTCCGCCTTCCCAGCGCTCGATGCTGGCGCCCCGCGCAAAGATCGGCAGGCAGGCCACGGCGACAGCCACCATCACCGGCAGGTCGAAGCTGAGCAGCGCCGAGGGTACCGCCAGTCCGGCCGGTGCCACGAGTGCCGAGATGCCGAGCACCGACAGGATGTTGAAGATGCAGCTGCCGACGACGTTGCCGACGGCGATGTCGCGTTCACCGCGCGCGGCGGCGACGAGCGACGTCGCGACCTCGGGCAGCGACGTGCCGATCGCCACGATCGTCAGGCCGATGATCAGCTCGCTGACGCCCAGCGCGGTGGCAAAGGCGACCGAGCTGTCGACGAGCCAGTTCGAGCCGAGCACGAGGGCGGCGAGGCCGATCAGGATCAGGCCGACGTTCGTCACGAAGCCCGACGTGCGGCCGCTCCCGTCGAGGACCTCTTCGGCTGGCTCGCTCCGGCCGATGCGCATCAGCATGGCGGTATAGGCGACGGCGCCGATGAACAGGATCGCGCCGTCGATCCGCCCCACGAGCCGGTCGGCGGCCATCAGGTAGGTGACGAGCGACAGGACGATCATGATCGGCACGTCGATCCGGATCAGCTGCGTCGCCACGCGCAGCGGCGTGATGAGCGCCGACGCGCCGAGAATCAGCAGCACATTGACGATGTTGCTGCCGACGATGTTGCCGAGGCCGAGGTCGGCTTCGCCCGCCCAGGCGGCTCCGACCGAGACGGCGAGCTCGGGGGCGCTCGTCCAGTACGCGACACACGCCAGACCCTCCACCAGGGGTAATATCCCGCATTCCTGCGAA
>QGVF01000174.1 GCA_003242705.1 Acidobacteriota bacterium
CGCTGGCGCCCGGAGCGGCCGTGCGCGTGAGCGTGGGCACCGGCGCGAGCCGGACGGCCGTGTCGGTGCCCGGCAGCGCGATGCGCCATGGCCCCGAGGGTGACTTCGTCTTCGTGCTCGCCGAGGACGCCGAGGGCCGCCTGCGCGCCGCGCGCCGGCCCGTCACGACCGGCGGGACCTTCGGCGACGAAGTCCTGGTTCTCGATGGCCTCGCCCCCGGTGAGCGGGTCGCGGCCTCGGGCGCCTTCAAGCTGCAGGACCGGATGGCGGTCCTGATTGTCGAAAACCCCGTGCGGCAGGCCTCGGCCGAGACCGCGCTGTCGTCCCGCTGAGGCCCGGCCATGCGATCACTCACCGATACCTTCATCAGGCACCCCGTTCTGGCGATCGTCGTCAACCTGGCGCTCGTGCTCGTCGGCGCCCGCGCACTGACGAGCCTGCCGGTGCAGCAGTACCCGAGCATCGACAGCTCGTCGATCGTCATCACGACGGTGTACGTCGGCGCCAGCGCCGATATCGTCCGCGGCTTCGTCACGACGCCGATCGAGCGCGCGGTGTCGTCGATCAGCGGCATCGACTACGTGGAGTCGACGAGCCGCGCCGGCCTGAGCACGGTCACCGTCCGGCTCAAGCTCAACCACAGTGCCACGGCGGCACTCTCCGAAATCAACGCACGGCTGCAGCAGGTGCGATCGGAGCTGCCGGCCGAGGCCGAGCCGCCGGCAGCCGAAGTGCAGCGGACCGATCGCCCGTACGCGGCGTTCTACCTCAGCTTCTCGTCTCCGGAACGAAGTGTCTCGGCCATCACCGACTACCTGTCGCGGACCGTGCAGCCGCGACTGGCCACGATCGAGGGCGTCCAGCGCATCAGTAACAACGAAGGCGGGACGAACATCGCCATGCGCGTGTGGATCGATCCCGATCGGCTCGCCGCGCTCAAACTGACGCCCGGCGATGTTCAGGCGGCGCTGCAGCGCAACAACTTCCTGGCGGCCGTCGGCCAGACCAAAGGCGACCTCGTCCAGCTGAACCTGCTCACCAACACCGATCTGCGCTCGGTCGAGGAGTTCGACTCGCTGATCGTCGCCGATCGCGGCGGTGCCGTCGTGCGCCTGCGGGACGTGGCGCGCGTCGAGCTCGGCGCCGAGGAGCCGGGATTCGTCGCACGCTACAACGACCAGACGGCCGTGTACCTCGGCGTCTGGCCGGCGCCCGGCGCCAACGAGATCGAGGTGGCGTCCCGGCTGCGCGCCGCGATGGAGGAACTGCGCCCGACGCTGCCGCCCGACATCGACATGCGGCTCGTCTGGGACGGCACGGTCTTCATGCGCGACGCGCTGTCCGAAATCACCAAGACCCTCGCCGAGACCATCGCGATCGTCGCGCTCGTCGTCTTCCTGTTCCTGGGCTCGATCCGGACGGCGCTCGTGCCGCTCGTCGCCATGCCGGTCTCGCTCATCGGCGCCGGGCTCGTCATGGCCGCCCTCGGCTTCAGTCTCAATCTGCTGACGATCCTCGCCATCGTGCTGTCGGTCGGCCTCGTCGTCGACGACGCCATCGTGGTGGTCGAGAACGTGGTGCGGCACGTGCGCGAAGGCAGGTCGCGGATCGACGCGGCGCTGGCTGGCGCGCGAGAACTGGTCGGACCGATCATCGCGATGACGATCACGCTCGCGACCGTCTATGCCCCGATCGGTTTCCAGGGCGGCCTGACGGGATCGCTCTTCCTCGAATTCGCCATCACGCTGGCCGCGGCGGTGCTCGTGTCGGGCATGGTTGCGGTGACGCTGTCGCCGATCATGAGCGCGCGGCTCGTGCATCCGACAGGACGGCAGGGCCGCCTGACGACGTTCGTCAACCGCACGTTCGATCGCGTCCGCGCGGTTTACGTCCGGCTGCTCGACGGCGCCCTGGCGATGCGGTGGACAATCGTCGCCACGGCACTGCTCGTCGCACTGGCCGCGTGGCCGCTGTACGTCCTTTCGCGTCAGGAGCTCGCGCCGGTCGAGGACCAGCGCTACATCAGCATCTTCTTCGAATCGTCGCCCGACGCCTCGCTCGAAGCCACGAGTCGCGATCAGCTCGGCATTGTCGACGCCGTGCTTGCGTTCCCCGAGACCGAATTCACCTGGTCGCTCACCGCGCAGTGGGGCGGCTTCGGCGGACTGGTCGCGAAGGACTGGCGCGAGCGCGATCGGTCGATGCAGGAGATGTTCGGCGAGGTGTTCGCCTCGCTCTCGCAGGTGCCCGGCCTGCGGGTCTTCCCGCGCCTCGACCCGCCGCTGCCGTCCCCGGGTCAGTACGACGTCGAGCTCGTACTGAAGACCGACACGCCGCCACGGCAGCTGCTCGACACGGTGACGCAGATCCTGAACGAAGGAAGGCAGAGCGGGCGCTTCCTCTACGTCGACACGGACCTGAAGATCGACCTGCCGGAAGCCCGCGTCGTGCTCGACCGGGAACGCATCGCCGATCTCGGCCTCGATCTCGCCGCGGTCGGCCGTGAACTGGGCACGCTCATCGGCGGCAATTACGTCAATCGCTTCAACTACTTCGACCGCAGCTACAAGGTAATCCCGCAGCTCGGCGACGAGCAGCGCGCGACGCTCGAGCCGCTGCTCGGCCTCAAGATACGGACACCCGGCGGTCAGCTGGTGCCGGTATCGACCTTCGCGCGGATCGAGACCGAGGCGGCACCGAGAACGCTGAACCGCTTCCAGCAGCAGGACGCGGTACACATCTTCGCCGGCGTGGCACCCGGCGTCACGAAGGACGAAGGCCTGCGCGTGCTGGAGGCCGCCGCGCTCCGCGCCGATCCGACGCTCTCGCTCGACTACGTCGGCGAGTCACGGCAGATCCGGCACGAGGGATCGACGCTGGCCGTCACGCTCGGCTTCTCGCTGCTGCTGATCTACCTGGTGCTGGCGGCACAGTTCCAGAGCTTCCGCGATCCGCTCATCGTCCTGTTCGGCTCCGTGCCGCTGGCCATTTCTGGCGCGCTCGTGTTCACGTTCCTCGACCTGACGACGCTCAACATCTATTCGCAGGTCGGCCTGATCACGCTCGTCGGCCTGATCGCCAAGAACGGCATCCTCATCGTCGAGTTTGCCAACACGCTGCAGGAGCGCGGGCTGTCGAAGATGGCGGCGCTGCGGGAGGCGTCGGCGACGCGCCTGCGCCCGGTGCTGATGACCTCAGCGGCCACCGTCTTCGGCCACCTGCCGCTCGTCTTCGTTGCCGGTCCCGGCGCGGCGGCGCGCAACAGCATCGGCATCGTCCTGGTCGCCGGCATGATCGTCGGCACCGTCTTCACCCTGTTTGTCGTTCCGGCGTTCTACGCGGTCATCGCGCGCGAGCACGCGAGCGTGCGCGCGCACGAACCGGCCGGCGGTCCCGTCCTCGGCGGGCCGATCGCCACTCCTGCGGAGTCATGACATGACCTTCATCACATCGCTGATCGATCGCCTGATCCGCCGCGCGCTGCACGCGCTCGCCACGCTGCTCATGCCGATGATCGCGGCATGCGCGCCACAGCTGGCGACGCCGCCGGCGGTTCCCGACACCGCGCCCGTCCGCATGGACGAGCGCGCGTTCTCGAACGACGCCTACGACGCACGCTGGTGGCGGCTGTTCGACGATCCGGTCCTCGAGCGCCTGGTGAACATGGCGCTCGAGGCGAATCACGACATCCGGATCGCCATCGCCCGCCTCGACCAGTCGCGCGCGATCTTCGACGACACGGCGCGCGATCGCTACCCGACCGTCACGGTGGGCGCGGCGGTCGACGTTCGCGAACAGGCCATTGCCGGTTTCGCCGAGGAACCGGTGCGCACGAACACCTATCAGGCAGGCTTCGATGCGTTCTGGGAAATCGACCTGTTCGGCCGCGTCCGATCGGCAGTCGCCGCCGCACGCGCCAGTGCCGAGGGATTCGAGGCCGCGCTCGACGACGTGCGCGTCAGCGTCGCGGCCGAGGTGGCGCGCAACTATTTCGAGTATCGCGGCGTGCAGCAGCAGCTCGCGGTGCTCGATCGCAGCCTGGCCAACCAGCGCGAGACGCTCCGCCTGACGACCGTGCGCCGCGACGCCGGCATCGGCCAGGAGCAGGACGTCGCGAGCGCCGCCGCGCGCGTTGCCGCCATCGAGGCGGCCGTGCCGCCGCTGCGGGCCGCACTGGCGGCGCTCGAGCACCGGCTCGCCGTGCTCGTTGGCCGGCGCCCGGGCGCACTCGAGGTCGATCTGTCGCCGCGTCCTTACCCCGTTCTCCGGACGGCCCTGCCGCTCGGTGACGTGACGACGATGCTGCGGCGACGCCCCGATGTGCGGGCGGCCGAGCGG
>QGVF01000175.1 GCA_003242705.1 Acidobacteriota bacterium
CGGGCTCGCGCCACCCACACCCCGCTTATTCTCCCCTCTGCCCCCCCCCGCGCCGGGGGGGGGGGCGGGGGGCCGGCGCGGAGGCGCGCCCCGCGTAGCACGCCGCGCGCGGGGCCCCAAACCCCCCCCCGCCGCTGCAGCAGTTCGCACCGAACGACCCGCTCGCCTATCCGCTGTACGAGGTATTCGCCGACGCGAAGCTGCCTGTCCTCTTCCACACCGGCCACAGCGGCATCGGCACGGGCATGCCGGGCGGCGGCGGTGTGCGCCTCAAGTACGGCAACCCGATGCTCGTCGACGACGTCGCGGTCGATTTTCCGGAGCTGCCGATCATCCTGGCGCACCCGTCCTTTCCGTGGCAGGACGAAGCCATCTCGGTGTGCCTGCACAAGCCGACGGTCTACATCGACCTGTCGGGGTGGTCGCCGAAGTACTTCTCGCCGACGCTCGTCCAGTACGCGAACACGCTTCTCAGGCAGAAGGTGCTGTTCGGCACCGACTATCCCCTGATCACGCCGGATCGCTGGCTGTCGGACTTCGAGAAGATCGCGATTCGCGACGAGGTCAGGCCGCTGATTCTCAAGGAGAATGCCGTCAGGCTCTTCGGACTGAACACGGCGGCCTGAGCGGCCGCCGCACAGGAGGGAGGCTCCCGCGATGCAGCGCACTCCGATCCTCACGATCGCAGCGTGTGTTCTGGCAGTGATTCCGGCGAGTGCGGCGCGGGAGCAGACGCCGGCGGCAGTGGCCGAGGCCCGCGACGTCCGATCGATCTCAGCGGCCGACTGCACGGTGTCGCGCGTCGGGGCGACGATTCCGGTGACGGCGATCGGCGAACCGGTGTCGGCGGTTGCACTCGACCCGCCCGCCTGGACCGACGCCACCGGCGAGATGCCGGGCTACTGCTCCGTCACCGGTTCGATGGCCCCGGCCGATCCCGACGCCCCGCACGCGCAGCCCATCCACTTCCGCGTCGTGCTGCCGGCCGAATGGAACGGCAGGGCCGTGCAGCTTGGCGGCGGCGGCATGAACGGCATCATTCCGAACCTGACGGGCCCGATCGACGGCGGACCGTCCGGACCAGCGAGGCGGGCAGTCACCTTCGGAAGCGACTCGGGCCACAGGGCCGGGCGCGGCGTGCCGGTCGACTGGGCACTGAACGACGAGGCCATCCGCAACCTCGGCTACATGCAGATGAAGAAGACCCGTGACGCGGCCATGGTCGTCGTCGAACGGGCGTACGACGCACGGCCGGCCTTCGTCTACTACATCGGCTCGTCGCAGGGTGGCCGCGAGGCGCTCACCGTGGCGCAGCGCTACCCCGACGACTACGACGGCATCATCTCGAACGTGCCGATCGTCGGCTTCTCTACGCTGATGCTGGCGCCCGAGCTGATCCGCATTCACGAAAAGCCGCTGGCGAACTGGGTCACGCCCGCCAAGACGGCCACAATCCGCGACCACTTCCTGCGGACGTGCGATCACCTCGACGGCCGCGTCGACGGAGTCATCAACAACTATGCGGCGTGCCGGGCCATCTTCGATCGCTCGCAGCGTGCGCCCGGACAGAATCCCTGGGCCCCGAAGCGCTGCCCCGACGGCGTCGATCCGGCCCCCGACAACGATGGTCCGGGTGCCTGCCTGACCGACGGCCAGATCGCCACGCTCGACCTGGTTTACAGCCGCTACGTCTTCGCGACGCCGCTGGCCAACGGCGCGACGACGTTCGGCATGTGGGTGCCCAACACCGATCCGTCGGGGAGCGGGCTGATCGAAGCCCGCCGGTACGCGGGCCAGGAAGGCGCCGCGCCCGATGCCCCCGTCCACTCGCACCTGGGCGCCCTCGGGGTGACGGGCTTCCTGATGCGCGACCCTGGAGCCAACCCGCTCGACTACGTCGAAGGAGGACCGCTCGACGCCCGCCGCCGTGAGCTGTCGGAATGGCTCGACAGCACGAATCCCGATCTGACCGCCTTCCGGGCCCGCGGCGGCAAGGCTATCGTGACCATCGGCACCGACGACACGCTCGCCTCGCCAGGTGCGCAGCTCGACTACTATCAGGCCATCATCGACACGATGGGCCGCAGCGCGGTCGAGTCGTTCGCGCGCCTGTTCGTGATGCCGCAGGGGAACCACGGCCTGCGCGCCCGTGTGGCTCCGCATGACGGCAACGGGCGCCCGCTCGAGCCGCGGCCGCTGCCGACGGCGATCGACCGGGTGTCGATGCTGTTCGACTGGGTCGAGCGCGGCGTCGCGCCACCGCTTCACGCGACCCTCACGGGTACCGACGACACCATGCCGCTCTGCAGCTACCCGGCGTACCCGCACTACGCCGACGGCGAATACGTCTGCCGGGAGGCGGATGACACGCAGGCGGCGCCGCGACAGTGACGGGAACCTGAGATCAGTGCGACCCGGAAGAAGGGCCTTCGAAAGCGGCGGCGCCGACCGTCTCAAGTGCGAACGACGGGGGACTCGGGCTCCGGCGCGTCGCCAGCCTGATCGAGCGAGCGCACGCGCATTGGCGCGCCGCTGCCGCCGTAACGGATCCGCGTGATCTCGGCGAGGATCGCGAGGGCGATTTCTGCCGGCGACCGGCCTCCGAGATCGAGCCCCACCGGCGCGTGTACCGCAGCGATCCGTTCGGCCGGCACGCCTTCGCTGCGGAGCAGCCCGGCCACGAGCTCCGTCTTGCGGCGGCTGCCGAGCAGGCCGATGTACCGAGCCTCGCTGCGCGCCGCGGCCAGCACACAGTCCGCATCGAGCTTGTGCCCGCGCGTCGCCACCACGACCCAGTCCTGCCCGGTGCACCCGAAGCCGGCCAGCGTCTCGACGATCGGCGCGTGAATCACCTGGGCGCCGTCGAACCGGGCCGGATCGGCGAACTCGGGCCGATCTTCGATGACGACGACGTCGAAGTCGAGCAGGCGGGCCTGGCGCGCGATGGCGCGGCCGACATGCCCGCCGCCGGCGACGACCAGCCGCGGCCGGCGCACGATCGGCTCAGCCAGCAGCTCGCAGGCCGCATCGACGACGAGCGAACGCGGAGTGCCGGCGCGGAGCCGGTCGAGCCCCAGATCGCGGGCACGCTCGTCGAGCGCTGCCCCGCCGAGCGTGCCGATCAGCCGGCCGTCGGACGCAACGCCGACCCGTCCGGCGAAGGTCAGGCCGTGGCGACCCTCACGACGGAACATCGTGACGAAGGCGAAGCCCTCGCCGCCGCGTGCGGCCTGCAGCGCGTGCGCGAGGACGTTCCTGTCGCCGCACACCAGGGCGTCGTCGCCGCGCTCGGCGAGGATCCACATCGTGCCGCCGCACACGAGGCCCGTGTTCCAGGCGAGCTGCTCGTTGAGCTCGTGTCGCAGAATGACGCGGCCGCCGTCGCGCCCGACGCGTCGCGCGACTTCGATCGCGTCGCCTTCGACGCACCCGCCGCCGAGCGTGCCCGCCGGCCGCAGGTCGGCATCGATCGGCACCACCATGCGGGCGCCGATCGCCTGCGGCGTGCTCCCCTGCGTGCGCACGACGGTCGCCAGCGCGAAGTCGCGGCCCTGCGCCGCAAGCTCGGCCATCCGCTCGTACAGGGCGGAGGCGCCCTCGTGTCCGTCCATCATCTTCCCTTCATGAAGGAGCGTTCTGGCCGGGCCATCCCTTGTGCCGCGAACCGGTCCTGACTACTCTAACGCCCTGCGGGAGCTCTCATGCCATACACGCTCAACGTCAACGGACAGACGCATACGGTCGACGTTCCGGCCGACATGCCCCTCCTCTGGGTGCTGCGCGACGTGCTCGACCTGAAGGGCACCAAGTTCGGCTGCGGCATGGCACAGTGCGGCGCGTGCACGATTCACCTCGACGGCGAACCGGCACGTGCCTGCGTCACGCCGGTCGCGGCCGTCGGCTCGGCGCGAATCACCACGATCGAAGGACTGTCGCCCGACGGCACCCACCCGCTGCAGGTCGCCTGGATGAACAACGACGTCCCGCAGTGCGGCTACTGCCAGGCCGGCCAGATCATGTCGGCGGCGGCGCTGCTGGCGAAGACGCCGCAGCCGACCGATGCCGACATCGACGCGGCCATGGCAGGCAACATCTGCCGTTGCGGCACGTACATGCGGATCCGCCAGGCGATTCACGAAGCGGCCGGCACGATCCGCGCCGGCGACTCGGCCCCGGTGCAGATCACCGAGGCGCGGGACTGACGGGAGGCGACCATGACGACGCAGACCGTTTCGCGCCGCGCGTTCCTGCAGGTGTCGGCCCTGGCCGGCGGCGGCCTGCTCATCGGCCTCTACGGCCGGCCCGGTGCCGGCGCGCAGGGCCCGCAGG
>QGVF01000176.1 GCA_003242705.1 Acidobacteriota bacterium
CCCGCCGGCCGCCGGCCGGCCCCGCCGGCCCCGTGCCCACCCGCCCCCGAATGCCGGCGCCTCCCTGCTGCGCCTGCGCGCCCGCCAGCTCGGCGGCCCGCGCCGCTTCCTGCGCCTGGCGGTGCGCGGCACGCTGCACTTCGAGGTCCTCGGCCGCCATCGCGCCCGCGGCCGCGAGCGTCTCCGACCGCTCGAGCTGCCGCGTCGCAAGCGCGAGCGCCGTCCCGGCCCGCCGCGCCTCGGCCGACAGTCGCTCCATCGCCGCCTCGGCCGCGCGCAGGCTCGCCTGCAGCTCGGCGCGCGTCCGCGCGTCGAGCGGCACGGGCGCGGCCGGCGCGATCGTCGCCAGCACCGTCTTCCCCGCTTCAACCCGATCGCCCGGCTCGAGGCGGATGCGGTCGACTTCGCCGGCCACCGGCGCCGTCACGAGAAACCGCTCGCGCACCCGCGTCCGGCCGTCCTCGTCGATCGTCACCATCAGGGGGCCGCGCACGACCGTGGCCATGGCCACCGGCGTGGCCTGCGGCCAGAACGCGAGCGCGATCAGCCCGCCGACGATCACGATCGACAGCAGCACACGGGGACGCAGCAGGGCTTTCATCGGGTTACTCCCGGGTCTTGAGCACGGCCACGAGGTCGAGGCGATCCAGTCGCCGGCGGACCAGCAGGGCCGAAAGCATCGACGCAGCGGTCACGGTGAGCGCCGCGAGCGCCATCGCCCGCACGTCGACCACGACCGGGAACCGGAACATCTCGCTGTCGATCGACGTGACGAGCAGCGCCGTCAGGTTGTACCCGACGAGCGCGCCGACCGGCAGCGACAGCACGGTGAGTACCGCGAGCTCGCCGAGCAGGATGACCGAGATTTCGGCGCGCGTGAAGCCGAGCACCCGCAGGCTCGCCAGTTCGCGGCTGCGCTCGGAGAGCGAGACACGCGCGGCGTTGTAGACGACACCGAACGCGATGACGCCCGCGAACAGGATGTTGAACGTGAGCATCACGCCCATGTTCTGGTCGAGCATCCGGCGGAAGTTCTCGAGCGCGACCCGCTTCGAGGCCACGCCGGCCACGGCAGGCACCTGCTTGAGCGCGGCCGCCAGCTCGGTCTCGCGCGCCGGATCAACGAGCAGCGACGCTCCGGTCAGCGTCGGCGGCTCCCGCAGCAGCCGCGCCACCGCCTCGCGGTTCATGTAGGCCGCAATCCCCACCACGTCGTCGATGAGCGCCTCGACGACGATGTCGCGGACGGGCCGGGAGCCTTCGAGCACCGCCACCTGGACGGTGTCGCCCGGGGCGATGTCGAAGATTTCGCCAAGGATCGACGACAGGACGAGGCCGTCGCGCCGCGGCAGGACCGGCCGGAGCTGCGCATCGAGCGGCCGCTTCAGCTCGGGCGCCTCCGGCACGGCCGTAATGGCCACCGTGCGCTCGACGTGGCCGGCGCGCAGCCGTGCCGGCACGGCGCGGTCGGGCTCGACGAACAGCACCCCGGGCAGCTGTGCCAGCGCGTGCCGGGCTTCGGGACCGAGCGGTTCGACGAAGCTCACCGACATACTCTGGCGCTCGGCGACGTTGAACTGTCGCAGGATGAGCCCTTCGACCGATTCAATCAGGCCGAAGCCGACCTGGAGGATCGCTCCGGCCATGGCAATCCCGCCGATGGTCGTCACGGCGCGCATCGGCTGCCGCTGCAGGTTGCGCGCGATCATGCGCGACGTCGTCGCGAGCCATCCGGGCGGCAGCACCCGCTCCGGCAGGCTGGGGCTGTAGCGCACGGGCGCCTCGGGACGCATGGCCTCGGCCGGCGCAATGCGCACCGCGCGCCTGACGGCCGCCCGCGCGCCGACGATGGCCGACACTGCCGCGATCAGGAACGCCTGGACGACGACGACACCGCGCAGGTGGAACGAGAGCGAGGGGAACGTGAAGTACTCGTGGTACAGCGCGAGCATCGACGATCCCATCCAGATGCCGGCCAGCACACCAATCGCCGCGCCGGCCACCGCGATCACCAGCGCCCACTTGAGGTAGTGCCAGACGAGCTCGCGATTGCGGTAGCCAAGCGCCTTCAGGGCGGCCAGCTGCGGCCGCTGCAGCGCCAGCGCGCGCGTCAGGGCAATGTTGAGGACGAAGGCCGCCACGAGCAGGAAGATGAGCGGCACGAAGAAGCCGAAGCTCTCCAGCTGCGTGAGCTCGCTCGTCAGAATCCAGTTCGACATCTGCAGGTCGCGCAGCACCGCGCCCGGCGCGCCGTAGGGCGCCAGCACGCGATCGAGTGCCGCCACGACGGCCTCGGGCACCGCGTCGGCGGCGAGTCCGAGCACGACGTCGTTGAACGCGCCGTCCATCTCGAACGCCGTGCCGAGCGCCTCGCGGTCCATCCAGAGGATGCCGTAGCGCCGGTTGTCGGGAATGAGCTCGCCCGCCCTGAGGCCGTAGACGTACTCAGGCGAGAGCACGTGCCCGACGATCTCGAGCTCGCGGCGTCGTCCGTTGATGATGGCGCCGACGCGGTCGCCCGGCAGGAAGCCGTTCGCCGTGGCGAACGCCTCGTTGACGAGCACCTGATCGGGGCGACCGGGCGTGATCCATGTGCCCCGGCGCAGCACGAGATCATTCAGCCTCGGCCGGCCGTCGGCCGGAATCGACACGAGCCGGCCCGACGCCGGCTCGTCGAGGCCCGGCACGTCGAGCACGACTTCGGCCACGACACGCGTCTCGACGTCCTCCACCCCGGGAATCGCGCGAATCCGGTCGACGAGAATCTCGGGGGCGCGCCGCACGCTCGCGAACACGTCGGCAAAGCGCTGACGGCTGTAGAAGTCGTCGCGCGCGCGGACGAGCGAGTCGAAATTCGCCAGGTACGCGACGAACATCGCGATGCCGGCGGCAATGACGAGCGCGATCGCGAGCGCCTGCGTCCGCATCCACCACAGGTCGCGCAGCAGCTTGCGATTGAGCGCGCTCAGCCCGCCGTTCACCACTCGAGCTCCCTCGGCGTCTTCTTCGTGACGTTCCGTGTCTTCTCGACGACCTGGCCGTCGGCCAGACGGATGACCACGTCGGCCATTTCGGCGATCGAGGCGTTGTGAGTAATGACGATCGTCGTCGTGCCGAGCTCGGCATTGACGCGGGCAATCGCCTCGAGCACGACGACGCCGGTGGCGAGGTCGAGCGCGCCGGTCGGCTCGTCGCAGAGCAGCGCCGCCGGCCGCTTTGCGATGGCGCGCGCGATGGCGACGCGCTGCTGCTCACCGCCCGAGAGCTGCGCGGGAAAGTGATCGAGCCGCGGCGTGAGGTTGACGAGCGCGAGCGCTTCCTCGGGCGTCATCGGATCGTCGACAATCTCGGTCACGAGCGCGACGTTTTCGCGCGCCGTCAGGCTCGGGATCAGGTTGTAGAACTGGAAGACGAACCCGACGTGGTGGCGGCGGTACTCGGTGAGCTCGTCGTCGGTGGCGCGCGTCAGGTCACGGCCGCGGTACCGCACGGTGCCCGACGTCGCGGTGTCGAGGCCGCCGAGGATGTTGAGCAGCGTCGACTTGCCCGAGCCCGACGGCCCGAGCAGCACGACGAGCTCGCCTTCCTCGAGCGTCAGGTCGACGCTCCGCAGCGCATGGACCTCGACCTCGCCCATGCGGTAGACCTTCGACAGGCCGCGGATGTCGAACACCGGCTCGCGGGTGGCCTCGGGCCGTCCCTCGTGCGCCATGCCGACTCATCGTACCTGCAACGGCGGCCACACACGAATCGCGACGGCCGGACGCGCAGGTCCGACCGGCGTCAGGCGGCCGACAGCTCGTCGAGCTCGTTCGCCCAGCGGAGGGCCGCCGCGTAGGTACCCGGCAGGATCGACGGATCGATGCCGGCCGCCTCGGCCAGCTCGATCGCCTCGTCCCACTCGCCCTGCTCCCAGGCGATGGCACAGCGCAGCAGGCGGCTCTGGAAGTTGTCCTCGCCAACGAGCGCGGCCTTCATCGCGGGCGCCAGCGGCAGTTCCTCGAGGATGGCCGCCAGCGGCTGCTCGAGGATCGCGTCGAGCATCGAACACAGCCCCAGCAGGAACCCCTCCGCGTCGTCGCGCCCGGTGTGATCGCCGAGCAGCTCGCAGAACCGGCCGCGGAGCGAAGCCGTCTGCAGCAGGGCCCCACCGGCGCCGTTGCCGAGACTGGCGAGCGACCAGAGCGAGACCCAGCGGCGGATCGTGTCGCGTCCGAGCAGGACCAGGGCGTCGGAAATCGACGACACCGTCGTCTGCAGGGCGAGCCGGGCGGAGTTGACCGCGCGGGAGACCGGAGAAAAAAGACGGGGAGCGGGT
>QGVF01000177.1 GCA_003242705.1 Acidobacteriota bacterium
GCGCCTGATGCGAGGATCGTCCCGCCCGGCCCGCCGGTCCAGGCGCCCAGGACGAGCACGATCGCCCCCGTGCCGACGGCAGCCTGCCACCACCGGCCGGGCGGCCGCAGCACGACCAGCTCGCGGTGCGGCACGATCGCCGGCGCCAGCTCGAGCTCGAAGAAGCCCGCCGCCGCGACGAGCGCCATGTACCCGGCAAAGCCCACCTGCGCGATGGCCGGATGTTCGCCGGGAACGGCCACCGTCCCAATCGCCACCGCGAGCAGCAGGTAGCCGAGCGCGAGCAGCTGGTACGTCAGCCGTCGCCGATCCTTCGGGAGGCGCAGCAGCAGACTGGCGGCGGCGGCCGTCAGGGCGACGGTTGCCGGCGCACAGACCGCGGCCAGAACGACGTTGATGCCGTCGAAGGCGGGGCGCAGCAGCAGCTGGAAGAAGACCATCGCCGCGGCCGACGTCATCAGCCCGACGTCGAGCGCGTGCGACAGGCGATCGGCCAGGCGCGAAACGGCCGGCGGCAGCAGGAGAACGGCCGCGACGGCAGCCGCGACCGGCCATGGCGCCAGCCACGGCATGAAGGCGGCCCCGCCCGCCAGGTGCACGATGTCGACGAGCGCGAAGCCGGCAATCGACGCGGCAACGAGCGTCCACGGGCGGCGCGCGCGCCAGTCGGTCTGGTGTCTGGCGGCACGGCCGGCCAGCCACGCCGCCGCAATCACGGCCGGCAGCCGCAGCAGGACGAAGCGCGGCCCCGACGCCGACGCGCCGCCAACGACGAGGGCGACGGTCCCGAGCGCCGAGAGGACGGCCGCGACCGCGGGAACGGCTATCGGAACGGACGCCGATCGCCGGCCGTCTTCAGCTGTCACCGCCCGGCCCCCTCCTCATTCCCTCACGACCGACTCTGGTAGAGCGCGGCCAGTGCCGCGCCAATCGACTGCGACAGGTCACCGAGGGCGGCCGGCACGATCGTCAGCCGGTCGCGCTGCGTTGGCCACAGGAACGGAACGGCGGTCTCGCGGATGACGCGCAGGTAGCGCTCGCGGAACGCCACGGTCGTGGCTTCCGGATCCATCAGGCCGCCGCCGATGACCACGAAGCCGGGGTCGAGCGCCATGGCCAGCGACGCGACGTGCAGGCCGAGCGCGCGCGCCTGGAAATCGAAAATCTCGAGCGCCAGCTCGTCGCCCTGCTGCGCCAGCCCGCGCAGCGCCAGCGCGCGTTCACGCATCGGCGCCGACGACCTGGCGAGCTCGTGCGACGGATAGCGCGGCAGCCGCTCCTCCAGCAGGTACGGCAGGCCCGACAGCGTCGTATAGACCTCGACGCAGCCCCAGTCGCGACCACAGCCGCAGCGGTACGGCTTCGCGTCGAGCAGGTGCAGCGGCGCCGGCATATGAGCCGCCTCCATCCCGGCGAGCGTGTCGCCCTCGAGCGGCAGGCCGTTGCGATCGATAAAGGCGCAGCCGAGACCTGACCCCGGCGCGAGCAGCACGACCGTCGCATCGGCGTTGCCGCGCGCGCGCGCCGCTTCGGCCACGCCGCCGAAGTTGCCGTCGTTGCCGACCACGAGCGGAATCGCACGGCCGGCTGCTTCGGCCAGCGCGCTCGAGTACGCCGTGTAGACGTCGAACCCGATGAACGATTCGGGCAGGTTCGGCGACTTGTCGAACACGCCGTAACGCTGGAACGGCCCGGGAATCGACAGACCGACGCCCTCGACCTGCTCCCAGCTCAGCCCGTTGTCCTGCAGGTACTCGTTGACGGCCGCCACCCAGCCCTCGATGACGGCAGCCGGCCCTTCGGCCGATCTCGTCGGCCGCTGCAGCAGACGGGTCGAGACGACGGTGCCGTCGCTCCAGACGGCGCCCACCTTCGACGTCGTTGCTCCCCCGTCGGTGCCGATGAACACGTGTCGCTCAGTCGCCATTGTCTCCTGTTTCGCGCGATTCGCAGCGCCGGAGCATCATACTCAAATCGCTCCATCATGCTCTGGACGAGTGTTGTCGGGGCCGGGCCGAGCCCCTACAATTCGCTATCCCTTGTGACCACCCCCGCCCGTCCGTTTCGCTGAAAGACACCGACATGCCCAGGCGTATTGCATCCGTCGTTCTGATCACGGCAGCAGCCCTGCTGACGTTCAGCCCTGTCGGGACCGCGCAGCAGCGGCCGCTGCCGGCCGCATGGCCCTATGGTCTGCCGCCCGTCCCACCGGGCGAGTATCCCCCGCAGGCGCCGCCGATTCTTCCCCCGAAAGAATTCGTGCCGCCCCCGCCGCCGGCGAAATCGCCCGACGAGCTGGTCCAGGCCGAAGGGTCGGAGTTCCGGTTTACGCGTCAGCAGATCGGCTACCGCCACGGCCCGGCCGACTGGTTCCCGCAGGATCATCCCGAGATGCCCGAAATCGTCGCGAAGGGCAAGAATCCCGAGGTCCGCGCCTGCGCGATGTGCCACCTGCCGAACGGTCGCGGTCGTCCCGAAAACGCCCCGATCCAGGGGCTGCCCTACGACTACATCGTCCAGCAGCTGCGCGACTTCCAGCGGGGGCTGCGACAGAGCGCCGACCCGCGCAAGGACAACACGTCGGAGATGGAGCAGATCGCGAAAGCGCTCACCGACGAGGAAATCGTCCAGTCGGCGCGCTACTTCTCCTCGATGAAGTGGACGAAGTACATCCGCGTCGTCGAGGCGGACACGATTCCGAAGATGCAGCTGCGCGGCCACATCTTCTGGCCCGACCCGGCGGGCGGCACCGAGCCCATCGGCAACCGTATCGTCGAAACGCCCGAAGATCCGGCGCAGGCGCAGCTGCGCAATCCGCGCTCCGGCTGGATCGCGTACGTGCCGCCCGGCTCCGTCGAGCGCGGCCGCGTTCTGGCAACGACGGGAGGTAACGGCAGGACGCTCGTCTGCAGCACGTGCCACGGCCCCGGCCTGCGCGGCGTCGGCCCCGTGCCCGATATCGCCGGCCGCTCGCCGAGCTACATGGCGCGTCAGCTCTGGGACTTCAAGCTCGGGACGCGGCGGACGACGATGTCGGCGCTGATGAAGCCGGTCGTCGAGAAGCTGACCGAGCAGGACATCGTCGATCTGATCGCGTACACGACGTCGCTCGAACCGTGAGCGAAGGGCACCGGCACACAACACGTGCGTTTGTGTCGTGCCAGTCCAGTCTGGTAAAATGTGAAGGCTCTGGCCGCGTCGGAAGCTCCGACCGCGGCCAGAGCTCGCACCACAACACGTCCCCATCGTCCAGAGGTCAGGACGCGGCCCTTTCAAGGCCGAGACTCGGGTTCGATTCCCGATGGGGACGCCAAACTTGATTCGGCCCGTTCGACGGGTTCCAAGTACCTGAAAAGCAGTGCGGTTACGGCGGTTCGATTGAATCGAACTCCGTCGAACGCAATCCCTTCTGGAAAGAACGGTTTTCTGCAGCCGCTGACGGTAGTCGAGCGCCTGAACCCAGAGGTCCGTCGCGCGACTGGAGAGCGGGCTCAAGAGCCGAGACCGCAGATGTCGTCGCGAAAGAAAAAGGTCCTGATTGGCTTGGGCCTTGGCATGGCCGCAGGTGTTGGCCTGGTTGCCGTGAAGTGCGGGGGCAGCAGTGAGCGGTCGGACTGCCACCGCGCAGGCTTTCTCCCTTCGGCAGCCGATCGCAGTCGATCGCCCGAACCCCGGCAACTCTCTGCCGGAGGGTCCGGCGCGTCACGCCGCCCTCCGCAACGCCTCGACCTGCCGCAGCCACCCGTCCAGCTGGTTCCGACTGGCGAAAATGCGGCCGCCATTTCTCCAGCCTCGTTGACTCAGCGTCCCCGCCCTTTCGGAGATGTGCCGACTCGTCGGACCTCACCTGGCTGCACAGCATCGATCGCTTGGATCAATTCAGGGACGACCGGCAGCAGATCCACCATCCGGTTCGACGCGGCGCCGATGATCGCGATTCCGAAGGAGAGAGCGGCGAGCCTCTGCTGGTGCTCGATGTTGCCGTCCATCGTGACGAAGACATCGCACATTCGCCGCCGGCGCGCTTCAGGAGCGCGTCGTTCTTCGTGCCCGCCCACCCGAGCCCCTGAAGGGTGGACACGACGTGGCCAGTGAGTACCTTCGCCAGATCGTACGGCAGGTTCTCATCAAGCAGGACGCGCACTGGTCAGCAAGGTCTCTCGCGCGAACTCGAGGGCTTCAAGAGCCTGCTCCCGCCGGACCGACGGGAACTGCCGGAGAAACTCATTCAACGTGTCGCCCGCCTCCAAGTAGTCGAACAGCGACTGCACAGGGACGCGCGTGCCCACGAAGACAGGTGTGCCG
>QGVF01000207.1 GCA_003242705.1 Acidobacteriota bacterium
GCCGGTCGTCGGGTCTGCAGATCACGGCCGTGACGAAGAGCGGCACGAACCAGTTCCACGGCTCGCTCTACGACATCGAGGACAACTCGGACTGGAACACGAACAGCTGGCAGAACCAGGAGAACGGTGTTGCGAAGCCGGTGGCGCGCAGCCGCACGTGGGGCTACTCGCTCGGCGGTCCGGTGGGCCGTCCCGGTGGCAACAACAAGCTGTTCTTCTTCTACAGCCACGAGTACCGGCCGTCGGAGCAGGGTGGCCAGCTCGACCGGCTGCGTCTGCCGACCGAGCTCGAGCGGCAGGGCAACTTCTCGCAGTCGCTCGACAACCAGGGGCGGCCGATTCCGCAGCTGAAGAGCCCGATCACGGGCCAGCCGTATCCGAACAACATCATCCCGGCCGACGAGCTCTACGCCCCCGGTCTGGCGATCCTCAACATGTACCCGCTGCCGACGCAGGAGCAGGTGGCGCCGAACGCGTACAACTTCGAGTCGCGCCGGCCCATCACGAAGAACCTGCTGCAGCAGCCGGCCGTCCGCGTCGACTACCAGTTCTCGCCCGCGCTCCGCGTGACGGGCAAGTACTCGGGTCAGCGTGAGCGGCAGCGCATCATGCCGGGCACGATGCCGGGCTTCAACGATGCGCTGGCGCCGTGGCCGTACATCACCAACTACGGCTTCACGGTCAACTACACGGTCAACCCGACGACGTTCCTCGAGGCGACGTACGGCTCGATCAAGAACGAGCTGGCCGGCGGCGGCAACACGTCGGGCGGTCTGCTCGTGAACCCGGCCGCGAACAAGAACACGTACCTCGCCGACCTGCCGCTCATCTATCCGGATGCCGGCGTCGTCGACCAGCGCTACTACCAGTACGAAGCGCTGCAGCGCGGTGTCGAGGCCGGTGCGGCGTCGTTCTTCGACGGCACGCGCGTCAACCTCCCGCCCGCGTTCCAGTGGGGTGGTCTCGTTGGTAACCAGCCGACGAACTTCGCCTACCCGGGCTGGCTGAACATCAACAAGACGCAGGACTTCGCGATCTCGCTGACGAAGGTGGCCGGTTCGCACACCTTCAAGGCGGGCTTCTACAACAACCACAGCTTCAAGGCGCAGAACGTCAATGCCGGCGGCGGTGTCACGTTCCAGGGCACGCTCGACTTCGGCAACGACACGAACAACCCGCTCGACACGGGCTTCGGCTTCGCCAACGCTGCTGTGGGTGTCTTCCGTCAGTTCCAGCAGGCTTCGCGGCTGGTGGAAGGCAACATGATCTACAACAACACCGAGTTCTACGTGCAGGACAACTGGAAGGTGACGAACCGCCTGACGCTCGACTACGGCATGCGGTTCACGCGGCAGCAGCCGCAGCACGACCAGTTCCAGCAGATGTCGAACTTCTTCCCGGAGCTCTGGAGCCCGGGTGCGGCGCCGCTGCTCTATCAGCCGGGCTGCTTCGACGGATCGCAGACCTGTGCGGGCTCGAACCGGGTGGCGGTGCATCCGCTCACCGGCCAGCCGCTGGGGCCGAACACCGGCGCGGCGATCGCCACGATCGTGCCGGGCTCGGGTGACATCCTCAACGGCGTCCGCCAGGCGGGCGACGGCATCTCGAAGTACTCGTACGTGTGGCCGACGCTGGTCTATGGCCCGCGCTTCGGCTTCGCCTACGACATGACCGGCACGCAGTCGCTCGTCTTCCGCGGCGGTGCGGGTCTGTTCTACGACCGTCCGGACGGCAACACGGTGTTCTCGATTCCGGGGAACCCGCCGATTGCCGAGTCGCAGACGCTCGTCAATGGCCGGCTCGCGGCGCTGCCGCCCGGGCTGACCGGCGCGTCGAACATGGTCATCTTCCAGTACGACGCGAAGGTGCCGTCGTCGGTCCAGTGGAACGCCGGCGTCCAGATGGCCCTGCCGTGGGCCTCGTCGCTCGACCTGAGCTACGTGGGGAACTACGGCTACAACCGCCTCGGCGGCTTCCAGGGCGGCGTCCTGCAGAACCTCAACCAGGTGAACCTCGGTGCGGCGTACCTGCCCGAGAACCAGGACCCGACCCGTGTCGGGACGAGCGACGTCCCGGGTGCGACGGCGCTGCCGGCGAACCTGATGCGGCCGTACCGCGGCTTCGGTGCCATCAACCAGAACACCACGGAGTTCTACGACGAGTACCACTCGATCCAGGCGTCGTACAACCGGCGCATGCGGAACGGGTTCTCGTTCGGCGTGAACTACACGTGGAGCATCCTGCTCGAGGGCAACACGGGCCTGCAGTGGCGGCTCCAGCACAACCCGGATGGCAGCTACCAGCTGCGTGACGACTGGGATGCGTACCAGGAGCTGAACAAGCAGCTGGCCTACCAGCCGCACGTCTTCCGCGGGAACTTCGTGTGGGATCTGCCCGACCTGGTGGCCGACGGCGGCGCCAAGCGCGCGATCGGCTACATCCTGAACGACTGGCAGCTGTCGGGCATCTTCAACCTGAGCTCGGGCACGAACTACGACCTGAGCTTCGCCTACCAGAACAACGGCGATGCGATTAACCTGACGGGCTCGCCCGACTTCAGCAACAACGGGTCGGGTGCGCGCGTGGTCTTCCTCGGCGACCCCGGTTCGGGCTGCTCGAGCGACCAGTACCGTCAGTTCAACACCGCCGTCGTTGCCGGTCCGACCTACGGCAGCGTGGGTATGGAATCGGGCCGCAACCGGATGCGGGGCTGCATGCAGCGTGAGCTCGACCTGTCGATCTCGCGGAACATCCGCATGGGCGGCAGCCGGGCACTGCAGCTGCGCTTCGACGTGTTCAACCCGTTCGGGATCATCAACTACACGGGCCGCCAGGCCCAGCTGCAGCTGACGAACCCGACGGACCAGGTCGTGCGCAACGCGCAGTACGTCGACGGCCAGGTCGACCCGACGCGGCGGACGCCGCAGACGGCCGGCTTCGGCGCCGTGACCGCGGCTCAGGCCTACGGCGCGGCGGCCGGCGGCGGCGCCGACTACCTGCGCGTCGTCCGCTTCACGGCTCGCTTCTCCTTCTAATAAGAGGAAGCGCGCCGGGAACGGTGAAGGGCCGGACGGGCATCGCCCGTCCGGCCCTTTCTGTTGCCGCCACTACCGCCGGTGCCGACCGCCGGCTCCTCCAGATTCCCGAGGAATGGACACCAGTCCAGACTGGAATCGACGCCAGGCGGCCCTGATCGTGCCTTTCGGGCGCCCGCTGGAGTTCCTGGCTATCCCGTAAAGGCAGTAGATGTCGGGCAATCTGTCGGGATATCTCGCGGAAATCTACCGCACAACCGGTAACTACAGCCTCATCAGTTCGGCCATTACCGGCAAGACGGTATGGTGCATCTCAGTCTCTATTTCTAGATTGTTACGCACACGATCACTCGCGTGGACGGGACCTGTGTGGCCCTCCACGGCCCGGCTGGTCCGGACGCCCGTGTCCGGTTCCGTCGGGCCACGTTCTGTCTGCGCGGCTGGTCATGGATGGAGGCTGTATGCAACTGATTGGCAAGGCGCGGGCAGTGCTCGTGGCACTGCTCATGGCGTGTCTGGCGGCGCCGACGGCGACCGCCCAGATCACGACCGGAACCATCGCCGGCACGGTTGTGGACTCCACGGGAGGCGTCATCCCGGGGGCCACGGTCGTGTTGATCAGTGAATCGCGCGGCACGCAGAGCGTGCCGGTCGTGACCAATGCCACGGGCGACTTCGTGTTCCCGAACATGACGCCCGACACCTACACCATCGAAGTTACGATGCCGGGCTTCCGGACCCTGCGGCGTCCCGGCGTTGCGGTGAGCGGCGGCGACCGCGTGACGGTGCCCCCGCTGACGCTCGAACCCGGCGGTGCCGCCGAGACCATCGAGGTCACAGCCGAGGCGCCGCTCATTCAGGCGCAGAGCGGTGAGCGCTCGTTCGCGGTCACCTCGATGCAGGTCGAGACCTTGCCGCTCGGCGGCAACCGGAACTTCGCGAGCCTCATCTCGCTCGTTCCTGGTGTCAGCGGCGGTCCGAACCAGAACGGCGCGCGCCTGGGCGGTGCCAGCCAGGACAACATCATGATGGACGGCATCTCGGCCATGGACACGGGCAACAACGGCCAGATGCTCCAGATGAACGTCGAGTCGATTGCCGAGATTAAGGTGCTGACCTCGGGTTATCAGGCTGAGTTCGGCCGGTCGTCGGGTCTGCAGATCACGGCCGTGACCAAGAGCGGCACGAACCAGTTCCACGGCTCGCTCTACGACATCGAGGACAACTCGGACTGGAACACGAACAGCTGGCAGA
>QGVF01000068.1 GCA_003242705.1 Acidobacteriota bacterium
CGCTGGGTGGTGGGGGCCGGTTCTCCCGGGCCCGGCCGCCCGGGGGCGGGGGGCGCCGGCGTTGCCGCACCGACCGGTGAGACCGACACGCCATCGCCACCGGCCGCTGCCGCGGCCGGCCGCAGCAACGAACTCACGCTGCAGACCGAATCGGCCGGTCCGACCCTGCTCGCCCTGCTCGGCGCACTCGACGCGCACGGTATCGCGCTCGAAGAGCTCCACGTGCAGCGGGCGACGCTCGAGGATGTCTTCATCGATCTGACGGACGCGACGGCCGCGGAGCGTGCGTCATGAAGGGGTTTTTCGCACAGCTCGCCATCAGCCTCCGGCTCTACTTCCGGAACCGGATGGCGATGCTCTACGGCTACCTGTTCCCGACCGTCTTCCTGATCGCCTTCTACGTGCTCTACCGCTACGAGCGGGTGCCGCTCGTGCGGCACATGGGCGAGCTGCTGACGGTCACGATTCTCGGCGGCGCCTGCTTCGGCCTGGCGACGACGCTCGTCAGCGAGCGCGAGCGCGGCGTGTGGCGGCGCTATCGCCTCACGCCGATCCCGGCCGGCACGCTCGTCGCCAGCACGATTGCGGCGCGCTACGTGCTGCTGCTCTCGGCGGGCCTGCTCCAGCTGGCCCTGGCGATGGGGCTCGGCATGCCGCTGCCCGATCACCCCTTCGGCCTGGTGATTTCGTTCTCGGTCGCATCGTTTGCGTTCCTGGGACTCGGCCTGGTGATCGCGATGATTGCCGACAACGTCCCGGCGGTGCAGGCGCTCGGCCAGACGATCTTCCTGCCGATGCTCATCATCGGCGGCGTGGCCGTGCCGCTCGCGAGCCTGCCCGACTGGGCGCTGTACATCTCGGCCTTCTTCCCGGGCCGCTATGCGGTCGACGCCATTCAGGCGACGGTCGACGGCGAGGGACTCGACGCGGCGGCGTTCAGCCTGCTCGCGCTCGTGCTGATCGGTCTGGCCGCCTGCGTGGCGGGCGCCGGGATGTTCCGCTGGGATGCCGGTCAGCGTTTCGCGAAGTCACCGGGACGCGGCTGGGTGGCTGTCGCCCTGGGAGGCTGGATTGGCGTCGGCCTGCTTGCACAGGCGCAGGGCCGCGTGATCCCGCCGGAGCTGGCGGCGGAACGATCGGCTGCGGCCGCCGCTGTCGACCGCACGCGTGCGTCCGCGCCTCTGTCCCCGGCGCCACTACCCGAGATAGAACCCGCACCCGTCGTGCCCGAAGCCGATGAGCCGCCGGCTTCAACCGACTCACCGCAAACCAACGACGGCACTTCCGATCCCGTTTCCGCGGCCGGCCCGACCGGGACTCAGCCGCCGCCCTCGTCCGGCGCTCCCGCGCCGGCCCCAACCGACGAGGTCGACGCCGGAACATCGGTACCGTCCATGCCGGAGGCCGACCGTCCGGCGGACGCGCCCGACACCGATCCGGTTGACACCGCACCGGCCGATACCCCGGCCGACGCGCCAGCCGTCGACAGCGAAGGCGCCGGGGCACCGGTCGAAGTCCCGGAATGGCAGCAGGTGACGCTCGCGCAGATCATGGAGGATCTCGTCTTCGACCGGCTGCCGCCGGATTCCGGCGTGGTGACGCCGGTCGCCGCCTACGACGACATCCCGCCCGAGGACATCTGGTACGAGCTCGACACGATTCAGGCGGCGCTCGAAACCTGGCCGCCCGGACGCACGGCTGACGTCCTCGACCGCGCCCGCAACCTGCTGCTGGTCCCGGCCGTCATCGACGTCTACCAGCTGCCGACCGAGCCTTACGTGCCGCTGATGGTTTTCGATATCCTCCAGCGTGACATCGACTCGGAGGTCCTGATCAAAGCGCTCTATCACATCGCCGTGCACCCCGACGAAGGGGGCGACGAAGCCATCGAGCAGCTGCACCTGCTCGGCATCGGCCGAGGGCCGGTCGACATGTACGAAGTCCGGGGGCGACTCGGAGTCTACGCGGTCAAGCTCATCGGCCGCATCACGGGCGCGCGCCCGGGACGTTGAGCATGGCCATGCCGCGACCGCCGCTTGCGCCCCGCTACGAATTCGATGCCGACTACGTGGCGCGGCTCACGGACGGCGACGAATCCACCGAACGGCACTTCACCGAGTATTTCGGGAGGCTGCTCGCCATCAAGCTGCGCGCGCGGCTCCGTTCGGCGGCGCAGATCGACGACGTCATCCAGGAAACCTTCCTCCGGGTGCTCACGACGCTGCGGCGCAAGGGCGGGCTGCAGTCGGCCGGCGGGCTCGGGGCCTTCGTCAACTCGGTCTGCAACAACATCCTCTTCGAGACCTACCGCGCGCAGACGAAGCAGCAGAACACGGTGCCCGACACCGAGCTGCCTCTCGAATCGCCCACGGCGAGCGTCGAGTCCTCCCTGATCGGCGAAAGTGAGCGGGCCCTGGTGCGGCGCGTCATCGCCACGCTGCCGTCGAAGGATCGCCACCTGCTGCGCCTGGTCTTCTTCGAGGAGCGCGACAAGGACGAGATCTGCCGCCGCATGGGCGTCGACCGTCAGTACCTGCGCGTGCTGCTGCACCGCGCCCGCAACCGGTTCCGGCAGGCCCTGGCCGAGGAAGGGGCTGCGGACCTGGCGGCCGGCCGGAGTGAAACGGAACGCCGGGGCTGAGCACCATGGATCAGCGGACACCAATGGATCACGCAGCAGCCATCCGGACGCTGGCGGCCGAACGGTACGCACTCGACGAGATGACCGTCGACGAGCGAGAGGCGTTCGAGGCGCACTTCTTCGAATGCCCCGAGTGCGCCCAGGCCGTCGACGCGGCGGTCATGGTCGCCGAAGCCGCCCGCAACGCCGACGTGTACGGCCCGGCCCTTGCCGGTCCCGCGCCGGCAGCGCCGGCACGCCCGCCGGCCCCGGTCTGGCTGTCGCTGGCTGCCGCGGCCGTGCTTGCCCTCGTGGCCGGCTACCAGACGTTCGTCACGATTCCGGGCCTGCGGCGCGCGCTCGACACGCCCCACGCCCTGGCCCCGACGGCGCTTGCGCCGACCAGCCGCGGCGACGGGATCGTCGTGCCGCGCGCCCAGGATGGGCCGGTCGCGCTGGCGCTCGACATCAATGACGCCCCGGAGACAGCGAATCTGGTCTATCATCTGCGCACGTCGACCGACGACGTGATCCTGACCGGCCAGGCACCGGTACCGCCGCCGGGGACTCCCCTGCTGCTGCTGGTGCCCGGCACGTTGCTGCCGCCGGGCCAGTACGTGGTCGTCGTGCGTGAAGACGCCTCCGAGCCACGCGAGGTGGGAACGTACCGCTTCACGGTGCGATGACGCGGCCCGCTCGAGAGGAGCCCGCATGAAGAGCGAGCGCCGATTCCTGTTCCACGGGCACGCCTGTGCCTACAGCGGTCGGCTGTACCGGCCGGAAGACCTGATCATCGCGTCACCTGCATCGGCGGCGCTGTCGGTGGCCGGCGGGCTGTCGGAAGCCCGCGCCCGACGCCAGCGTTTTACGCCGTACCTGAGTGTCGGTCCTGCACGCGCCTCGGCGCAGGGCCGCTTCGACGATCGCCGCAAGGCCGTCGCCATGACGCACGGCAAACTCGCCGAAGACGACCTGACGAGCACGACGGCATGCGAGGTCGAGATTGAGGACATCGCGCTCGACGACAAGCGCTTTCGCGTCGAGTCGCTGCGCGGCGGGCTGACCGCCCGCAGCCCGCTCAAGGGCAACGAGCCGCCCATTCACCTGGTGCGGGGCACGGCGATCAGCGGCGTGTCGATCGACGGCCACACGCTCGTCGTCAAGATCGACACGAAGCGCTTCAGCAAGCCCGCGTCGTTCGCCGCGCTCGCCAGGGACCTGCGCAAGAGTGCGGTCTTCGAGGCGCACGACACCATCCTCTACACGTCGATCGTGAGCAGCCTCGAGTGGTCGGGCAAGCCGCATCCGACGGCAAAGATCACCGGCCACGAGCTGTATGTGCCGGAGTTCGGCCGCGTCTATTTCGGCGAGCTCTTCATCGAACGGTCGGCATGGCGGCTCACGCTGATGCGCGCGCACCTGGGCTCACCCATCGGCCTGCGCGTCGGCTTCGGCGACGTCGGTACCAACGGCGCCTGGTACCCGCCGACCTGAGGTCGATGATGCGCCGCCTGCTCGCGGCGCTCGTCGTCGTTGCCGTCGCCGCGTGCGGCGGTCAGGCTGCCGACCCCGCGGCGCTGTACGGCGGCGCGCGCGAAGGAATGCTGCGCGGCGAGCTCGAGGCCGCCGACGCGCTCATCCAGACAGCCCTCGAAGCGGATCCTGACGCCGCGCTCGCCGCTGCGCTGCGGCTGCTGCGGGCCGAGATTCGCCTGCTCGAACGCGACATCGACGGCGCCGGCACGATTATCGACGCCCCCCTGCCCGCGATCGATGCCACCGCTGCCGGCAGGCTCGAAGCCCGCCGGCTGTATCTCGACGGCTATCGCCTGATGGCGCGTGGCGCGATCGCCGCCGGGCTCGCGCAGCTCGACGCATCCGCGGTCCTGGCGCGGCGCTCGGGCGCCACCGACGTGGCGCTCGATGCCGACGTGCTGGCCGGTCAGGCTCTCTACCGGCTCGGCCGACCGGACGAGGCCGACGCGCGCCTGCTGGCGGCGCGGACCGAGGCCGCCGCGTCGGGACTGCGCGCGCGCGAGCTCGCCGCGCTCGGCACGCTCGGCATGGGCCAGCTTGTCCGCGAGCGCTTCGACGCCGCCCTGCACTGGTTCGAGCAGGCGCTTTCGTTCACCGCCTTCGAAGACCACCTGAGCTACGCGGCCGCGCTGCTCAACGCCGGGGTCTGCCACGCGCGGCTCGGCAACTTTACCCGCGCGCTCGAGCTGCAGCGGCGCGCTGTGGAGCTGCACCAGAGCCGTCAGGTCACGACTTACCTCGAGCAGGCGCTCGGTGAGCTCGGGCACACGCTGTTCCTCGCCGGCGACGCGGCCGCCGCCGTCGATCTGCTGCAGCAGGCCCGGGCGCTTGCCGCCGCGGCGGGACGCACGGCCAACGAGACGCTCTGGCTCGACAGCGCTGCCACGGCCCTGATCGACCTCGGCCGCTGGGACGATGCCGACCGGCTCAATCGAGAGTCGCTTGTGCTCAAACAGGCTCGAGGACGTGCCGGGAGCGACGGTCCGAATCTCGTCAACGCTGCACAGATCGCCGCCGGACTCGGCAACCCCGACCAGGCGCTGGTCCTGCTGCGCGAAGTGCTGGCCCGCAGCGACGAACCGGCATGGGTGCGCTGGCAGGCGCACGCCACGGCTGCCGACGTTCTCGTCGCCGCCGGTCAACGCGACGAGGGGCTCCGCGAATTCGAGCGTGCACTGGGCATCGTCGAAACGATGCGGACGTCGCTGCTCGAACCCGAGTACCGCATCACGTTCCTGTCGCGGATGATGCACTTCTACCGCGCGTACGTCGATGCGCTGGCGTCGGCCGGCGACGCGACACGCGCGCTCGAGGTCGCCGACGCGAGCCGCGCCCGAGTTCTCGCCGAGCGCTTCGGCGCCGAGGCCACCGGACGCACGGGCGCTGATGCTCTTGTCGCCCGGGTCGCCCGCGCGGGCGTCACCGCGCTCGTCTACTGGCTGGCCCCCTCCCGTTCGCTCGCGTGGCGGGTCGAGGCCGGCGGGGTGCAGATGGTGGAGCTGCCCGGCGCGGACGAGATCGATCGCCTGGTCGACGACCACCGGACGTTCATCGAGCGATCGCTCGGCGATCCGCGCCGCTCGACCGCGCCCGGCCCGGGCGATCGCCTTGCCGAGGCCGTGCTGACGCCGCTGCTGGCCGACGCGGACGACCGGGGTGCCGCGCCGACGCGCCATCCGGCCGCTGGGCCGCCCGTACGCGTCGTGATCGTGCCCGACGGCAGCCTGTACGGCGTCAACTTCGAGACGCTGCCGGTCGGGCCCGACCGCGCCTACTGGATCGAAACGGCAAGCATCAGTGTCGCACCGGCCCTCGCGCTGCTCGATGCGCGCCGCGCGCAGGCGGTCGTCCGCGCGCCTTCGGTTCTGCTCGTCGGCGATCCCGAAGCTCCCGATCTGCCGCCACTGCGGCACGCCGCAGCGGAGATCGAGGCGATCCGGCAGGCGCTCGGGACGTCCGACATCGTCGTGCAGCGCGGAGCCGACGCGACGCCTGCCGCGTTCCTCGACGCGGCGCCCGAGCGCTTCTCGGTGATCCACTTCGCCGCGCACGCCACGGCGAGTGCGGCCAGCCCGCTCGATTCGTCGATCGAGCTGGCGGCCGACCGGACCGGTCGCTTCAAGCTTTACGCGCGCGACGTCGCCGAGCGTCCGCTGGCCGCCGAGCTCGTGACGCTGTCGGCCTGCCGCGGCGCCGGCGATCGTACCTATCCGGGCGAAGGCGCCGTGGGGCTTGCCTGGGCGTTCCTGCGGGCCGGAGCCGCGCGCGTCATCGCGAGCCTGTGGGACGTCGATGATCGGTCCACGGCGCTCCTGATGGGCGCAACCTATGACGGCCTGGCGCGCGGTCTCGCGCCGGCCGACGCGCTCCGGCAGGCGAAGCTCGCACTGCTGGCCGGCGGCGGCAACTTCGCCAAGCCGTACTACTGGGCCCCCTTCCAGGTCTTCACGGCGGCACCGTGACGCGCGGCCGATGGCGGCGTGTGAAACGGCCTGCCGTCGGACGACACCAGAGGAAGGAGACTGGCCATGACACTCCGTGTCCTGTCGACCTTCACCCGCCTCATCGACCTCATCAGTGGTCCTTCCACACCGCGCCCCCTGCCAGCGCGGGTTCCCGGCTCGATTGAGCGTCGTCGCCGCACGATGGTGCGCGACTGCGAGCCGGAGCCCGCGTCCCGCCCCGATCGCCTGCTCTGGACGTCGGATCCGGCCGAGGCCTGGAGGGAGTTCGAGCGGCTGCTGCGCGAGGCGCAGCGGAGCGGCGGTGCGCGCCTCTACGGCGACCACGCGTCGTGGCGCGACGCCGGCCGGTAATCGTGGCCCGGCCGGCCGGCGATCGCCACTTTCGCGTTCCCGGCGCACAATAGTCCGCATGGCAGACACATCCACCCCTCACAGTCCGGGCTTCCTGGCCCTGGTGAAGGATGCGAAGTCGCGCGTCCGCGAAATCGACGTGCAGCAGTACCGGCGGATGCACGACGAGAACCGCACGCACCTGCTCGTTGACGTCCGCGAAGACAACGAGTGGGCCGCCGGGCACGTCAAGGGTGCCGTGCACATCGGCAAGGGCGTCATCGAGCGCGATATCGAAAAGCTCGTGCCCGACAAGTCGATGACGCTGGTTCTGTACTGCGGCGGGGGCTACCGGTCGGCGCTGGCCGCCGACACGCTGCAGAAGATGGGTTATACGAACGTGCTGTCGCTCGACGGCGGCTGGAAGGCGCTGAAGGTGTCGGGCCTGCCGCTCGCCGAGGGCGATGCCGCCGACGATGCGTCGTAAGGCGTAAGGCAGGACGGCGGGCGGCCGCACGCCGCCCGCCCTCGGGCCGTGCGCGTCAGCGCACGGCGGTGAACGCCATGCCGTCCGGGTTGTCCTCGGCGGCGATCGTCTTGACCACCGTCCAGGTGTCGGGGTCGATGATCGAAATCAGGTCGTGCGCCATCGCGCTGATGTAGACGCGCCCGTTCACCGGATTGACGACGAGCGCGCCGGCACCGCTTCCGAGGTTCTCGGTGATCGACGCCACGACCTTGCGGGCCTGGACGTCGATCTTCCACGCGCGCATGTTGCCGCCGACGCCTCCGCCGGCCGCGGCCGGCGCAGCCGGTGGCGGGGCCTGCGCCGCACGTCCGCTCCCGGGCGCAGCTGCCGCACCCCCTCGGCCCGCACCGCCCCGTCCGCGACCGCCGGGCATCGAGCCCATCACGTAGAGGTAGCGACCGTCGGCGCTGAACTGCGCGACGAAGGGCGAACCGTCGACCTCGACGCTGAAGTCGAGCTCGCCGTCGGCGAGCCGGTAGAAGGCCACGCGGCGCTCCTGACCGAGGTTCGTCACGAACCAGCGCTCATCGGGGCTGAGCGCGACGCGCTGGTTGCTCACCCCGGTGTCGATGGTCTTCTCGATGCGGCGTCCCGGTACGTCGAGGATCGACATCGTGCGCGCGCCGACGTTGCTCGTCACGATCTTCGACTGGTCCTTCGTGAGCGCGATCATGTGCGTCGTGTTCGACCCGGTCGGAATCGTCCCCGTGATCTGGCGCGACTCGGGGTCGATGATCAGGATCGACTCCTTGAGCTCCGCCGTCACGTAGATCGTCCCGTCGTCAGCCACCTGCACGTGGTGCGGACGCTTGTAGTCGCCCGTGTCGAGCGTGTAGACCGTCTGGCAGTCGGACGTCCGGATGAAGTGAATTTCGTGCTCGTCGGTCCCCGGCGCCCCGACGGCGGAACTGCCGTAGACCGGCACGTACGCCATGCGGCCGTCGGGCGAGAACGCCCCCTCGTGAGGCGCAATGCCGAGCGCTTCCGACCTGCAGTGCAGCTCGTCGGTCTCGGCGTCGTAGAGCGCCATGCCGGGCTGCTGCTTGGCGACGACCATCAGCAGGTAGCGCGGCATCGTGCCGCCCTGCTGCTGCCGTGCTTCGAGCGCCGCGGCCGGCCCGAGCGATATCAGTCCCATCAGAGCAAGCACAGCGCGCACACGCATCACATCCTCCTGACTGGTGAGCGTCACAGCGTAACAGAGGGCCGCCCCCGACCGGAAGGTGGCCGGACGACGGCCGCACGCGACTTATACTCCCCCCATGCAGACAGGACAGCGCGCGCGTCGCGAACCGCTCGCCGACAAGGTCGTCGCCTATCTGCTCGACTACACCCGTCGGCACCGGCTCGCGTGCGGCGCTCCGGTGCCGTCGGAGGCCTCGGTCAGCAGCACGCTCAACGTCAGCCGCGGCGTCGTCCGTGAGGCCTATCGATCACTGAAGGGGGCCGGCATCCTCGACATCGCCAATGGCCGGGCCCCACGGCTCGGCCGTATCGATCGCCGCGCCGTCACCGCAGTGCTGCAGCACGCGCTCGCGACGCAGCAGGCGACGGCCGCGCAGATACTCGACGTACGGCGCGCGCTCGAAGTCCGCGCCGCCGAGCTGGCGGCCGTCAATCGCGCCGATGCCGACGTGCGTGCGCTCGAGCGGGAGGTCGAGGCGATGCGGCGGGCGCTTTCGCAGCGGCGACGCTTCGTCGACGCCGACATCCGCTTTCACGAGGTGATCGGTCGTGCCACAGGCAACCCGCTGTACGACCTGCTGAGCCGCGCGCTGCGCGACGTCCTCAGCGTGACGATCCGGACGGGCTTCGACAGTCCGCGGTCGATCCCGCTGCGCGGCGCCGTCGTGCGGCTGCACGCCGGCATTGCCGGGGCCATCGCAGCGCGCCGCCCGGCGGAGGCTCGACGCCTGATGCAGGAGCACTTCGACGCCGTGCGCACCTTCATCATCGATGCCGACGAGCCGCCGCTGTCGGTCGAGCCGGGCGCCGGGCGTCGCCGCGCGCGGATCAGACGAAGCGCGTCAGGGTGATGGTGATTTCGCGGGTCGGCTGCTCGGCCTGGCGCCACTGCACGAGGATCGGCACCTGGTAGGTGCCCTCGACCAGTGCGCCGCGACCGGGCGTCCTGGCGTCGGAGACGGGCAGGTCGACCGAGCGACGCATGCGGATGAAGCGAGAGGCCGAAACCTCGAGCGTCCGTGCGAGCAGCCGCTCGACGCGCGACGCACCGAGACCAAGCGCATCGACGAGCTGGTTGAGCGCGCGCACCAGGTCGTAGCGCGCGTAGGCGAGCGCCTTGGCCGGCACGGCCAGCGGATCGTTCCAGGCGTGGCGCGCCTTTTCGGCCGCAAACCCGAGCGGGTTCCGCAGCACCTCGGCCAGGTCGTGCTGCATGAGCAGCGTTTCGTACTCGTTCAGCGTGAGGCCGGCGTGCTTCTCGTCGCGGCCGAGCTCGAGCCGGACGCGGCCGTTCGTCACGCCGTGCCGGGCAATCAGCTCCGCCACCTCGTCGTAGAGGCCGAGCTGCGGCTGCTTCAGGCTGATCGCATCGATCGGGTGCCCCGACACCGGCACGACGACCCGCGTGCGCGCGACCACCTCTTCGTCGTCGTAGGCGAAGATCGTCGTCCGGCGCTGGCGCCGCATGCCTTCGTGGATGCCGTCGAGGTCGACAAAGTAGACCGGCCGCGGGTGCTGCGCGGCGTACGACACACTGGGGTGGAGTCCGCCGGCAATGAACGCCAGGTGGGAATCGGCGTTGATCGGCTCACGGTCGCGCTGATCGGCCGGCACGTCGGTGCGCAGCTCGATCTGGTCGTGCCGGTAGCCCGCACGCTCGGGAAAGATGGTCCGGAGCAGCTGCAGGTACGACTCGACACCTTCCGGCCGCGCCGCGATGCGCGCGCCGAGGCTCTGAGGCAGGTATCCCGCCGTCGTGTGATGCGACGCGTAGAGACACCGGCGGTACGGCTCGAGCACGGGGCCGTGCCGACGCAGGACCTCGGCCCTGACGTCGAATACCTCCACGCGCCGCGTGGGTTCGAGCTCGAGATCAATCTCGATCGGCACGATCACTCATTGTGCCATCAAATGTCGGGAAAAGCTGCTTCGCGTCAACCCACGCGACGGGGCGGAAGAGCACCGGACAGCGGGAGGCCCACGGAACAGGGGGAAAAACAGAGCGGCCCGCCGGGCGACGTGCCCGACGGGCCGCTGACACTCACACCTGCCGTTACGGGACTTCGTAGAGGCGGAGCCGCTGCACGGCGAAGGGCGGCGCGTCGGCGGGCGAGGCGGTCTGCGTAATCCGCACGAACTTCGCCTCGACCGGTTCGAACGTCACGACCGTCGTCACGCCGCTGCCGGCCCCTTCGCCCACCGTCGTCCAGTTCGTGCCGTCGGTCGATACGTCGAGGCGGTAGCCGCGCGGGTAGCCCAGCTGCGGCTGGACACCGTCGCCGCCGGCCCGGCCGCGTCCGCCGCCGGTGCGCGGCGGAGCGCCCGGCTCGATCTCGCCCTCGACCGGCACCACCGGGCTCGTCTCGAACTGCACCTCGGTCAGCCGGCGCGCCTCGGGCAGTTCGACCTGGAGCCACATGCCGGGAGCCTGCGGCGCACCCGACGTCCACGGCTGAATCGTGACCGCGTAGTGCGCGATACGCGGGTTGTGGCTCGCGTCGAACTTCCACGACTGGTCGAACACCACCTGACGCGGAATCGACGCCAGGAGCTCGTCGACCGTCCAGCTCGTCGTCCGATCGGCCGTCGCCGCGCGCACGCGGGCGACGTCCTCGGGCATGATGAGCGTCGCCCGGTTGCCGAACGCGTTGCGGACGTATGAACCGACGGCAGCAATCCAGTCGTCGCTCTGCTGCCCCATCGGGATCATCACGTCGGTGTAGCTGACTCCGCCGATCGGTCCCTGCATCCCGTGCAGCAGGACCTTGATGACGTAGTCGCGATGGCCGGTAACCCGCGTCGAGCCGGCGAGCGGCGGCGCCGATGCCAGCGGACTGCCCGGACGCTCGGCGCCCATGCCGTCCTCGCCGTGGCACGAAAAGCAGAGCTCGTTGTAGATCGACTCACCGCGCTCGAGCATCTCGAGCTCGGCCGGCGTCCGCTCCGGCGCGGCCGCGCCGCCGCGCCCGCCCGCCGCCGGCGGATTCAGGATCCGGTCGGCGACAAACTGCACGCCCTTCGCCGGGTTGCGATCTTTCGTCTCCCGGATCAGATCGCTGGACTTCGGAATCTTCAGCAGGTTTGCCGTCAGGATCGCCTGGATGACGACGTCAACGTCCGGATCCTGCATGAAGGCCGCGTAGTCGTCGGCGAAGGAACGGTCACCCGCCTTGTACAGCGTCTCGCTCACGCGGATGGCCGCCATCCGGATCTGCGGATCCGGATCCTTCATCAGCTCGCGCACGAGCCGGGCATCGGCGCTGCCGAGCCCCTCGAGGGTCCACAGCGCATGAATGCGCGCCAGCTGGTTCGACGACGAGCGGGCCAGGTCGGTGAGTGCAGGCACGACCGACGTGTCCTGCCGCAGCACGAGCAGCTGCTGCGCCGTGTCACGCCACCAGCCGTTCGGATCCGACAGGTGCCGCACGAGGTCGGCCGACGACTCCTCGTGCATGCGGGGCTGCTCGGTGCGCCGCTCGATCCCGTCGTAGGTGAGCCGCCAGATGCGCCCGTGCCGGACGATCTTGTCGAGCTGGTACTGCTCGATGCGCTGCCGCAGGTACGTGCCCGGCCCCGACCACTGCGACTCCTGGATGATCCCGCGGTACATGTCGGTGATGTACATCGTGCCGTCGGGCGCCGTGGTCATGTCGACCGGACGGAACAGCGGATCGGTCGAACGGATGAACTCCGACAGCGGATAGACGTTGCGCAGCTGCGTGAGCCCTTCGATCTTCACGGGACGCAGCCGACGCACGACGCGGCCGACCGTCTCGCCGTAGAAGTAGTCGCCGACCATGTCGGCCGGCAGCCGATCGCCGCGGAAGACGTCGTTGCCGGCCGCGCCGGTCGCACGTGCGAGCGAACCGTCGGGCATACGCACCACCGCCATGCCGCCCTGCATGTCGGCAATCCGGATCGGTGCGCCCCAGATGATTTCGAGGTCGGGTTCAAACTGCTCGGGCCACGAGAAGTTGCCGTAGACGACCGGAAACTGGAAGTAGCCCGGCATGCCGCTGGCGCCGGCCTGGAACCACGGCTTGCCGTAGTTGTCCTGCGTCACGCCCCACTGACCCTGATTCGGCCCGGTCGGCTCACGCAGCACGCCGTCGGGCGTCCAGCGCACGCGGAACGCGTTGTAGGTGCTGTAAATCCAGTTGTCCATGCCCCACATGAAGTGGGACTCCTGGTGCTCGACGTTGGCGAGCCGGCCCATGCCGGTCGTGAACAGTTCCTTGCGGTCGGCCACCTTGTCGCCGTTCGTGTCGGTGTAGATCCAGACCTCGTCGGCGTTCGACTCCTTCGTCAGGATCCGATCGGGTCCGAACGGCATGACCATGCGCGGGAAGACGAGGTTGTCGACGAAGATGCTGTGCGTTTCGTACACCCCGTCGCCGTCGAGGTCTTCGTGCACCGAGATGCGGCCGTTGGGATCGAGCGTGCCGCTGCCGTCGGCGTCCTGCATGTAGCCGCGCAGCTGCAGCACGAACAGGCGGCCGTTGCCATCGAAGGCAATCTGCGCCGGCTCCTCGATGTGCGGCTCGGTGAGGACAGGCTCCATCCGGAAGCCGGGCGGCAGCCAGAACCGCTGCTGCTCCTCCTCGGGGGTCAGCGGCAGCACCGGAGGCTGCGGCGAGAAATCGGGCTCCCACATGGCGCGGCCACGGCCCGGACCGCCGGCACGCTGTCCGGCCGCCGGCGCCTGCGCGCCGCCCTCCCGCCCGGAACCGGCCGCCGGCTGTCCCTGGCCCTGACCCTGGCCGGCCGGCGGCTGCGGCGGCGCCTGAGCGAACAGCGTCAGCGATGTCGCCAGCGCCGCGACCCCGGTCAGGAGCACGTACGTGGAACGCGAAAGTCGCACCATCGTCGTCAACCTTCCTCGGAAACGCGCAAGAAGTCGGATGGCGACAATGTAGCAGTACAGACCTAGGGACAGGTAGAGAAGACCGCCTTCACGGCCACGTCTGGTAGACGAACAGCCACGGGGCAATTGCGCCCAGCGCGTAGAACGTCGTCAGGCCGGCGAGCAGCCGGTGCAGGCCGTGGGCGTAAACGAAGATGCCGGCGAGCGCGGCGACGAGCTTCGCCGTGATGAGCACGGGACCGGGACCGAGCAGCGACATGCACGTCGCCAGCAGCACGTTGCCTTCCGCCTCGATACCGACGGCACTGACCGCCACGTAGGTGAACAGCCCGTCGTAGGCCTGGGCCACCAGGAAGAGCAGCAGAATCACGCGAGGGACCGACACCACCACGCGGGCGCCCCAGTGCAAGGACCCTGCCCGGCTAAGTGGTTCGGATGTGAAGGCTTACGAGAAACGTGTCTGCCTCGGGGCAGACTTCGCTCGCCGCAGCGGCAGCCTTGGGAACATGTTGGGCACGGCGGGTGCCCGGTTTCGGCAGCCGCCGACACCGGGCGTCTAGCGGCTCAGGCCGTAGATGACGTAGTTGATCATGAACTTGTAGGCTTCGTTCGTCGGCTCGAATGCGTAGGCGCGCCCGCTCTGCGCCCACTCGACGTAATCGCCCAGGTCCATGTTGTAGTTGATGACGGCCGCCAGCCGCTTCGACGGGTCGTTGTCCTGATAGATCCCGTAGAACTCGCCGTACAGCCCCTGCTCGCCCAGCCAGCCGGGATAGGGCACCCGCAGCGTGTCGATCCGGAAGAAGCTGTTGAAGATCGGGTGGTCGCGTTCGAGCGGAACGATCTTCGCCTCGGGCCAGGCCTGCCGCAGGCCGTATTCGAAGACGGCCCACTCGTTCGGGAAGTGGAAGTCGTCGAAGATGATGAACCCGCCCTTGTCGATGAAGTTGCGCAGGCCCTGCGCCTCTTCCGGGGTGGGATACCAGTAGCCCGGCTCCGTCAGGTAGATGACGGGGTACTTGAGCAGGTCGGGATCGTCGAGCGTGTAGACGTTCGTTTCCGTGACGTTGGCGCGGATCGAGGTCAGCTCCTGGAGCATCTCCGTGAGGTTGCGCTCCATGTCGGGATAGTCGGCCCGCCAGGAGCCGCCACTCAGGTAGCGGACCCGCGCCAGGATGAACCGCCCGTCGTACTCGGCGTTCGGCATGACCCAGCCGCGGCCGAACCAGCGCCCGAAGCCGCCGCCCCGCTGCGCGGCCGCCGCCAGTGGCAGCCCCACGACGAGCAGAACGGTCGCGATGACAATCAGTCTGCGCGGAGCCACGCCCTCAGCCTCTCACAGGGTCGGTAATGAGACAATAGACAAGGCTGTGACACTGCCGTGCGCCCGGGGCGCGTCCCGCCACCTGCGGCGCCAGACTGCCGCACCTCGCACCCGGACACTTCATTCATCCCGCTTCCGTGCACGACACGCGTACGACCGCCACGTTCCGCTACGAGGCGCTTCGTGCCGTCTCGTCGGGTATCGTCGAGACGGCCAGCGCCACGTTCCTGCTGATCATCGCCGTCCGCTGGTTCGAGGCCGGCGCGCTGGCCAAGGGCTGCGTGGCCGCCGGGTCGGGCCTCGGCTACCTGATGAGCCCGGCCGTCGTCTCGCTCGTCCAGCGCCTGCAGATCCCGGCGGCGACGGCCGCGTCGCACTTGGCCCTCGCCGGCGGCGCCGTCATGGGTGCGGCGGCGCTGTTTCCGGTACTCCCGCTCTTCACGTTCGCCAGCCTGGTCTCGCTGGCCGCAGCCGGCGCGATCATTCCGCTGCTGACACAGGTCTACCAGGACAACTATCCGCCCCACTCGCGCGGGCGGCTCTTTTCGCGCACCGTCATGATCCGCATCGTGACGGCGGCGGGCTTCAGTCTGGGCGCGGGTGAGCTGCTGTCGGCCGACATTGCCTACTTCCGCCCGCTGCTCGGCATCTTCGCCGGCGCGCTCCTCTTCGCGGCCTGGTGCCTGGCCCGCATCCCGTCGACGCCGCTCGCCGTCGCCGACGGCGGCCACCCGTTCCGCATGTTCCGCGCGATTGCCGACGACCGCGTCTTCCGCGCCACGCTCATTTCGTGGATGCTCATGGGCTTTGCGAACCTGATGATGCAGCCACTGCGCGTCGAGTACCTGGCGAACCCCAGGTACGGGCTCGTGCTCTCGGCCGCGTCAATCGCGGTCCTCACCGGCGTCGTGCCGAACCTGGCACGCCTGGTCCTGAGCCCGGTCTGGGGCTGGCTCTTCGACCGCGCCAACTTCTTCGTGCTCCGCATGACGCTCAACCTCGGCTTCGCCCTCGGCATCGTCTCGTTCTTCACGAGCCAGTCGATGACGGGGCTCGTGCTTGCGGCGGTGACGTTCGGCGTCTCGTCGGCCGGCGGCGACGTCGCGTGGAGTCTCTGGGTGACCAAGATCGCGCCGCCTTCGCGCGTGGCCGACTACATGAGCGTTCACACGTTCTTCACCGGCCTGCGCGGGCTGGTCGCGCCGCTCGTCGGCTTCTCGCTCGTCGAGCGCTATTCGATGACCACGATGGGATGGCTGGCGGCCGCCTGCATTCTGGCGGCCACGCTCATGCTGCTCCCCGAGGCGCGCCGGGGATCACCCGTCGGGTCGGACACGGCGGCCGCATGACCGCCGTCGTCCGCCGGCAGGAACCGGGCCCGCTCCCCGTCGGGCCCGACGGGAGGCGCCGGAACGCAAGGAAGGAAGTACCCTGATAGCCGTGGCGATTCCGTTCTCGATCCTCGATCTCTGTCCGATTGGCGAAGGGTTCACGGCGGCCGACGCCTTCCGCAACGCCCGCGAGCTCGCACAGCGGGCCGAACTGCTCGGCTTTCGCCGCTACTGGATCGCCGAGCATCACAACATGCCGGGCGTGGCCGCCTCGGCTACCGCGGTCGTAATTGCCGACGTCGCCGCCCATACGTCGACGATCCGGGTCGGTTCCGGCGGCATCATGCTGCCCAATCACCCGCCGCTCGTCGTCGCCGAGCAGTTCGGCACGCTCGAGAGCCTGTACCCCGGGCGCATCGACCTCGGCCTCGGTCGTGCCCCCGGAACCGACATGACCACGGCCCGCGCGCTCTGGCGCGATCCGTCGGCGGCTGATCAGTTTCCGCGGGCCGTACAGGAGCTGCAGTTTTTCTTCCGACCCGCCGCACCGGGTCAGGCTGTACGCGCCGTGCCGGGTGCCGGCCTCGACGTACCGATCTGGCTGCTCGGCTCCAGCCTCTTCAGCGCGCAGCTGGCCGCCGCGCTCGGGCTGCCCTACGCCTTCGCTGCGCACTTCGCGCCCGACGAGCTCATGCGCGCGCTGTACCTCTATCGTTCGCAGTACAAGCCGTCGGAACGCCACCCACGGCCCTACGCGATGGTCTGCGTCAACGTCGTCGGGGCCGACACGGACGCCGAGGCGCGGCGACTCTTCACGTCGATGCAGCAGGCCTTCACCAACATCCGCACGCGGGGCACGGCCGGTCCGCTGCCGCCGCCCATCGACGACATCGACCGGTTCTGGACGCCGGCCGAGCGCGCGCAGATCGAACACACGCTGCGCTATTCGTTCGTGGGATCGGCCGATACGCTCATTGCCGCGCTCCGCCCCTTCCTCGAAGCGACCGCGGTCGACGAGCTCATGATCACCTCGCACATCTACGCGCAGCAGGCGCGCGTGCGATCGATTGAGGTGGCGGCCGAGGTGAGAGACCGGCTCTGAATCACGGCATTGGGGACGCAGGCAGAGCGGGCAGGTATCGCCTGCCCGCCCGTCCCTCCACCCGTCAACCGACAGCGTTCCGCAGCTGCGGCCTAGTGCCGCTCGAACACCGTCGTCTGGCCCTTCTCGTCGAAGGCGAGCGTCGAATAGGCGTGTTTGACCGGGCCCTGCTCCATCCCGGGCGAGCCAATCGGCATCCCCGGCACGGCAATGCCGCGCACGTCGGGCTGCTCGCGCAGCAGCCGCTTCACGTCGTCGGCCGGAACATGGCCTTCGACGACGTAATTGCCGACGACCGAGGTGTGACAGGCCTGCAGGTGTGGCGCGACGCCGAGTCGCGTGCGCACCGACGGCATGTCGGGCGTGTTGCGCACGATGACTTCGAAGCCGGCCTGGCGCATGTGCTCGACCCAGAGGATGCAGCAGCCGCAGCCCGGATCGCGATAGGTCGTCACGGTCGGAAGGGCCGACGCCCCCTGGGCCTGCCGAACGACCGCGGCGTAGGCCGACCCGCCCGCAATGGCCGTGAGCAGCAGGGCCCCGGCAAGAAAGCGCCGACGAAAGAAGAACGCTGCCATGAGTACTTTCCTTTCGAATCGAACGGCCGCACCGGAAACGGCTACGCGGTCCCGCGCTTGCGCTGCTGGAACTTGGCCACCCGCAGCGCTGCCTCGAGATGCTGCGGCTCGACGCGCCCGGCGAACACCGCCCCGTCGTTGAGGATGAAGCGCTTCGCCGCGACCTTCGCCTTCACGTCCGATCCGGGCCGCAGGTGCACGACGTCGGTCGCGATCAGCTGGCCGTCGAAGCTCCCGGCAATCGTAATGTCGCGCGCGATCACGTCGCCGCTGACCATCGCGCCGGCCTCGATCGTCACGGCGCCCGCCTCGCAGGTCACCATGCCTTCGATGCGTCCCTCGATCGTCAGATCCTCATCCGAGCTGACGTCACCCGTCACGACCACGGTACGACCGAACGTGCTCATGAGCAGAGATTGTCGCACGACCGCCGCGTGAGCTCCGCTCCAGCGCCGCCGCGTCAGGCCGGGAGTCCGTTTACGAAAACGGTTGTCCGGTCATCGGATCAACGGGCGGCACCGGATCGGCCTCCCACGCCGCCAGGTCGTCGACCACTTTCATGACGCCGTACATCCGCACCCAGTGGCCCGGAAACGTGCAGACGAACACATAGTCACCAGGCGTGTCCGGTGCCCGGAACGACAGGCGCGCGGTCTGTCCCTGATTGATCAGGTGTGTGGCGGCAATCACTTCAGGCGCGTCGGGCACGAACGGCCTGACGGCCGGATCGTCGGGCATCGGCATCGCACCGCCCTCGGTCCCGAGCTTTTCGAGCGATCCCGGCACACCGATGACGACGTTGTGCGGCATGGCGTCGGGGTTGAAGAACACGATCTGGACGTCGCGTCCCGCCTCGACAACGAACCAGCGGCGATCGAAGGCCACCTGCTCGAAGACCGCCTCGAGACGGATGACGCGGACGCCGAGCGCACGCAACTCGCCTCGCAGGGCCGCCGCGGCCGGCGGCCCTGCCGCGACGAGGCGCTCGGCCAGCGCGATCGCGTCGACGGCGGGCGGCTCGGTGCGGCGCGCCGCATCGAGCCGTCCGAGCCAGGCGACGAGCGCGCGCGCCAGCGGCTCGACGTGCGGCGTCGACCATTCGTCCTGAGGCACGTGCGCCGCCGCGTCGACCACGGCCGCGATGACGTCGACGCCGGGCGCCGTCGCCGCAATACCGGCCAGCGTGGCGAACGTCTCGCGGTCCGGCTGCAGCGCCGCCAGCGCACGCACCGCCGCCGCCTGCACGCGCGCGTCGTCGGCATCGC
>QGVF01000069.1 GCA_003242705.1 Acidobacteriota bacterium
CGGCCCGCGGGGCGGTGGGCCTGCCCGCGCGCCCCCGGGGGCGGGGGCGGGGGTTCGGCGGGAAGAGGTTGCCGCGCTCGCCGGCGTCAGCACCGAGTGGTACACGTGGCTCGAGCAGGCGCGCGATGTCCGGCCGTCGCCGGCAACGCTCCGGCGAATCGCCGACGCCCTGCGGCTCGAGGCGGCCGAGGTGCAGCACCTGCTGGCGCTGGCGGGACACGCGACGGGCGCGCTCGACGGCAGTCCCGCATCGGCCGCGGCCATCGGCCCGCAGCTGCAGCTTCTGCTCGATCGACTGGAGCACTGCCCGGCCTGGATTCACAGCGAGCGCTGGGACATCCTCGCGTGGAACCGGGCGGCCACGGTCGTGCACGGCGACCTCGACGCCATGGAGGGGCTCGAGCGCAACGGCCTGCACCAGCTGTTCCTGAACCCGCGCTTCCGTCGGATGCTCGTCGACTGGGAGGTGCACGCCCGCGACGCGGTCGCCAAGATGCGCATGGCGCACTCGCGCTACATCGACGACCCGTGGTTCAACGAGCTCGTTTCGCTGCTCCGTGCGAAGAGTCCGGAGTTCGCCGCCTGGTGGGACGAGCACAACGTGCTGCTGCCGCGCAGCGGCGTCAAGGCGTACCTGCATCCCGACGCCGGGCGCCTGACGTTCCACTACACGACGCTCGAGGTGAAGGGCGATCAGAACGGCACGCTGTATCTGATCACGTATCTGCCCGCCCCCGAGACCGACACGCAGTCGAAACTCGAGTCACTGCTGGGCTCCGTCCCGCCATCATCCGAACGGACGACGGGCGAGCGACTGCCGGTGGCCTGAACCGGCGCGTCCGCGGTCGCGCCGGTCGCGCTCAGGCGGAAGCCGCAGAGGCCGCAGGTGCACCGCCGAACGGGCTTTCGTCTCGGCTGCGCCCGTACACGACCGGCACGGGAACGCCGAGGAGCCGGAGATGGACCACCATCTCGCCGCGGTGGTGGCAGAAAGCAGACCCAGGTGCGGTAGAAGATCGGATCATGCGACCGTCCTCGACTGGAGACTCCGAACGTCCCATCGGCTACTGGCTCAAGGCGGCCGACGAAGCCATCACGGCCTGCGTCGACGCCGTGCACCGGGCGGAGGGGATTACCCGGCGCGACTGGCAGGTGCTCAACACCATTTTCGAGGCCGGGCGGCTCTCACCCGATCGGATCCTCGATACGCTGCGGATGTTCCTCGACCGCGGCGGGCTCGATGCCGTACTCGACGCGCTCCGCAGCCGGGGCTGGATTCACGAGGAGGCAGATGGCGAAGTCGGCCTGACCGAGACCGGCCGCCAGGCCCACGCGCGGATCCTCGCCCGACAGCAGGAGGTCCGGCAGCGGCTGATGCAGGGCATCAGCGCCGAGGAATACACGACCGTTCTGCGGGTGCTCAAGCAGATCGTCGCGAATCTCGGCTGAGCGATGGGCCGCATTTTCCTCGAACTGCTCTGGTTCGTCCTCCCGCTCGTTCTCTTCACCGGCTACGCCCTCTTCGTGGTCGTCCGGCGCGGGCTCGAGTGGCGGGAGCTCGTTGAGGAGGGCGTCGACACAACGGCGGTCGTCGTTCGAAAGCGCCGATACAGCCGCACGTTCCAGCTGGCCTACGAGTACGTCGATCCCGACGGCGTCAGGCACTCGCACCACTCGATGGTCGACTGGGACGTCTTCAACCGCTACGAGGTCGGCCACGAAATCCCGATCGTCTACGCCCGCCGTCGTCCGCGCGTCAGCGCGCCACGGTACCTCGTCGACGCGTCACGCGAGGCAATGCAGAGACGACGGACCAGCGGACGCTGAGCGCGCCGGACAGACGCCTCCCGCCCCTGAATTCCGACCGGGCCGACGCGCGCAGCGACGGCACGACGTACGAGGCCCCGTCCACGAGCGGCACCGGTGACGGAAGGGCCCCGTCGCCTGTAGACTCCCCGTCCCGAGGAGTGTGGCAGGGACCAGGGGTCATGGAAGCGAACGCTACCGCTGTACAAACGGTTCTCGGTGCGAACGGCGTCATCGGCCGTGAGCTGTCGCGTGTGCTGCGCAGCATGGGACACCGCGTCCGGCAGGTCAGCCGGCATCCCAGGCAGGTCAACGGCGATGACGAGGTGGTGACTGCGGATCTGCTGGATGCGGAGGCGACGGCGCGCGCGGTGGAGGGCAGCACCGTCGCGTATCTCGTGGCGGGTCTGAAGTACGACCATCGCGTCTGGCGCGAAGAGTGGCCGCGCGTCATGCGCAACGTTATGGACGCGTGCCGACGGCACGGTGCCGCGCTGGTGTTCCTCGACAACGTGTATGCGTACGGCCGCGTCGACGGCGCGATGACCGAAGAGACGCCGTACAACCCGATCAGCCGGAAGGGCGAGGTCCGCGCGAAGGTTGCCACTACCCTGATGGACGCCGTCCGGCGGGGAGACCTTCGCGGCATGATCGTGCGCGCCGCCGACTTTTACGGCCCTGACGCCACACTCGCGTTCACGCACTCGACGGTGTTCGAGCGGCTCAGACAGGGGAAGACGCCGCAGTGGATCGGGAATCCGGCCGCGCAGCACACCTTCAGCTATACGCCGGACGTCGGGCGGTCACTGGCGATTCTCGGCAACGCGGAGTCTGCGTACGGACAGGTGTGGCACGCACTCACGAGCGCCGGGCCGATGACCGGCAACGATTTCGTGCGCATCGCGTGCGAGCTTTCCGGCCGGCCCTTCCGGCTGCAGACGGCGCCGCGATGGATGCTCTCGCTCATGGGCGTCTTCTCCCCGATCATTCGCGAGAACATGGAGATGCTCTATCAGTTCGAGCACGACTACGTCTTCGACAGCAGCAGGATCGCCCGCGCGTTCAACCTGACGGCGACGACGTATCGCGAGGGGATTACGGCTACGCTGGGGGCGTAGGCGGAACACACTCGGGGAACGCAGCAGGCGCGACAGGTCCCATGCCCGCGGACGACGAGGGCGCGCCTGTGCCGAGACCGCCGCGGCTCTGGCAGCAGCGACCGGGACCGGCGCCGGCGACTACGGCAGCGCGGCTGCGACGGCCGCGCCGATCACCTGGCCCGGTCCTGTCCGTCGTACGCCACGGTCAGGATGACCGCGCCCGCGACGACGGCACACCGCTCACCCGACAGGGCGCCTGGTTACGGGTTCGCTACGCGGCCAAGCGGGCGAAGGTGCCGCCCGGCGTGTACATCGAATTCGTAGAACGGGATAGTTGGCTGGGAGGCAGGGATTCGAACCCCGATAAGCAGAGTCAGAGTCTGCCGTCCTACCATTGAACGACCTCCCAGCACCAAGGTCGCGGTAGAACCCCCAAAATAGCAGAAAATCAGCGGTTTGACAAGGCACGACCGCCCGCGCGCCGCCAGCGGCTATCATGGCGGACACCTGTCGATGCGCGCGCCCCTGCTGCTGCTCCCCGCCGTGCTGCTCGTCCTGTCGGCACTCGCCACCAGCGCCCAGGCGCCGGCCGACGCCACGGTCGAGCGGCTGTACGGCCACCCCGGCTACCGCGTCGCCGCCCAGTACCTCGCGCGCGACTACGACCGCTTCGTCGACGAGCTCATCCAGCTGACGGAAGTCCCGGCCCCGCCGTTCGGCGAGGACGCCCGCGCCGATGCCTTCGTCGAGCTCGCGCGTGCCTCCGGGCTCTCCGACATCGAACGCGATGAGGAGGGCAACGTCCTCATCCTCCGCCCCGGCACCGGTAACCTCCTCCTCGTCGTCGCCGCGCACCTCGACACGGTGTTCCCGCCCGAGACCGACGTCACCGTGCGGCGCAACGGCACCATCCTGTCGGCGCCCGGCATCGGCGACAACTCGCAGGGCGTCGCGGCGCTGCTCGCCATCGCGCGCGCGCTCGACTTCGGCATGCTCCACACGACGTCGAACATCCTCTTCGTCGCCAACGTGGGCGAAGAGGGCCCGGGCAGCCTGCGCGGCGTGCGGCACCTGTTCACGAAGGGACGCTACGCCGGCCGCATCGACGCCTTCATCTCGATCGACGGCATGGGCAGCGGCAACTACATCACGACGGGCGGCGTCGGCAGCCTGCGCTACCGGGTCACGTTCGACGGCCCGGGCGGCCACAGCTACGGCGCCTTCGGCCTCGTCAACCCGGCCAACGCGCTTGCGGCCGCCATCCGGCACATCGGCGCCATTGCCGTCCCCGCCTCGCCGCGCACCACCTTCAACGTCGGCCTGATCGGCGGCGGCACCTCCGTGAACACCATCCCGTCGTCGGTGTGGATGGACGTCGATCTGCGGTCCGAGTCGCCCGACGAGCTGCAGCGGCTCGATGCGGCCTTCCGCGACGCGGTCGATCGAGCAGTCGACGAGGAGAACCGCGCCCGGTCGACGTCGAGCGGGCGGATTTCGGCGACGATCGATCTGCTCGGCGAGCGCCCGTCGGGCCGGACGCCGCACACCGATCGCCTCGTACGGACGACGGCGGCCGCCATGCGCATCACCGGTCTCGAGCCGCAGTACGGCTGGAGCAGCACCGACGCGAACCTGCCGATGAGCCTGGGCGTCCCGGCCATCACGATCGACACCGGCATCCGCGGCGATCGCGCGCACGCGCCCGACGAGTGGATCGACATCGAGCGCGGGCGCGTCGTCTCCGGCCTGCAGCGCGTGCTGCTGATTGTGCTGGGCGCGGCTATGTAGCGGCGACGGCGCCCGAGATCTCCACTTCGAGACCGCCGTCCGGGGGCCGGCGCATGTCGAACGCCAGGTCGTAGCGATCGCAGGCCTCGCGCGCCACGGCCAGTCCCAGGCCCGGTGCACCCGGCCGCCGGATACGATGCTCGTCGCCGCGGAACCGGTGGATCGCGGTGAGCGTGCGGAAGTGCTCGTCGCTCACGCCCACGCCGGTGTCGGTGACCCACAACCGGAACCGCCCTTCGCCCTCGTCGACGCGCATCACCAGGCGCACGCTGCCGCCAGGGCGGTTGTAGCGCACCGCGTTGTCGACCACGTTCGCCACGATGCGCTCGAACAGCGCCGCGTCGGCTTCGATGGTGACGGCGCGCCCCGGCAGATCGGTCTGGAGCGCGACGCCCCGCGCGGCGGCAATTGATCGGTGGCGATCCACGACGTCGCCGACGATCCGCACGACATCGATCGGCTCGCGCGCCGGCTCCGGCCCCATCGACCGCAGCCGCGCGGCCGCCACCAGATTGGCGACACGGTGCCCGAGGTCGTGCGCCTGCAGCAGCGCAGCCTGCACGTCGCCCTGCGCGGGCGATGGCTCCGATGCCACGCCGGCCAGCGACGCCTCGAGCTCGGCCAGTGGCTGCGCCACTTCGTCGTCGGTGCTGCTGACGAAGCGGCGGAGCGCCTCGCTCAGGTCCTCGATCCGCGCCCGCCGCTCGTGAAGCGTCTGTGCCGAGTCGTTCAGCACGAACGTGATCGAGCTCAGCTCGTCCTTCCTGTTGTCGGGTGCGATCGCCGTGAAGTCGTGCTCGACCGACTCGCGCGCGTCGCGGGCCAGCCGGCGAATCCGCAGGATCGTCGGCAGCGCCGCGCCGTAGGCCGCACCGAACACGAGCAGGAACACGCCGGCGAACGCCAGAATGCGGTCGCGCGTCTGGTTCGGCGGCGGCGCCATGCGGCCGAGGAAGTACATGCAGACGCTGCCGACCCAGCCGGTCGGCATCGCCACCTGCACGCCGACGCCGTCGGGCGTTTCGTACGACATGACGGCCGGCGCCGACGACTGCCGCATGGCCCGTCGAAACTCCTGCGGGAAGCGCGGCGTGGCCGGGCTCGATCCGACGAAGTCGATGTCGTAGGCGAACAGCTCGAACGGCTGCGGATCGACGCGCGGCCGGGGCGGCAGGTCGTCGTCGCTGCGGGGCACGAACACGCCGCCGGGCGGACGGCCCACGAGCGGCCCGGTCAGAAACCAGGTGGGATCGCTCTCGCAGCGCTCGCGCACCTGGTCGTTGACCTGCGACTGGACGACGCGCAGGGTCGCCAGCTCCAGGTCGCGCATGCGGATGCGATGCACCGCGCTCGACACGAGCGCCGCAACAGGAAGGGCGACCAGCGCACAGGCGATGGCGACGCGCGGGCGGATGAGCATCTGTTCCGCTATACGCTGCGCGACGCCCGACCGTTGCCCTGCGCGGCCGGCGTCATCGGCGTGGCCTCGACGAGCCGCCACAGGTACCACGCCGCCACCGATCGATACGGCCGCCAGCGCTCGGCCGCGCGCAGCATGGTGCGCGGCGTGGGACGCGACTTCATGCCGAGCAGCAGCTGCGTCCCCTTGACGATGCCGAGATCGCCGACCGGAAAGACGTCGGCGCGGTTGAGCTGGAACATCAGGAACATCTCGGCCGACCAGCGGCCGAAGCCCTTGACCGCCGTGATGGCCGCCTCCACTTCGGCGTCGGTCTGCGACGCCAGGCCATTCAGGTCGAGGCGCCCGTCGGCCACGTGTTCCGCCAGGTCGCGCACGTAGGCGACCTTCTGCCCGCTCAGGCCGGCAGCGCGCAGGTCCGCCGGATCGATCGCCAGCAGCACGTCGGCCGTGAGCCGCTCGACGCCGCCCACCAGATCGACGACGCGGCCGAAGATCGTCGCCGCGGCCTTCGTCGACAGCTGCTGCGACGTCAGTGCGCGGACCAGTGAGACGAACGGCCGCCGCGTGCGCGTGTCTGTGAGGCGGCAGGGGCCGAAGCGGCGGATGACCTCGCCGAGCCGCGGATCGCGCCGCGCCAGCAGCCGTCTGATGCGCGGCTCGTCCTCGGGCGTGATGACGCTGATGGCCGACGTGACCGCCGGTGCCGGCTCGCTCCTGCCCGTCGACGCCGGCCGACGCGCCACGCTATGCCGCCCCCGCCAGCGCGTCGTCGATCCGCCGCAGGACGCGATCGCGGCCGACGAGCTCGAGTACCTCGAAGATGCCCGGACTGACGGTCTGTCCGGTCACGGCCACGCGGGCAGCGTGAATCAGGACGCCCGCCTTCACACCGCGCTCCTCGGCCAGGCCGCGCACGAGCGGCTCGAGCGTGGCGGCATCGAACGCATCGGCCGCGGCCAGCCGTTCGCGCAGCGCGGCCAGGTGCGCACGGCCCATCTCGTCGCCCAGGTGCTTCGCGACGGCCGCCGGATCACGCTCGACGAGATCGACCGCGAAAGTGCGGAACTGCGGTACCAGGTCGTCGAGCCGCCTCGCGCGCGGCGCGAGCAGCACGATGACGCGTTCGAGCCAGCCCTGGTCGTAGTCGTCGCGCCAGAGACCCGCGGCCTCGAGGCGTCCGGCGACGCGACGGACGAGCTCGGCGGGCGCGAGCCGCATCATGTGCTGCTGGTTGAACCAATCGAGCTTCTCGGGATTGAAGACCGCGTTACCGCCGCTGATGCCTTCGAGCGTGAACTTCGCAACGAGCTCGTCGCGCGTGAACAGCTCCTGGTCGCCCGCGCCGGGCGACCAGCCGAGCAGCGCGAGGAAGTTCACCATCGCCTCGGGCAGATAGCCCTGCGCCTCGTACTCGCCCACCGACGTCGCCCCGTGCCGCTTGCTCAGGCGCTTCCTGTCCGGCCCGAGAATCAGCGGCACGTGCGCGAAGACCGGCACGGGCGCCCCCAGCGCGCGATACAGCAGAATCTGCTTCGGCGTGTTCGACACGTGGTCGTCGCCGCGGACGACGTGCGTGATCGCCATGTCGATGTCGTCGGCCACGACCGACAGCTGATAGGTCGGCGTGCCGTCCGACCTGACGAGCACGAAGTCCTCGATGCTCGCGGCCGGCACGCTGATGCGTCCATGCACCCAGTCGTCGAAGGCCGTGTCGGCATCATCGGGCACGGCAAAGCGGACGACGCGCGGCCTGCCGGCCGCGTCGAGGGCGGCGCGCTCGTCGGCCGACAGACGACGGCACGTACGGTCGTACATCCAGCCGCCGCCGGCCGCCTCGGCTGTGGCTCGCTTCTGCTGCAGCAGCTCGGGCGGGCAGTAGCAGTGATACGCCGCGCCCGTCTCGAGAAGCCGTTGTGCGGCCGCCAGGTGACGCTCGCGCCGCGCGCTCTGCAGGTACGGCCCGTACGGTCCGCCGACGTCGGGCCCCTCGTCCCAGTCGAGACACAGCCAGCGCATGCCGTGCAGGATGGCGGCAATCATCTCGTCGGACGAACGCTCGGTGTCGGTGTCCTCGATGCGCAGAACGAACGTGCCGCCGTGGCGGCGGGCGTAGAGCCAGTTGAACAGGGCGGTACGGGCGCCGCCGATGTGAAGGTAGCCGGTCGGTGACGGAGCGAAACGGACGCGCGGTGCTTTCACGGGTGCCTGGTGACGGAACGGTCCGGCCGCCATCGCGGCCGGCCACACTGACCATTAAGAATAGGTGAAAACGCGCGCTTTCCGGCTGACGTATGCTCGATCGCTCATCGGAGGAGGTTTGCAGATGACACGCATCATGCTCGGAACCGGGATCCTCGCGGCGGTCGTCGGCGCGGGCGCCGCGGCCGTCGCCGCGCAGCAGCCCTATCCGGTGGGCAATCCGCTCGGCCTGCCGATCACGCCCGGGGCCGACGGCGGCTTCAATCCGATTTCGTCGAACGTGAAGGTGTACGGGTCGGTGTACTCGGCCGAGAGCTGCTCGTACGACCCGGACCGCGACGTCATCGTCATTCCGAACCGCGGCGTGCCGCAGAACGTACAGACCAACAACGCGTGGATCACGTTCATGAACCACGACGGTTCGATCCACACCGCACGCTGGCTCGGCATCCAGTCGCCCGAGCAGCGCGCCAGGCTCGATCCCCCGCTGGTCCTCAACGAACCTTACGGCTCCGACATCGTCGGCGGCGTGCTCTATCTGGCCGATCGCGACGGTGGCACGGGTCCCGGCGATCGCGCGGTGGCGGTCATCCGCCGCTTCGACATGAAGACGGGCCGGCCGCTCGGCGAGGCGCGGGTCGAGCAGGTGGAGTGGTTCAACGACATCGCGGCCGCGCCGGACGGCACGGTCTACGCGACCGTCACGGGCGCCGCGGGCGAGAACGCCGATCCGGATACGTGGCAGGTCTGGCGCATCGCGCCGGACGACCAGGCCACGATGATCATTCAGGGCGCCCCGCTCGCACGGCCGAACGGCATCGCGCTCGACCCGGACGGCAACCTCGTCGTCGTCAACATGGGCACGCCCGACGTGCAGACGTACTCGACCGACGGCAGGCTTCTGCGGACGGAGCAGGCGGCCCAGGCGGGCAACGACGGCATCGTGGTGATGCCGGACGGCACGAAGTACGTCAGCAGCGTGCTCGAGGGCGGAGTCTCGCGCATCCGGCCCGGCCAGAAGGGCGAGCTGATCGCCGAGAACATCCCGAACGCGGCGTCGATGTGCTACGACGCGGGAGCGAACCAGCTGGTCATCCCGATGAATGCGAACAACGCGGTCGCGTTCGTGAAGCTCGACTAGACCTGTCACATTCGGCGCTGCTGGCCTGTCATGCTCGAGCGGCTTTCGCCGCTCGAGCGAGGCGGAGGGAAGATCGCCGCGTCGCCGCACCCGCTGGTCGGCATCGCCGAAGTCATGGCCCGGCACGGCGACCTCGCCCGCGACTTCGCCGTGTCACCGTCGCAGCTCGTGCGCTTCGCGCGCATCGACGCCCTGCCGGGCTTCATCACGATCGAACGCGGCGGAGTCGTGCAGACGACGGCCCTCGACATCGACGACGGAGCCATCGTCGGCATCTACGTCGTGCGGAATCCGGACAAGGTCCGGCATCTGGCCGCCAGGTGACTGCTCATCGACAATCCGTGCGGCGCGACCTCGGTATTCGCGAGCGCGCCCACCCGTACCACCCGCCCGGGCAGACGGGACGGATTTCGGATTGCCGTTTGGCGAGATGAGGCGTCCTGCAGGAAGAGACTGGCGGTGAGGCAGGGATTCGAACCCTGGGTAGAGGTTTTAGCCCCTACAACGGTTTAGCAAACCGCCGCTTTCGGCCACTCAGCCACCTCACCGCGGCAGGACTCTTGAGTATACGACACGTGACGCTCCGTGGAGCGACGGCCGGTCGCCCGGCGTCAGTGCTCCGTTTCCGGCTCGGCCGCCACCGTCAGCACCGGGCAGGGCGCCTGCCTGAGCACGCGGTTCGTCGTGGACCCGGCAAACGGCCCCGGAGCGCCACGGCCGCGCACGCCGAGCACGATCAGGTCGGACGGCTGCCGCGACGCGGCCTGCAGGATGGCCGTGTACGGCCGATCCGCCACGACCACGTCCGTTTCGAACCCGCACGACGTCGACGTCGGCACGATGGCGTCGAGCCGCGCGCGCGCATCACCCAGGACCGAATCGGGCACCTGCGAAGACGTCAGGAAGCGATAGGCTGCGAGCTGACGCGGCGCGAACCATTCCACCACGTGCAGCAGCCTGACGATGCCCTGGACGCGCTCGGCGATCGCGGTGGCGGTGCGGAGCGCCGCGAGGCTGTCGGGTGAGTGATCGACCGGACACAGGATGCGCCGGAACGATTCGGGCCCCGGCTCCGCCTCGGCGTCGGAACCTTCACCCACGGGCGGCAACGTCAGCACCGGACACGGCGCCGTGCGGATGGTCTCTTCGGCAACCGAGCCGAGGACCAGTCGGCCCATGCCGGCCCGCCCGTGTGTGCCCATCACGACGAGATCGGCCTCCTTCGACCGTGCGGCGCGCGCCAGCTCACGCGCCGGCCGACCTTCACGCACCAGGCAGCGGACAGTGAGGCCCTGCTCGCGCATCGGCTCGGCGAGCTGCTCCAGGTCCTCCATCAGCCCGGTTCGCGCGCTCGAGTCGAGCAGATCTCCGGCGTATTGCGGCAGTGCCAGGCGCAGCGGCAGCGGCGGATTGAACACGTGGACCAGCAGCAGCGGTGCACCGTACATGCGCGCCAGACCGGCTCCGTACGCCAGAACGCGCGGCGCGGGCTCTGCAAGATCGACCGCACACAGGATGTTGCGCATGCGCTCCTCCGACCCCTCCTCGCGACTCACCGGGATCCCGGCGCACGATACCAATGCCCACGCATCTTCACAACCCGCGTGCGGGCATGACGTGGCGCTCGTGCCCGGCGCTGTGTAAAGGCGTGCTCACCGGGCGCCAACGCTCCGCGTCGATGTCGACAGCAATTGCTCCCGTCCGGTCCGGTGCCGAGGTACGGGGCTTGCACCGCTGGAGCCCGGAATGGTGGCGCTGCGTGCGATGCTTCGTCGGCTCGTCCTGCCGATGGCGGCGTTCGCGGCTGCCGCGATGGCAGGCGCCTGCGACCGGGCACCCTCGGCCCCGTCGCCGAATCCCGAACCGGTGGATCCCGCCGTCGCGGTGTTCACGCTTTCCGGCTCGATCACTGACGACAGCCACGCGCCGCTGGCCGGGGCACGTGTCTCGATCGCCGAGGGTGCTGCCGATGAGCCGCCGGCTGCCGTCAGCGACGACGCCGGCCACTACGAGATCGCGGCACTCCCCTCCGGTACATACGTGGTTCGCGCCGAGGCCGACGGCTTCTCGCCGGCGACGAACCACGTCGTGATCGAAGGCGATACGAGAATCGACTTCACGCTGCGTCGTCCTGACACCGGCGGCGAAGGCGGCCCCGACGATCCCGGCGACGATCCTGATCCGGTGTTGTACACGCTGTCGGGCACGACGCTCGACGAGCGAACGCGCGAGCCACTCAGCGGCGTCCGCATCGAGATTGCCTCAGGCCCGAACAGCGGACGGGCAACCACTGCCGAAGGTGGCCAGTGGACGATGGCCGATCTCGTGCCTGGACCGCTGGCACTCATCGCCTCGATCGATGGCTATACCGAGGCCCGCGTCGAGCTTTCGCTCGATTCCGATACCCGCATCGAACTGCGGCTCACGCCAGCCGCGCCGGGCCCGTCCGGTCCCGCGCTCGCGGGCGTCGTCGTCGACGCGCTGTCGCAGGCGCCGCTGCCCGGTGTGGTCGTACGCGTGGCCGGCGGCGGGAATGGCACGAGCGGCCCCGACGGCCACTTCGTCGTGCCGACGGGTGGCGAATCGTCCCGCTATCGGACCGTCCTTTCGGCACCCGACGTCGTCGAACGCTCCACGATCGTTGCAGCGGGCAGCGAAGCGGAGATCGGCCTGATTCCCGCGCGGTTCGACCTCAGGTCGTTCGACGAGATGTTCCGCGGCCGCGGTGCGCTGCACCGCTGGGTCGAGGCGCCGCGTCTGGTCATCGAGCGGCGCGTCCTCCGCTTCTCGAACACGACTGATTCGCACTACGAGGCCGGCGAGGCGCTGATGACCGAGGAGGAAAGCGCCGGGCTCGCCGCGGACCTTGCGTGGGCGCTGCCGCAGCTCACGGGCGGGAGATTCGCGGCATTCGCGTCGGTCGACGTGGTGGCGTCGGAGCCGGGCACGTCGGTGCCCATCGGACAGAACGGCGTGATCTTCGTCGCCCGGTTCGAGGGTTTGACGGATGCGCTCGGCGCGTGGGGCTACGGACGCTGGGCGTGGAATGCGACGGGCGAAGTCCGGCGCGGCGCCGTGATGCTCGATGCCACATTCGACAGCGAGCCGTCGGTGCACCGTCGCTCGCTGCGCGCGCACGAGCTCGGGCACGCGCTCGGCTGCGACCACGTGTCCGCGCCGACGTCAGTCATGCACGTCTCGGCGCGCATCGAGCCGACATCGTTCGATCTGGACGCGGCACGCATTGCCTTCCAGCGGCCGCCGCTCAATCGCGCGCCCGACATCGATCCCGATCCCCTTGTCGTCAGCCGTGCACCCGACGGGCTCGTGTGGGCCGGCGATCGCTGAGCCGGAGATCGCGATTACGACGACGGGTCCGGCTTCGCCCCGGCCGCGTCGCGCATGAAATGCGCGACACCGACGACCTTCTCGATCGGCAGGACGAAGGCAATGCCGCGGCCGGTGTCGTTGAGCTCGCCGGCCTCGACGATCGCGGCCAGAATCGCGTCGACCTGCGACGGCCACGCGACGGTCAGCACGATCTCCTTCTCAGGCTCGATCGACATGCCGAAAATCTTCTGCTGCTCGTTGATGCCGGCGCCACGCCCGTGCAGCACGGTGCTGCCGCGCGCGCCCGCCTCGACCGCCGCCTCGAGGATCGTGCTGCCCCACCCCTTCCGAACGATGCTGACGATGAGCGATGCCTCCATGTCTACGACTCCCTGACCTCCTGCCGGCCCCGCCTGACGACGAGTCCGAGGAAGACGAGTGACAGCACGGGCGCCAGGGCGATCAGCGCCACGAGCCCGAGCGCGTGCACCATCAGATCGTCGTGTCCCATCGCGATCGCGACGCCGAAGGCCACGGCCAGCAGAAAGGTGTTGGCCAGCGGTCCGGTGGCGACGCCTCCGGCGTCGATGGCAATCGCGAGAAACCCGCGGTCGCTCCACCACATGGCAAAGACGACGAGCAGGTAGCCGGGCACGATGAGGTAGAGCAGCGGCAGGCCGTACGCGATGCGGATAACGCCGGCAGCGACGGCCACTGCCACGCCGATCGACACGGCCACGAGCACAAGTCCCTTGCGGATCGATCCGGCCGACGCCTGATCGACCTGATCGGCCAGGATGCGCACCGAAGGCTCTCCCCAGGTGGTCACGAAGCCGAGCAGTGCACCGGCCGGGACGAGGAGCCACCGGTTCGCCTCGTCGCCGATCGCGGCCCCGATGGCGCGCCCGAACGGCAGGAACCCGAAGTTCACGCCGAGCAGGAACAGAAGGAGGCCGATGGAAGCCAGCGCGGTCCCGCGGGCGATGCGGCCGATCTCGCGCGGCGGCAGCCGCAGAACGAGTCCCTGAAACAGCGCGAACAGGACGACGAGCGGCCCGACCGCGAGGCCGACGCTGCGTGCGACGGTGACGACTTCGTCGAGCATCTCAGCCCCACATGCCGAACAGCAGCACCAGCAGCACCGCGCCGATTGACCCGAGGCCGAGCAGGCCGAAGCCGTCTTCGACCGCGTTGCGCTTCGGCAGCACCGAGATGAAGCCCAGCGCAAGCGCCAGGATCACGGGAGACGACAGCGCACCGGTCGTCACGCTGCCCGCATCCCAGGCCGTCGGCACGATGCGCGGCGGTGCGACGAACGTCAGCCCGACACCGACCAGATAGAAGGCGGCGAGCAGGTACACCATCGGAACGCCGAACACGATGCGCAGCATCGCGATGACGACGAACGCGCCGACACCCGCCGAGATGACCACCGCGAGCGTCGTCGCCGACAGGTCGCCACCCGATGCCGTTTCGACCTGCTGGGCGAGGACGATGACGTCGGGCTCGGCGATCGTGGTCGCAAATCCCAGGGCAAATGCCGTCAGCAGGATGAGCGGCAGCGAGCCGCGCCGCGGCAGCTCGGCACCGATATAGCGGCCCATGGGAAGGATGCCGAGATCGATGCCCGCAAAGAGCAATGTCATGCCCAGGATGGCGAGGGCAAGGCCGGCGAGAAACTGCAGGAATTCCGCGGCCGGCGCACCGACGATCGTCACCTGCAGCGCGGCAACGACCAGTCCGAGCGGTGCGGCCGCCCGCACGACGTCCGGGAGCTGAGCACGCAGCAGCGCGAGCATGACAACGGCAGTGTATGACGTCGACCGGACGCGCAGGCAAGGCCTGCTGCGTGAACGTCAGATTGCGGAGCGGGGACGGATGCGGCGGAAGGACGAAATCAGGGGGCAGACTTCCAGACGGGATGGAGTGACAACTGGCAATCTGCCCCCCGGCGGTACATCTCGAGGTCGGACGACGTCTTACTGGGCGCCGCCCTCGGGCTGCGCCTCGGGCGAAGCGGGCTGCGACGCACCGGGACGCTCGGTCGGATCTGCGGCGCCGGCCGTTTCGGCCTGCAGTTCAGCGGCCTTGCGCTGCACGCGCTGGAGCAGCGCCTGATCCTGCGCGAGCGAGCGGGCGATCTGGTTGTAGCGATCGACCGTCAGGTCGTTGTCGGAAACGATTTCCGCCATCTTCTCGTTCGCCTGCTGCCTGGCCTCGGCCGAATCACCGGCCTCGTCCTGCACCTTGCGGATCTCAAGATACGCCTTCGCGAAGCGCTCGACCTCATCGTCGGTCACCGCCGCGGACGTCACCACGTCGTCGGCCTGCGGCTGGGCCGCTGCGCTCTCCTGCTCCTGCTGCGGCGCAGCGGGCTGCGTCTGAGCAGGCGGCGTCTGCGCGGTATCGGCCCGTTCCTGCGCGGCCGCGGCCGGCACAATAGCCAGCGATGCCACCGCTGCAATCCCCATAGCCTTAGCCATCAGATCATGAACTCGTTCGTATGCGGCCATATCTCACCTTTCCTCTCTTATCTCGGCGCCGGCCTCGATGGCGGGCGTAACTGGGGGCTGCCAGAAGAACAGGCAAGGACCGTACCGCTTCTGGCGGCAGGGTATACGGCCGGCCGCGCGGCCCGAGCCGTGTCGATCCTGCCCAGCGTGAAGAATCTACCCGGTCAGGATGGCCGTGATGGGGCCTCGAGCTCGTGCTGCAGCGTCCCGGCGTCCTCGCGCAGGCGCTCGAGCTCGCGCTGCAGGTCGTCGAGGTCGCCGCTCTGGTCGATGATGATCTCGACGCGTCGGTTGCGCGCGCGCTGCTCGGGCGAGTCGTTCGGCTCGCGAGGCCGCGTCTCGGCGTGTCCCTGCACCTGCAGGCGCGCCGGATCGATCTCCGCATGGCGCAGCAGCGTGTTCGCAACGGCGGCGGCACGCGCGGCCGACAGATCCCAGTTCGACTCGAAGCGCTCGTTGCGGATCGGCACGTCGTCGGTGTGCCCTTCGATCGTCAGTACACCGGGCACACGTGCGAGCACGCCGGCCATACGTCGGAGCAGATCCTCGAACGCCGGCGTCACCGATGCCGATCCCGACGGGAACGATCCCTGCTCCTGGACGCGCAGCACGAGCCGGCGCGGCCCTTCGTCAAGCTGGATCTGTCCCTGCCGGAGCTCGTGGGCCAGCGACTCGCGCAGCGCCGCCGCGGTTGCCTCGGTGAGGCGCTCGGCGTCGGTGCGCTCGAGCGCGGCCATGGCCGATCCCGACTCGGCCAGCAGCTCCGAAAAGGCAATGCTCGAGCCGGTCGGCACGTCCTCGACCGGCACGTCGCGCTGGACGCCGAAGGCCTGCGACAGCTCGCCGGCAATCTGCCTGAACTTCTGCGCGTCGATCTCGGAGAACGACAGGAGAAGGACGAAGAAGCACATGAGCAGCGACATCAGGTCGGCAAAGGTGACGACCCAGGCGGGGGTGCCCGATCCGGAAGATTCTTCGTCGATCATGCTTCGTGCGGAACCAGGTCAGGCGGCGGCCTTCGGCGTCTCGGCTCCGCCGCTGGCCTTATCGCGGCCGCGCTCCGGCAGGTAGCTGCTGAGCAGCTGTTCGACGATCCGCGGGTTGGTGCCGGCCTGAATGGCCAGCAACGCGTCGGTCCAGAGCTGCTGCATGCGCGACTCCTCGCTCATGCGCAGCGTGAGCTTGTCGGCGATCGGAATGCAGATCGTCGTCGCCATCAGCGCGCCGTAGAGCGTCGTCAGCAGTGCGACGGCCATGGCGGGCCCGATCGCCTTCGGATCCTCCATGTTCGACAGCATCTGCACGAGGCCGATGAGCGTGCCGATCATGCCCATGGCCGGTCCGACGTCGCCGAACGCGCTGAAGATTTTCGCGCCCCAGCGGTTCCGATCGAGCGTGAGCAGGCGCTCCTTTTCGAGGCAGGCCTGCAGCGTCTCGCGATCCTGGCCATCGACCAGCATCTCGAGCCCCTTCTGCAGGAACGGCGACTCGACCTTCCGGTCCTCGAGCGCAAGGATGCCCTGCTTGCGGGCGATCTGTGCGAGCTCGATCGTCTCGGCAATCGCCGCCTCGATTGTCGGCAGGCGGAACCTGAAGGCGCGCGCCGCGACGCCAATCGCGCCGAGGAACTGCGGCACGCTGAACTTCGCGAGCACCACGAAGAGGCTGCCGCCGAAAACGATCATCGCCGACGGGATGTCGACGAACGTCAGCGCACCGCCGCCCAGGGCGATCGCAGCGACAACGACGATGAGGGCCCCGACGAGCCCTATGAGAGTTGCGGGATCCACAGCCGTCCGACGTCTGCAGGGCGGCCCCGGGCCGCCCCCGCTCGTCAATCGGCAGGGAGATGAAGGACTTGAGCGCCAGGCCGGGATCCGGCCCGCCTCAATCGCGCAGGGATCTGCCTCAGTGCGGCACGGATGCGAGGTGCTCGCCGAGCAGATCGCGGCCGAAGTCGCCGTCGAAGTCGCGCCACACCGAGTGGATGTGGTTGCCGTTGTTCTGCGTGTTGTTGTGCTCGATCAGGAACGTCGGCCCCTGGATCCGGTAGTGGTAGCGCTCGCCGCGCTCGGTCGATCCCGCCCAGGCGAAGGCAATGTTCTCGATGCCCGCCTCTTCGATCTTTGCGAGCCGATCGGCCGCGATGTCATCGGCCATCAGCGCGGCGTAGACGCGAATCACGTCCATCAGCAGCTCGCGCTGGCCCGGCGTCATGTCCGACGCGAACAGCCCGTCGGGCTTGAGCGGGTTGACCTGCAGCTGGGTCCGCGTGGCGATGTCGCGGGGCGCCGTGTCCGAAATGATCGCCTTCGCCCGCTGCTGGTCGTCGAGCGAGTCGAGCAGGGCGCGGCCGGCATCTTCCTGCGTGCCGAGCGTCCGCATGCCGGTGCGCGGACCGGTGCGGACTTCGGCCGGATTCGATCCGAAGAAGGCCGGGGCGCTCGTCACGGCCATCCGCGCGCCATCGACGGCGAAGTGCAGCGACAGGTGATGCCCCTCGACGCGCATCGCCCACTGCCCGGTCGACGACGGCGTGCCGAAGATCGTAAAGAAGTAGAGTTCGGGGTCGCGAATGAACGGTCCGCCCTCGCCTTCGATCTCCTTCAGGATCGTCTCGAGATCCATGATCGTCGTCGCCGTCAGGTAGCCGCCGTGGCCCAGGGCGGCGCGCAGCAGGTCGTGGGCGGCCCGGCGCTGGGCGGCGTTCATGTCCTTGAGCGGGACGCCGTTGCGCGGAAACTGGTTCGTGGGGATGAAGTTCCAGCGCGTCCGCTCGTCGTCGTTCAGCGGGAAGACGGCGCGCTCGCGCAGCTCGGGCGTCAGCGAATCGAGGAACGCGGTGGCCGCTTCGGCCATGGCCGCGGCCGCCCGCTGCTGCGCCACCGAATAGCCAATCGATCCGGCCACGGCCGCCGCTGCGACGAGCGCCGCGACAATCTGTACCAGCTTCTTCCGCCCGATTGCCATGACGTCAACTCCTGCCGAGGAACGAGGCCGGATGCTATCACACGGCCGGCCGGTCGCCCCGTGGAAGCGTGCTAGGCTGGAGGATGGGATGAAACGCGAGTCGCCCGCTCTTCCGACCCGCGCCCGCCGGCGCCCGTGAACACCCTGCTCGTTGCCACGTCTGCCCCCGGCCTCGCGCTGCCGGCCACGGCTGCCGACCGGCGCATCCACGCGTCGCTCGTACAGGTCACGGAGCACGCCGCGCTGCCCCTGCTCAGCAGCGCCATGCAGCTGTTCCCGAGTCTCTTGATACCGCTGACGTCCGCCGCCGTCTGCCGGCGATCCCGGGCCGGCAGCAGACAGACGGCCTCGGCTCATCGATGAACGACGTAGGCATACTCACGATTCTCATGTTCGTCGCCGGGTTGGCCCTGCTCGTCGGCGGCGCCGACTGGCTGGTTCGCGGCGCGGCACGTATCGCCGCGGCATCGGGCATCTCACCGCTGGTGATCGGACTGACGATCGTCGCGTACGGCACGAGCGCCCCCGAGCTCGCCGTCTCGGTCGGAGCCGCCTGGGCGGGCGAAGCCGACCTCGGCCTCGGCAACATCGTCGGCAGAAACTCGTAAAATTGCTGCTTTGTTTTCTGGGGTT
>QGVF01000003.1 GCA_003242705.1 Acidobacteriota bacterium
GACCTATGCCGTGACGCTGGATGCGGCCGGCCGCGAGACATCACGCACGCGGCTGCGTCCGCCGACCGGCGGCCAGGTACGCATCGCACCGCCTCCACCGCCGGCGCCGCCCGCCCGCGGCGCCGCGCCCGCAGGCGGCCGCGGGCGCGGGGCGCCGCCCCCTGATCTGCCCATCGCACAGCCGCGGACCGGCCTGCATCCGGGCGAGTGGAACGATGTCGAAATCCTCGTCGATGCCAACATCGTTCGTGTCTTCGTCAACAATCAGGGCCCGAGCGGCGTGGCCGACGAGGAGGTGGGACGGTACGGTCCCGTGGCTCTGCACGTGGCCGGCACCGGTTCGGTCCGCTTCCGGAACATCGCGTTCAAGGACCTCGCGATCCGGACGCGGCCGGTCGAACAGGTGTCGCCGCGCTTCCGCGTGCAGCAGATCAGCCCGTTCTACTACTCGTTCGGCGCCGCCGCAGCCGACTTCAACCGCGACGGCGTCATGGACGTCGTCGCCGGACCGCACATCTACTTCGGCCCGGACTACACGCGGAGCCGCGAGGTGTACCTGGCGACGACCGTCAATCCGTCGACGGAGTTTGCCGGTCACGCCTGGATGCAGTTCGCGGCGGACTTCACCGGCGACGGATGGCCCGACGTCCTCAACGCTGCCTTTTCGGGGCCCAACGCCGGCGCGACGCTGTACGTCAATCCGCGCGGCGAGTCGCGGCGATGGGACAGCTACCGCGTGACGACTGCACAGCAGACGGAGATTGCCGTTCTCACGGATGTCGACGCCGACGGACGTCTCGACCTGGTCTACGGCGCCGACGGTGCGATGCACTATGCGACTCCGGATCCGGCGGACCCGACGGGACCGTGGATTGTCCGCACCGTCTCCGAGACGGGTTATGCGACCGCGCACGGCGTGGGAGCAGGGGACATCAACGGCGACGGCCGCATCGACATCCTCAATGCCTATGGATGGTGGGAGCAGCCGGCGGATCGAACGGCGACGGGGCCGTGGAAATACCATCCACAGGCGTTCGGGCGGAACATCGGTCGTGCCAGCGCCGGCGGCAGCGTCATGGCCGTCTACGACGTGAACGGCGATGGCCTCAACGACGTTGTCACGTCGCTGGCGGCACATGGGTGGGGACTGGCGTGGTACGAGCAGAAACGCCGCGAGGACGGCTCGATTTCGTTCGAGCAGCACATGATCATGGACGACCACAACTGGCCGGACAATGCGGGTGGCGTGGCGTTCTCGCAGCTGCATGGCACGGCCGTGGCCGACGTCGACGGCGACGGCATTCCCGACTTCATCGTCGGCAAGCGGTACTGGTCGCACCAGGATACGCAGATCGATCCGGACCCCTACGGCCCGCCGGTGATCTACTGGTACCGCACCGTCCGTAACCCTTCCGCGCCGGGCGGAGCCGAGTTCGTCCCTGAGCTGATTCACAACCAGTCCGGCGTCGGGTCTGATGCCTGGGCGGGCGACCTCAATGGCGACGGGCGGATCGACATCGTCACGTCGACGAAGTTCGGGACGTTCATCTTCTGGGGGCAGCAGCCCTGACGCTGGAGGTGGAGGCGGGGTTCCACAGCCGCATCGCGCCGGTGCCGGCGACACTGGCGTGCGTCGAGCGGGTGTGACGATCGACCCTAGTCGCGGCCGCTGCGGCTGCGGCCGAGCGTTGCGACCAGCGCCTGCACGAGCCCGGCAACGGTGTACCGGTCGGGAACGATCGGCGCGTCGATCCCGAGCTCTCGCGCCGCTGCCGCCGTCACCGGCCCGATGGTCACGACCGTCGTCGTGTTGAGGAGGTCGGCGGCCTGCTCTTCGCCGATCATTGCGGCGAACCGACGCAGGGCGGACGGGCTCGTGAACGTTACCGCATCGATGCGGCCGTCGAGCAGCTCGCGGTACAGCTCCTGGACAGTGGGGGCATCGGGCGGGACGGGCTCGGTCTGGTAGGCGATGAGCTCGCTCACGTCGGCACCCACGCGCGCGAGCGCGCCGGCGAGCATGTCGCGCAGCACATCGGGGCGGACGACCAGCACGCGCTGGCCGTCGAGCCGCCCGAACGGCGCCAGAGCCTCGAGGACGTGCTCGACGCCGGTCTCGGCGGCCGTGGCATCGGGACGGATCCCGGCCGACGCCAGGCGATCGGCCGTCGACGGCCCCACGGCGCAGATGCGCACGCGCCCGAGCGCGCGCAGATCGAGCGGGCCACGCGTCAGCGCGGTCAGAAACCGCGTCGCCGCACCTGCCGAGCCGAAGACCACCCAGTCGTAGTCGGCCACCGCCGCTGCGGCCCGGTCGATCGCCTCCGGATCCTCGGGTGGCACGATGCGGAGCGTCGGCGCCTGGACGGCCTGCGCGCCGAGCGCCTCGAGCGCGTCGGCCAGTTCCGGCGCCTGCTCGGGCGATCGCGTCACGACAATCCGGCGGCCGAACAGCGGGCGGTCGTCGAACCAGCGCAGGTGCTCGCGCAGCCCGGCTGCCTTGCCGACCACGAGCAGCCCCGGCCCGCTGTCGACCGCTGCGACGCTCGCGATCATCGTGGCGATTGATCCGGTCAGAGTGTGCTGGGTCGGCAGGGTGCCGTCGGTGATGAACGCCGCCGGCGTGTCGGGCGGCGTGCCATGGTCGAGCAGCTGCTGCAGCACGGTCGACGCGGCCGCACCGGTGACGAATGAGGTGATCGTGCCTTCGAGGCCGGCCAGGGCCGTCCAGGCAATCGGCGGCACCGGATCGGCCGGGTGTTCCTGGCCGCGCAGCAGGACGAACGCATCACCGGCGCCCGGGTAGGTGACCGGGACGCCGGCGTACGCCGGGGTCGCCACGGCTGCCGGCACGCCGGGCACGATCTCGAACGGGATGCGCTGCTCATAGAGGAACATCGCCTCCTTGGCACCGCTGTCGAACACGAACGGATCGCCCCACTTCAGTCGGGCGACGATGCTGCCTTCGCGCGCCTTTTCGGCGAGGAGCATCGAGATGGCGTCCTGGGCGGTGTCACGCTCGGCCGGCGCGCCGGCGGCAATGCGCTCGGCGTGCGGCGGCGCGAAGCGCAGCAGCCGTTCCACGTTGCGGTCGTAGACGACGACGTCGGCTTCGCCGAGCGCGCGGAGGCCCCGCGCCGTGATCAGGCCGGGATCGCCCGGTCCGGCGCCGATGATGACGACCCTGCCGGTTCGCGTCACCGTCTGACCCTGGGACTGTAGTAGCCGGCACGCGTGCGGGCCGTGACGCCTGGCGCCGTCACGCGCACGGCAATCTCGCGCCAGCTGCCGTCGTAGCGGGTGTTGTCCGAAACGTAGCCAATCGTGTACTGCGCTTCGAGCTCGTCGGCGATCTGGTTGTAGATAGCCGGGAGCTGGCCGGGAGTGTCGACGAAGAACGCGCGCCCGCCCGTCGTCTGGGCGAGCATGCGGAGGCCGACTTCGTGCTGGCGGGCGCCGAGCGCGTCGCGCTCGGTCGGGTCGCGCAGCCCGATCGCGTAGACGATCACGTCGGATCGCTTCGCGCGGTCGACGACCGCGTCGTAGTCGAGCAGGCTGGTGGTGTCCTGTCCGTCCGACAGCAGGACGATGGCCTGCCGCCGGATTTCGCCGCGCGTCCGACGCCCGATCTGTTCGAGTTCGCCGAAGGCGACGTACAGCGCGGTGTAGAGCGCCGTCTGGCCGCTCGGCCGCGTGGTGCGGATCGCCTGCTGCAGCAGCTGGCGGTCGTCGGTGAAGGACTGCCGGATGTCGACGCTGTGGTTGAAGGCCACGACCTGGGCCGTGTCGCCCGGGCGCATGCGGTCGACGAAGCCGGTGGCCGCTTCGGCCGCCAGCGACATCTTCGACTCCATGCTCATGCTGGCGTCGACGAGCAGCGAAAGCGCAATGGGCTGCGGCTCGCGCGAGAAGACTTCGATCTTCTGCGGGCGGCCGTCCTCGAACACGAGGAAATCGCCGGCCTCCAGCCCGCCGGCGATGCGGTCGCCGCGCGCGGCCGTCACGCTCAGGAAGACCATGTCGGTGGTCGTCCTGAACACCTGCTGCGCGGCAGGCGTACCGGCGGCGAGGACCAGCCCGAGCAGGAGGGCGGCCGCCCCGGCGAGCTTCATGGTGCGGCCCATTCCGGTGCGAGCACGCGCAGGTCCCGGTTGCGGCCCGAGATCTCCAGCCGCTCCGGGGGAATCAGCGTGTCGGGCCGTCCGTACGTAATCTGCCAGCGCGAGGCGATCCGGGCGGCAAGGTTGCGGAAGGCCTGCGGCAGCTGCTGGCTGGCCAGCACGATCTCCCGCGTGCCGCCGCTCTGCTGCGTGACATCACCGATCACGAGATCGCGTTCGCGCTGTGTCTCCGACATCCCGTCGTATCCGCCGGGGGCCGTCAACAGCAGCACCCAGAGCGAGGCGTTGGCCCGTTCGAGCGCCTCGCGCACCTGGCGGTGGCGCAGATCGCTGAACTCGGGCCCCGCCTCGACGACGAAGGCGACGATCAGCGGGCGTTCGGCCTTGCGGGTCCGCAGCGCGAGGGTGGTTTCCTGGATGGCCTCGAGCAGCCGTGCGCCGGCACCCGGCCGGGGCGCGATCAGGTCGATGCCGCGGCTGACCGCCGAGAACGACGGATTGAAGTCGACGAGCACGGTAGGGCGATCGCCGAACGTCGTCAGCCGGACGGCCGGCGGCGGATCGAGCGATGTCACCAGGTCGGTGAACGCGTTCAGTCCGTCACGCAGATCCCGGATGGTCGGCATGGCGGCCTGGCTGTCGTCGACGAGCAGCGCGATGTGGGTCGGTGGCGGCGCGGGGCTGACGGCGATGATTTCCCGGGCAACGCCGTCTTCGCGCACGATGACGTCGTCCGGCTGGAGCTCGTCGACCGGTGTGCCGTCGCGCAGGACGGTCACGGTAATCGCCCGCTGCCGGGACTGCGGCGCGGCCGCCAGGGCGGCGCCAATCATGCTCACGCAGCAGGCGATCGCGAGAAGGAGCGGAACCTGCGGCTTCCGCCGCGCGTGGTGCGTGTGCATGCAGACCCCCTACCGGGCAGTATAGCGGGAGGCCCGAAGGTGCAGGAGCGTCCGGCAGAAGAAACGACGGCCCGACCCGGCCTGGGGCCGGATCGGGCCGTGAGGAAAACTGCCGCCGGCGCTACGACGGGCGCTGGTCCGGCCGCTCCTGATCGAGCGTGGTGATCACCTCGTCGAGCAGTCGCTCGTGGTCGGCCGGCGTCACGGTACGGCGCAGCACCTTCGACGCAATCGCGAAGGAGAGGTCGACGGCCTCCTGGCGCAGCTGCGCGACGGCCTGGGCCGTCTGGCGCTCGATCTCGCGCTGCGCCCGCTCGACAATGCCGGCGGCCTGGTCAGTAGCCTGCTGGCGCATCTCCTGACGGAAGCGCTCGGCGTCGGCGCGTGCGGCCGACACGATGGCGTCGGCCTCGCGCCGCGCCTCGACGAGCAGCTGCGCGCCCTCCTCCTGCACGCGGGCGAGCTCCTCGCGGGCCTTGCGCGCCTCCTCGAGCGCGTCGGCAATCGACTTCCGGCGCAGCTCGAGTGCGTGCAGCAGCGGCCGCCAGGCGAACTTCGCCAGCAGTGCCGCCAGGACGAGGAACGTCAGGATCGTCCAGACGTAGAGTCCGGGATCGACTTGAACGAGGGGATTGTCCACGGCCCTACTTCATCAGGACGATCAGCAGGCAGAACACCTCGGCGATGATGGCCGCGCCTTCGAGCAGGAAGAGCGGCAGGTTCGTCGCGCCGGTGATCTGAGCGGCGGCGGCCGGCTGCCGGGCGATGGCCTCTGCCGATGCCGCCGCGAGACGGCCGATGCCGAGGCCGGCGCCGATCACGGCCATTCCGATTCCGAGCGCAGCGCCGACGTAAGCGAACGGCACGAAAGAAGCAGCTTCACCCATGTTCCAGTCCCTCCGGTCTCTCGTTGACTTTAGTGGTGTGCGTGAATGGCCATGCCGATGAACACGGCCGACAGCAGCGTGAACACGTACGCCTGAACCAGGACGACGATGATTTCGAGCGCGTAGATGCCGGTCGACACCGGCACCGAGAAGAGCAGCCCGACACCGATGCCCGCCAGGGCGGTCGAAAAGGTCTCGGTGAAGATGAACACGAACGACAGGAAGGCCAGAATCGCCAGGTGACCACCTGTCATGTTGGCCGCCAGTCGCATCGTGAGCGCGAACGGCCGCACGAACATGCTCAGCAGCTCGAGCGGGACGAGCAGCAGATACAGCAGCGGCGGCAGCCCCTTCGGGGCGAGGTTCAGCCAGTGCTGCACGAAGCCGTGCGCGCGCGATCCGGCGATGATGACCGCGAAGAACGTGATCGTCGCGAGCGCGGCCGTGACGTTGAAGTTGGCCGTGATCGTCGACCCGCCGTGCAGCAGCGTGCCCAGGAACGAGTCGGGCGAGGCGTGCAGCACGTAGTGGTTGAGCAGCCCGAGCACCTCGAAAATCGGCACGAGGCCGATGGCATTGGCCGCCAGGATGAAGATGAAGAGCGTGAGCAGCAGCGGCGTCCACGCCATCAGCCACTTCGAGCCGAGGTTCGGCCGGGCAATCGAGTCGCGGACGTACTCGACGATGAACTCCAGCGCGTTCATCGCGCCGGTCGGCGCCGTCATTCCCCGCTTGAGGTAGCCGCGGACGAGCAGCGTCACCGTGACGAACACCAGCGCCGCCACCACCCACAGCATGAACACGTGCTTGGTGACCGACAGGTCGATTCCGAACACGACGGGCAGCGGGATCAGCGGGTGATGCGGATCGCTGTTGGCGATGTGGCCGATCAGCAGCGTCCCGGCATCGAAGCCCTCGCCGGCCGCCTCGGCGGCGGCCCCGGCAGCGTGCGCGTCTGGAATCTGTGCGTGCTCGTTCATGCAGAAGGCCGGAAATCAGGATGGCTGGACCGTCGTCAGACGGCGCAGCAGAAACGCCTGGGCCGCGTACAGGGCCACGAAAAAGACGGCAAACGCCACGGCGAACGCCGCCAGGTCGATGCCGGGCACCCGGCTGATCGCGACGACGTACACGCCGAAGAACAGCATCTTGACGAACAGGGCGCCGATGAGCAGGCGCGTCACCTGCACCGGGTCGCGGCGCCAGGTCCGTTCGACTGCGAGCCAGGTGGCGACCGCGGCGGCGAGCGGACCGGCCATGCCGAAGAACGCTTCAACCGATCGATCGGTGAGCGCCGCGGCTGTCAGCCAGCCGGCGACACATCCCGCCGTCATCCAGAACACCTGTTTCATCGCCGCCACAGAGTTTTCGCGAGCTGATAGAGGCCGACGGCCACACCCAGCAGCAGCCCGGCGACTGCCAGCGCGGGTGAGGTGCCGTAGCGGGCGTCGAGCGCGTAGCCGATTGCGCCGAGCACGACAATGGCTCCCACCAGGCCGTAGCCGGCCGCGGCCGCCGGTCCCACGCTGCTGACATGGCCCTGGAAGGCCTTCAGCGCGCGGGTCAGCGGTGACTCGTGCTCCGGGTGCTCCATGCGCACCTCGCTGCCGACACGCGAACCTCCGATCTATAGCACATTGTGAATTCTTTCACTAGCCGGAGCCGCCCGGCGGCTGTTCGGGCCACCGGGGCCGGAATTTCGCCGAAAACCGGCCCGTCCCGGCAGGCACGCCTTTCAGGCCAGCCCCTGCCAGCGCAGGTTGGCCGTCGAACCGGCCAGCAGCAGCGCCGCCAGCGTCACGACCGGCGACAGCGCGGCCAGTCCAGCGGCCGTGAGCACGACGGCCACCGGCATGGTCACGAACCCGGCGCCGGCCACCGCCCGCCACCGCGGCGAGATTTCGCGCCAGCGGTCGACGAGGCACACGACGGCCGGCGTCGCGAGCAGCAGCGTGTAGTCGCCGGCACGCGCCGACAGCAGCGGGACGAGCAGCATGACCAGCGCGCACTCGAGATAGTCGGGCTCGAGCACGGTCCGGCGATGCACCCAGACGGTTGCCACCAGCCCCAGGACGATCGTGGTCGACAGCACCGTGAGGAACACCGCCGCCCGGTTCAGACCGAGCAGACCGATCCACAGGCTGCCCATCGAGACGTTGCCGGCGAACGCTGCAGCGGTGACGGGCGACTCGGACTCGATCACGAGGCGGAACCAGGCGACGAGCGTCTCGACGTTGCCTGTCCACCCGAAAACGGCCGCCGGCAGGACGAGACCGACGCCGAGCACCATGCCGGCAGCGATCGCGGCGCGAGCGCCGTGCGCGAAGGCCAGCCACGGCAGCAGGAGCAGCGCGTAGGGCTTGATGAATATCGCAATGCCCAGCATGACGCCCGCCACGCGCGGCAGCTCGATCTGCACGGCGAGCAGCGTACCCATCAGCAGCACACCCAGCAGCACGTCGGTCTGCCCCATCGTGAGCTCGCGCAGATAGAACGGAAGCAGGACGGCGACCGTCAGCCACTGCAGGGTGGATTCGGGGCGACGCCGCTCGGGCAGGCTGCGGACGGCCCAGCGCACGAACGCCGTCAGCAGGCCGGCCGAAATCGTGAACCAGAAGAACTTCGCGACGTCGTGATCGACGATGCCGAGCGGCGCGAGCGCGAGCGCCACGATCGGCATGAACGTGAAGGGCGCTGCGTCGGCGGGCTGATAGAGCGGTTCGCCCGCAAGCAGCCTCGACGCGGCCGTGTGGTACACCTCGAAGTCGGGCATCGCGTCCCGCGCCAGGACGGCGTAGAACGCGGCGCCGAGCAGCATGATGGCGATCGGCCAGCCCAGGCTCCGCAGAAAAGTGGGCACTGGCCAGATTCTGGCCGATCCGGCGCGGTTCGTCACGCGCCGCGCGTCATTCGGCGCGGCGGGGACGCATGTTGGCCGCCAGCACCCGCTTGCGCAGCCGCAGGTGCTTCGGCGTGACCTCGACCAGCTCGTCGTCGTTGATGAACTCGATCGCCTGTTCGAGGCTGAGCACGCGCGGCGGCACGAGGCGGATGCCTTCTTCGGCGGTCGACGCGCGCATGTTCGTCTGCTTTTTCTCGCGGCAGATGTTGACGTCGAGGTCGTTCGCGCGCGAGTTCTCGCCGACGATCATGCCCTCGTAGACCGGCGTGCCCGGCTCGACGAACAGCTCGCCGCGCTCCTGCAGGTTGGCAATGGCGTAGGCGGTGGCCACGCCCGCGCGATCGGCGACGAGCGCGCCGGTCGGCCGTGCCGGGATCGGGCCGGCCCACGGTTCCCAGCCGGCAAAGACGTGGTTCATGATGCCGGTGCCGCGCGTCTCGGTGAGGAACTTCGTCCGGAAGCCGATCAGGCCGCGCGCCGGAATCCGGAACTCGAGCCGCACGCGCCCGCTGCCGTGGTTGACCATCTTCGTCAGCGTGCCGCGGCGCGTGCCGACCTCGGCAATGACCATGCCCTGATAGTCCTCGGCGACGTCGATGACGAGGTCCTCGACCGGCTCCGACCGGACGCCGTCGATCTCCCTGGTGACGATTTCGGGCCGCGAGACCTGCAGCTCGTAGCCCTCGCGCCGCATCATCTCGATGAGGATGGCCAGCTGCAGCTCGCCGCGGCCGATCACCTTCATCTGCTCGGGTGAATCAGTCGGCTCGACGCGAAGCGAGACGTTGCCGATGAGCTCGCGGTCGAGCCGCTCCCGGATCTGGCGCGAGGTGACGAAGCGGCCGTCGCGGCCGGCAAACGGCGACGTGTTGACGCCGAAGACCATCGAGACGGTCGGCTCGTCGACCGAGATGGCGGGAATGGCCTCGGGATTCTCGGCGGCGGCAATCGTCTCGCCGATCATGATGCCCTCGATGCCCGCCACGCAGATGACGTCGCCGGCGGCGGCTTCGGTCACCTCGACGCGCTTGAGGCCCTCGAACATGAACAGTTTGGTGATCTGCGTCTTCTGGACGCTGCCGTCGAGCTTGCACACCGACACGGCATCGCCGACGCGGACCCTTCCGTTGAAGATGCGGCCGATGGCCAGACGCCCGAGGTAGTCGCTCGCATCGAGGTTGGCGACGAGCGCCTGAAGCGGGGCATCGACGGAGCCGCGCGGCGGGGGAATGTGCTCGATGACCGCGTCGAACAGTGGCCGGAGATCGCGGCCCGGTATGGCCATGTCGGTCGTCGCCAGGCCGTCGCGCGCGACGGCGTACAGAACCGGGAACTCGAGCTGCTCCTCGGTGGCGTCGAGATCGATGAACAGATCGTAGACTTCATTCAGCACGTCCTGCACACGTGCGTCGGCCCGATCGATCTTGTTGATGACGACAATGGGCGGCAGGCGGCGCTCGAGCGCCTTGCGCAGGACGAAGCGCGTCTGCGGCAGGGGCCCTTCCGAGGCATCGACGAGCAGCATCACGCCGTCGACCATCGACAGCGTCCGCTCGACCTCGCCACCGAAGTCGGCGTGGCCGGGCGTGTCGGCGATGTTGATCAGGTAGTCGCCGTACCGGATCGCCGTGTTCTTCGCCAGGATCGTGATGCCGCGCTCGCGCTCGAGGTCGTTCGAGTCCATGACGCGCTCGGCGACCCGCTCGTTCGCGCGGAAAATGCCGCTCTGGTGCAGCATGGCATCGACGAGCGTGGTCTTGCCGTGGTCGACGTGGGCAACGATGGCGATGTTGCGGCGGAGGGGATTGGCGATCGGTAGCTCTTCCGGCGAGCCGGGCATCACTCCAGTATAAAACGCAGGCGGGCACCTCCGGCGGACGGATTCAGCGCATTGCTGCCCGGGACCGGGCGCCGGGACGATCGCCTACCGGAGCTCGAGCGTGACCTCGGTCGTGCCGATGTCGCCGGGCGCGCGCGTCGTGGCGTGCAGACGCAGGCGCGACGCGCCGGCGAGCGCGGTCGGGTGCACCTCGCCCGTGTCGTCGGGCGTCCTGCACTCGAGCGCGGACCACTGGCGCGCGGTTCGCGACGGGCCGTTGACCCAGCGGAGAAACTGATAGACGTTTCCCGCGTTCAGCTCGATGTGGCGGTAAGGGCGCGTCCGGTTCACCGGTATCGTGAGCGACACCGTACCGCTGCAGACGAGCCGGTCCTGCCGATCGAAATACGCCGCGCTCAGCGTCGTTGTCGCTCCACAGTCGGTGCTGGTCGCCGTGAACAGGACAAGCGGCTGCGGCGCCGATCGGTCGATCGACGGGATGTCGTCGTTCAGCCAGCGCGTCTCGACGACGCACGGAAGCGCGCCCTGGAGGGAGGCGCCGGCCGACGCGGACGGGGCCGGCGCCGGGGCTGCGTGAATCGGAACAGATGCGAGCGTAGACAGGACCAGCGCGGCAACGGTCATGACCGATCTCCCCACTGGCAGGCGCGGGATCAGGGTTTCACGATCCTGCCTTCAGCACAACCGGAACCGTCAGCGCCCGCCGGCGACGGCAAGGGCTTGCGGAGCCACCCCCGACCGCCGTATCGTCGGCGCGGTATCCGTATGTTGAAGACTCTTCGTTTCCCGTTGCTGCTGCTGGCGGCGCTGACGTCCGGCGCCGTGATGTTTCAGGCGGGTGCGTCGGCCGGCGGTCAGACGCCCGCCGCCGAGCCCCGCCGCGTCGCGCTCATCGGTGCAAGCGGCAATGTCGGCTCGCGGGTGCTCGCCGAGCTCGTCGCGCGTGGCCACACGGTCACGGGGATCGCCCGCAATCCCGCGAACATCACCGCGCATCCCCGTGTGACGGCCGTGAGCGGCGACGTCAACGAGCCGGAGGCGCTCGCGAAGATTCTCGCCGGCCACGACGTCGTCGTCAGTGCCGTGCCGTTCCGCAACACCGATCCGGAGACGCTCATCGGCGCCGTCCGGGCCTCGGGTGTCAGGCGCTGGATCATCGTGGGCGGAGCAGCCTCGCTGCTCAACGCCGAAGGGCAGCGGCTGCTCGACACGCCGGCGCTCGCGAAGTTCCGCGAGAGCCCGGAGCCCGCCGGCGGGGCGCGCTTCCTCGACGCCATCCGGCAGGTGACCGATCTCGACTGGACCTTCTTCTCGCCCGCCGTGAACTTCGCTCCGGGCGAGCGGACCGGCAGGTTCCGGCTCGGCGGAGACACCGTCGTGACCGACGCGAACGGCGAGAGCCGGATCTCGATGGAGGACTACGCCATCGCGCTGGTCGACGAGCTCGAGAACCCGCGGCACATCCGGCAGCGGTTCACGATCGGTTACTGACGGCCGTCGTCAGTCCCCTGAGCCGCAGCAGCGCCTCGGGCTCCGGGTCGCGGCCGCGGAACAGACGGTAGGCCTCGGCGCGGTCGGTCGAGTTGCCCGGCGCCAGCAGGTAGCGTCGGAGGCGCCCGGCCGTGGGGGCATCGAACGGATCGCCGGCTTCCTCGAAGGCCTGTCGGGCATCGGCAACCATGACCTCGGCCCAGATGTACGAGTAGTAGCCCGCCGAGTACGCATCCGACCCGAACAGGTGCGAGAAGTGCGGCAGCCGGTGACGGGGAGTGACTTCGCGCGGCATGCCGATGCGTTCGAGCGCCTCCCGCTCGAACGCGTCCGCGTCGTCGATGCCGTCGGGCCGCAGGTGGAGGTCCATGTCGATCAGGGCGCAGGCGAGGTACTCGACCGTGGCGTAGCCCTGGTTGAACGTCTCGGCGGCCCCGATGCGATCGAGCAGTTCCTGTGGCATCGGATCACCGGTCCGGCAGTGCCGGGCGAATCGATCGAGCACGGGACGGACGCCGGCCCAGTACTCGAACAGCTGACTCGGCACCTCGACGAAGTCGCGCGGCGTCGGTGCGAGTGACGGATACGTCACGTCCGACAGCAGGGTGTGCAGCGCGTGGCCGAACTCATGGAAGAGCGTCCGCACGTCGTCGAGCGAGAGCAGGGTCGGCTCGCCGGGCGCACCCTTGATGAAGTTGCAGCTGTTCGCCGCGATCGGCGTGCGCACGCCGTCGAAGCCTTCGCGGCGGCGGTAGGCGGTGGCCCAGGCGCCGGAACGCTTGCCCGGCCGTGCGAAGGGGTCGAAGTAGAACAGCCCGACGTGCGCGCCCGTCGCCCCATCGGTGACTTCCCACGTGCGGACGTCGGGATGGAAGACGGGGACGGCGCCCGTGTTCTCCGTGAACCGCAGGCCGAAGAGCTGCTCTGCTACCCAGAAGGCCGCCTCGAGCATCCGCTCGAGCGTGAAATAGGGGCGCACGGCGTTGTGATCGACGTCGAACCGGGCGCGCCGGACCTTCTCCGCGTAGTAGAGGTAATCCCACGGCTCGATGACGATGCCGGCGCCTTCGGCGTCGGCCAGCGCCTGCATGTCGCGCACTTCCTCGCGCACCCTGGCGACAGCGGCCGTCCAGACGCGCTGCATGAGCGCGATGGCGCGATCCGGCGTACCGGCCATCGTTTCGGCCATGCGCCAGTGCGCGTGGCTCGGGTAGCCGAGGAGCCGGGCGCGCTCGGCGCGCAGCTTCACGATGCGGGTGATCAGCCTCCTCGTGTCGTGAGCGTTCCCGTTGGCGCCGCGGCTCTTGAACGCGCGCCAGACCCGTTCGCGCAGGTCACGGCGGTGCGACCAGGTCAGGAACGGCTCGACGCTCGACCTCGTGTTGACGATGGCCCAGCCGTGGGCGATCCCGCGCTCGGCCGCGGCGGCCCGGGCCGAGGTGACGAACGAGGCGGGCAGTCCCGCCAGGTCGCGCTCGTCGGTGAGCAGCACCCACGTGTTTTCGTCGGCCAGGACCCGGGCCGAAAACCCGGCGAAGAGACCGGCCAGTTCCTGGTTGATGGCGCCGAGTCGCGCCTGATCGGCCGGTTCGAGGCGGGCACCGGCGCGGACGAACCGGTCGTGCACCAGCTCGACGAGCCGGGTCTGCTCCGGGTCGAGGCCGGCGTCGTGCCGGCCCTCGTAGACCTGCGCAATGCGTGCAAACAGCGGCCTGTTGAACACCACCTCGTCGCCGGCAGCGGCGAGGCGGGGCGACCACTCGAGGTCGAGAGCCTGATACTCTGATGTGTTGGAGTTCTCGACCATCACGCCGAACAGCACCTGCGTGCGGTCGAGGGTCCGGCCGGTGCGCTCGAGCGCGAGAATCGTGTTTTCGAAGTCCGCCGGATCGCCGTTGCGGGTGATGGCCGCGATCCCGGCCCGCAGTTCCGCAATGCCCCGTTCGAACGCGGGCGGAAACAGCGCCGGGCGGACGTCGTCCCACGGCGGCACGCCGCCCCACGGACCCGGCCAGGGGCGGCTCAGTCGTGGGTCGGCGGCCTCCGAGGCGGCCGGCAGGGCAGGGTCTGGAGGACAGCTCATAGCCTGTACGCCTCAGAACCGGAGGGCGTCGTTGGAAGCCGGTGTGCGTTCCTTGTACAGTTCCGCCGCCATTCTTCGTCCGTCCGTGCTCACCATATGCTGACTCTCATTGTCGTCGTCTTCATTCTCGGATATCTCGCCATTGCGCTCGAGCACCAGCTCGAGATCAACAAAGCGGCAGCCGCACTGCTGATCGGCGCGGTCTGCTGGGCGCTCTATGCCATCGGGTACGAAGCGCTGGTGCCCATGTCGGTCATCCCGGCCGAGTTCGTCGAGGCCCAGCTTGTCGCCGGCGTGGACCCGTCGGAGATCCCGCGCGCGTTCCTCGTCGAGAACCAGTTCCTCCATCTCGTCGCCGAGACGGCCTATATTCTGTTCTTCCTGATGGGCGCGATGACGATCGTCGAGCTCGTCGACGCCCACGAAGGCTTCTCGGTCATCACCCGCAACATCACGTCGCGCAGCCGCACGAAGCTGCTGTGGATCGTCTCGTGGCTGACCTTCTTCACGTCGGCCGTGCTCGACAACCTGACGACCACCATCGTGATGATCTCGCTGCTGCGCAAGGTCGTGCCCGACCGGCAGACGCGCCTGTTCTTTGCCGGCATGGTGATCGTCGCGGCCAACGCGGGCGGGGCGTGGACGGTCATTGGCGACGTGACGACGACGATGCTCTGGATCCGCCAGAAGATCGGTCCCGTCGAAGTGATGCGCGACCTCTTCCTGCCGAGCGTCGTCTGCCTCCTCGTGCCGCTTCTGATCGTCGGGCGCCTGGTGAAGGGCGAGATGTCGGCCGTGGCGCAGCCGGTGATGGTCGGGCTCGAGGAGAACGGCGACAACGGCGGCATTCAGGAGTGGCACCGCACGCTGTTTCTCGTGCTCGGCGTGCTGGGGCTGCTGAGCGTGCCGGTCTTCAAGGCCTACACCCACCTGCCGCCCTTCGTCGGCATGATGCTGAGCCTGGCCATCCTCTGGATCGTCTCGGAGTTCGTCGACCGCACGCTCGACGAAGCCACCCGGTCGTCCACCGGCGTTGTCGCCGTGCTCAAGCGCATCGACATGGCGACCGTGCTGTTCTTCCTGGGCATCCTGCTCGCTGTCGGGGCGCTGGCGGCCACCGGCGTGCTGCCGTCGATTGCGGTACGGCTTGACCAGCTGCTTCCCAACCGCGACGTCATCGCATTCGTGATCGGGCTCGTGTCGGCCGTGGTCGACAACGTGCCGCTCGTGGCGGCCGGCATGGACATGTACGACCTGCCGATGAACCACCGGTTCTGGATGCTGCTGGCCTATTCGGCCGGAACGGGGGGCAGCTGCCTGGTCATCGGCTCGGCCGCCGGTGTGGCGGCGATGGGGCTCGAGCGCATCGATTTCCTGTGGTACGCGCGGAAGATCGGGCCGTTCGCGCTGCTCGGCTACATCGGTGGCGCGCTGGTCTTCCTGCTTCAGCACGGGCTTCTCTGAGAGAGGACGAATTCGTGGCAGGCCCCACAGTGCAGTCGCAGGCTCTCGGCCGGATCAAACCGTCGCCGACGATGGCCATCACGGCTAAGGCGCGCGCGCTGAAGGCGGCGGGCCGCGACGTGATTTCCCTCAGCGCGGGCGAGCCCGACTTCGGGACGCCGGCGCACATCGCCGAGGCGGCCGTCCGGGCCATCCGCGACGGCCGCACCCGGTACACGGACGTCGACGGCATCCCGGAGCTCAAGGACGCGATCATCGAGAAGTTCCGGCGCGAGAACGGCCTGACGTTCACGCGGTCCGAGATCAACGTCTCGCCCGGCGGCAAGGCGGTCATCTACAACGCCTTCATGGCGACGCTGAGCCCCGGCGACGAGGTGATCGTTCCGACGCCGTACTGGGTGAGCTATCCGGATATCGTCCTGCTCACGGGGGCCACACCCGTCTTCGTGCCGACACGCGCTGAGCGGGGGTTCAAGCTGCAGCCCGACGACCTGGCCGAGGCGATCACGCCGCGCACGAAGTGGGTGCTGCTCAACTCGCCCTCGAACCCGTCGGGCGCGGCCTATACGGCCGACGAGCTGCGCGCGCTGGCACACGTGCTGGTGCACGCACCGGATGTGTTCGTGCTCACCGACGACATCTACGAGCACCTGCTTTACGACGGCCGCGCATTCGCGACGATCGCCGCGGTCGAGCCCGCACTTCGTGATCGCACGCTGACGATGAACGGCGTGTCGAAGGCGTACGCGATGACGGGGTGGCGCATCGGCTACGCGGGCGGTCCGGAAACCATCATCCGCGGCATGGCGGCCATCATGGGCCACTCGACGTCCAATCCCTGCTCGGTGTCGCAGTACGCGAGCGTCGCCGCGCTCAACGGCCCGCAGGACTTCCTCCCTCGCCACCGGCAGCTCTTCCAGGAGCGGCGCGACCTGGTCGTCTCGATGCTCAACGAGGCGCCCGGTATCCGGTGCACGACACCCGAGGGCGCGTTCTATGTCTTTCCGTCGATCGATGCGCTCATCGGCCGCCGGACGCCCGGCGGTACGGTCATCGCGACCGACGAGGACTTTGCCCGCGAGCTGCTCGAGGCCGAAGGGGTCGCCGTCGTGCATGGCGCAGGGTTCGGTCTGAGCCCGTTCTTCCGCATCTCGTACGCCACGTCGAACGACCTGCTCGAAGAGGCCTGCCGGCGCATCCAGCGCTTCTGCGCATCGCTCGTGTAGCCGTGACGGCAGGCCTCGCGAACGCCGTGTGACGACAGCGCCGCCACCTGCGCGCACGACTTCTGCCGATCGCCTCCGGCCGGCCGGGAATCCGGGCACCGCCGCAAGGAAAAAGCCGGATCCGCGCGTGCGGATCCGGCTGCATGGTTCGGGCGACGCGAGCGTCAGGGCGCCGCGTCGGCGGTGACCGCCAGGCCGAGCTTCTCGGCCACGCGGCGGCCGTAGTCGGGGTCGGCCCGTCGGAAATGCTCGACCTGCCGCTCCTGCACTTCCTTCCGCGCCTCGCCCAGCGCCTTCGCGATCCGCGACGTCAGCCGATCCCTGTGCGCATCGTCCAGCAGGCGATAGAGGTTGCCGGCCTGCGTGTAGTCGTCGTGATCCTGCGTCGAGTCGAAGCGATCGACGATCGTCTCGCCGAGCTTCCAGGCCGGATCGCGGTAGACCGGATCGGGCTGCGGCGTGCCGTGGAGGCTGTTCGGCCAGTAGTTCGGAGCGCCGCCGTAGTGGCGCGCGTCGGCCAGGTGCCCGTCGCGGTGGTAGTTATGCACCGGGCAGCGGGGCGCGTTGACCGGCAGCTGGTGGTGGTTGACGCCGAGCCGGTACAGATGCGTGTCGGCGTACGACATGAGCCGCGCCTGGAGCATCTTGTCGGGGCTCGGGCCAATACCGGGGACGAGCGCGCTCGGCTTGAAGGCGGCCTGCTCGACCTCGGCGAAGTAGTTGTCGGGGTTGCGGTTGAGCTCGAGTTCCCCGACCTCGATCAGCGGATACTCGGCGTGCGGCCAGACCTTCGTCAGGTCGAACGGGTTCCAGCGGAACGTCTCGGCCTGCTCCTGGGTCATCACCTGGATGTAGACCTTCCAGCGCGGGAAGTCGCCGCGCTCGATCGCCTCGAACAGGTCGCGCTGGTGCGTTTCACGATCCTGTCCGATGAGCGCCGCCGCCTCGTCGTCCATCAGGTTCTGGATGCCCTGCTGCGTCTTGAAGTGGAACTTGCACCAGACCCGCTCGCCGCTGGCGTTGATCAGCGAGTAGGTGTGGCTGCCGAAACCGTGCATGTGCCGGTACGACTTCGGGATGCCGCGATCGGAGAAGAGGATCGTGACCTGGTGCAGCGACTCGGGACAGAGCGACCAGAAGTCCCACTGCATGTCGTTGCTGCGCAGGTTGGTCCGTGGATCGCGCTTCTGCGTGTGGATGAAGTTGGCGAACTTGAACGGGTCGCGGACGAAAAAGACCGGCGTGTTGTTGCCGACCAGGTCCCAGTTGCCCTCCTCGGTGTAGAACTTGACCGCGAAGCCGCGCACGTCGCGCTCGGCATCGGCCGCGCCGCGCTCGCCGGCGACCGTCGAGAACCGAAGGAAGACATCGGTCGTCTTGCCGACGCTCGAGAAGAGCGAGGCCTTCGTGTACTGCGTGATGTCGCTGGTCACCGTGAAGCGCCCGTAGGCGCCCGAGCCCTTCGCGTGCACCACGCGCTCGGGAATGCGCTCGCGGTTGAAGTGCTGCATCTGCTCGAGCAGCAGCACGTCCTGCATGAGCAGCGGACCGCGCGGGCCGGCCGTCAGCGCCTGCTGATCGCCGATCGGCGCACCGTTGGCCGTGGTCAGCACGGGGGCGTCGGACGAAGGATGCTTCTTCTCGCTCATCGATCTCCTCGAAGGAAAAGGGCCGCCGCGGTGCGGCGGCCGGATACTGGTGAACCCCTATTTAACTATCCATGCTGTGGATGAGTCAATCCAGACTCATCAATTCCTATGATAAATAGGAGTGATGCTCGAACGTCTCCGTTCGCTCGCCCTGCGCGATCTCGAAGCCATTGTCGTCCTGTCGGAGACCCGCCATTTCGGGCGCGCCGCTGCGCGTCTCGACATCACGCAGCCGGCGCTCTCGGCGCTCGTCCGCCGTGTCGAGACGGCGCTCGGGCGGCGGCTGTTCGATCGCAGTTCCCGCCACTGCACGCTCACGCCCGAAGGCGTCACGGCCGTCGAAACGATCGATCACGTGCTGCGCGGCCTGCATGCGCTCGAAGCGGGACCGCCGGCGCCGGGCGTGCTCGCGGGGGCCGTCCGTATCGGGATGATTCCGACGCTCGGTCCCTACTACGTGCCGTTCTTCCTCCCCGCGCTCGTGCGCGCGTTTCCGGACGCGCGCTTCCAGTTCTCGGAGGCGCTCACCGACGAGCTCATCGCGCAGCTGCGCGCGCGCCGCGTCGACGCGGCGCTGCTGGCGCTGCCGACGCACGCGGCCGACCTGGCCGAGTTCCCGCTGTTCGAAGAGGAGCTGGCGCTCGCGCTGCCGCGCACCCATCCGGTGGCGGCGCAGGCCGGCCGGCTCGCCTATGCCGACGTCCCGCGTGACGATCTGATCCTGCTCGGCCCGGGACACTGCCTCCGCACGCAGACGATGGAGCTGTGCGGACGGGCGGGGACCGGCGCGGCGCCGGTTCACGCGACCGGGCTCGAGGTGCTGCGCTACATGGTGAGCGCCGGCGTCGGCTGCGCCGTCATGCCGGCGCTGGCGATCAACGGCGATCGCAGCTTTCGCGATCTCGTCCGCTATCGGCGCTTCCGGACGCCGGTGCCGACGCGGACGATCGCACTCGCCGCGCCGCGGACCGCAGCCGGCCTGCACGTCGCGCAGCTGCTGGCCGGTCTGCTGCAGTCGCTCGAGGTCCCGTCGACGGTCGTCGACGGGACGATGGGGGAGCCGACGGCGGAGAGACGGCGCGCCGGGGCGAAGCGGCCCGGCGGCGCCGCGAAGCGCTGAGTCAGTAGCGCGCCGTTTCGAGCACGGCTGCGAGCACGTCGGCCGATCCCGGCAGGATCGCTTCCTCCAGGTCCGGGTGATAGGCGACCGGCGTGTCCATGGCCGCCACGCGTCGCACCGGCGCGTCGAGGTGCTCGAACAGATCGCCGGCAATCCGCGCGGCAATCTCGGCGCCGAAGCCGCACGTCAGCTGGTCTTCGTGCGCGACGACCACGCGGTTCGTGCGCCGGACCGCGGCCGCGATGCCGGCCCAGTCGAAGGGCTGAATCGTGCGCAGGTCGAGGACCATGACGCTCACGCCCTCCTTCTCGGCCTGCTGCGCGGCCAGCAGCGACCGCTGGACGAGCGCGCCCCAGGTGATGACGACGACGTCGCTGCCGTCGCGGCGCACGGCGGCCCTGCCGAACGGGATGGTGTAGTCCCGGCCGGGATAGGGCGCCTTGTTGTAGGTCTGGCGGTAGAGGTGCTTGTGCTCGAGGAAGAGGACGGGGTCGTCGCTGCGGATGGCCGTCCGTAGCAGACCCGCCGCGTCCTCGGCGTTCGACGGATACGCGATGCGCAGCCCCGGGCAATGCGCGAAGATGCTCTCGCCCGACTGGCTGTGGTAAATCGATCCGCCCTTCAGATAGCCGCCGATGGCGGCGCGGACCACCATCGGGCACGAGAAGGCGTTGTTCGAGCGATAACGCAGCATCGACACTTCGTCGCGCAGCTGCATCATCGCGGGCCAGATGTAGTCGAAGAACTGGATCTCGACGACGGGCTTGAGGCCACGCGTCGCCATGCCGCAGGCGCGACCGACGATGGCCGCCTCGGCGAGCGTCGAGTTGAACACCCGATCCGATCCGAACTGACGCTGCAGGCCGAGCGTCACCTTGAAGACGCCGCCCTTGCCGGTGCACTCGTCGAGGTTCTCCTCGCGCGTCGCGTCGGCCACGTCCTCGCCAAAGACGACGATGCGCGGGTTGGCGGCCATCTCGTCCTTCAGCGTGCGGTTGATGAGCGCGACCATCGTTTCGGCCGGCCCGTCGGGCGCCGGCTCGGCGTCGAACGCCGACGAGGTCGGGTCGACCGTCGGCGAATACACGTACAGGCCCGCCGTCGACGGCGCCGGCGTCGGCGCCTTCAGCGCCGAGTCGGCCGCCTCGGCCACTTCGCGATCGACGCTGCGGGCGATCTCGGAGAGGTCGTCGTCGGTGGCGTAGCCGCGCTCACGGAGCAGCGCGGCGAGCCGCGCGATCGGATCGCGCTTCGCTTCCTCCTCGCGCTCCTGTTCCGTCTTGTAGTGCCGTTCGTCGTCGGAGTGCGAGTGCGAGTACGGCCGGATGACCGACGCATGCACCAGCGCGGGGCCGTGCCGCTCGCGGCACCAGGCCACGGCCTCGGACATGGCGTGGTAGCTCGCCTCGATGTCGGTGCCGTCGCAGCGGACGACCTTCAGGTGCGGGAACGCGCTGACGAGCTGCGAAATGCTGCCGCCGGCCGTCTGCGCCTCGATCGGGACGGAGATGGCGTAGCCGTTGTCCTCGACGAGGAAGACCACGGGCAGCTGCCGCAGGCACGCGACGTTGAGCGATTCCCAGAACTCGCCCTCGCTCGTCGCGCCGTCGCCCACCGAGACGTACACGACCTCGTCGGCCTGGAAGCGCTGCTGCCGGTCCGGAATGGCCGTGACGCGTTCGTAGATCAGGCCGGCTTCGGCGCAGCCGACGGCATGCAGGCACTGCGTGCCCGTGGCGCTCGACTGCGACACGATGTGCTTCGCCGGGTCGCCCCAGTGCGACGGCATCTGCCGGCCGCCGCTCGTGGGATCCTCCGACGACCCGACGCCGGCGAGGAACATTTCGCGCGGCGTCATCCCGAGCGTCAGGCAGAGTGCGCGATCGCGGTAGTACGGGTAGAACCAGTCGTAGCCGGGGCGCAGCACGCTGCCGGCCGCCACGAGGATCGCCTCGTGTCCGGCGCCGCTGATCTGGAAGTAGATGCGGCTCTGGTTCTTGAGCTGGATCTCCTTGTCGTCGATGCGCCTCGAGAGCAGCATCAGCCGGTACATGCGCAGGAGATCGTCGCGCGTGAGGACGTCAGGCCCGGTGGGCGCCGGGTGTGCGACGTTCGGCGTTGGCTGTAGCGCGGCGCGCCGCGACAACGTGCTGGTCTTCATCCGGAAACAACCCCCTCCGGCCGTGTCTGACGCCCGTCAAACCGCTCGATTATACTCCCCGATATCCGGCCGATGAGTTCACGCATTGTCCGATACCGCTGGGACGAAATCCAGCTTGACAAGGTCACCGAAATGGTGGCCTGCAAGACGCTCGGCGGGGCCGAGCTCGAGCTCACGCAGGCCTATTTCAAGAAGGGCACGCGCGTGCCGCTGCATGCACACCCGGACGAGCGCCTGCTCTACGTGCTGCAGGGCGTCGTCCGCGTCGTGACCGGGGCCGACGATGCGACGCTGCGCGAGGGTGAGCTGCTCGTGCTGCCGGCCGGCGTCGAGCACCAGGCCGAGGTTTTCGACGATACGTTCGTGCTGACGGTCGGCCGCCGCCGGCCTGTGCCTGACGGCGGTTCCGACGCCGGTCAGTGAATCCTGTCGTTCCAGTAGTCGCGGCCGCCGCGGTGCACGTTGAAGCGGCGGCGCAGGCGATCCATCTTCCGGCGCGCCATCTGCCGTCGCAGCTCGAGCAGCAGGTTGCCCGGCCCCTTCAGGTACAGCCAGCCGACGACGAGCCCGCCCAGATGCGCAACGCTGGCGACCGGTCCTCCTGCGGCGCTGACGGCCGACAGGAAGGCGATGGCGCCGATGATCAGCACGAAGACCCGCGCCTTGAGCGGGAAGATGAACATGAACAGGATTTCGCGGTACGGGAAGATCAGCGCCCACGCCATCAGCAGGCCGTAGACCGCGCCCGACGCGCCGATCGTCGTCGTGTAGTAGAGCCGGCTCGCCGCCTCGAACGGCAGCAGCGCCGCGACGAGCGTGCATGCGGCCGCGCCCACGCCGCAGACGAAGTAGTACTTCACGAAGAACGGCGTGCCCCAGCGCCGCTCGAGCTCCACGCCGAACATCCACACCGCCAGCATGTTGAACAGGATGTGGCCGATCGATCGCGGCGCATGGACGAACAGGTACGTGAACGGCTGCCAGAGGTAGCCGCGGCCGAAGACGTCGGCCGGCGACAGTCCCAGCCATCCCACCGTCAGCGCCGGCGCCACGAGCGTCACGAGGAACATCGCGACGTTGACGATGATGATCAGCCTGACCGCCGGCGTGATCGGGCCGGGGCCGAACGAGATCGCCGTCGACGAAGGATAGGGGCGCACCGGGCCATCGTAGCGGAGTACGCGGCCGGCGTCGAAGGTCGTCGGTCGCCCGGATCGATTGAGCGCGGAATCGCGGCGTCTAACGGATGAATCGCGCGCTCAGGCGGGCGGCCGCGATCCGCAGTTCATCGATGCGCAGCAGCCACGCGGAGGCGCCGAACACGACGATGGCCGCACCTATCGTCAGGCCCACGCGCACGGCGCGCAGCACGAGCGTGTCGCCCGACAGCGTCGCGCGGAGCACCGAATCGATCCACCAGGCCGCCGCCGCCATCACGAGCGAGGCAAGCGTGATGCGGAGGAGCGACCAGACGAGCCGCGGCCCGTCGACGCCGCCGATGCGCCGCGCGAGCATCACCAGGAGCAGCAGCGCATTGACGTTGGCCGCGATGGCCGTGCCGAGCGCAAGGCCCGTGAAGCCCATGATCGCGTTCAGCGTGAGGTTCAGGACGAGGTTCGTGCCGATCGTGACGAGGCTGATTGTGATGGGCGTGCGCGCGTCCTTCATCGCGTAGAAGCAGGGCGACGCGATCTTCACCACCGAGTAGCCGACAATGCCCGGCGCGTAGAAGAACAGCGCCGCCGCGGTGATTGCCGTCGACGTAGCGTCGAAGGCACCGCGCTCGAACAGCAGCTCGATGATCGGCGCGGCCAGCACCATCAGGCCGACCGTGGCAGGCACGCTCAGCACCAGCATGAGCCGGATACCCGACGAAACCGTCGCGCGCATGTCGTCGTGGCGGCCCGCAGCCGCGTGGCGGGAGATTTCGGGCACGGCTGCCGTCGCGATCGCCACGCCGATGATGCCGATTGGCATGTAGATCATCCGGAAGGCGTACTGCAGGGCGGCCACGGCGCCCGGCTCGGCCGTGGCCAGCACCGTGTTCACGAACAGGTTCACCTGGGCGGCCGCGACCCCGATCGTGCCCGGGCCCATCAGCAGCAGCACCTCACGCAGGCCGGGATCCTTCGGATCGAGCACCCACCGGTGCCGGTAGCCGAGCCCGCGCAGCGTCGGCACCTGCGCCACCACCTGCGCCAGGCCGCCCGTCAGCATGCCGGCCGACAGCGCCATTGCCGGCTCGACGCCGATGTGCATGAACCACGGCGTCAGAATCGCCGTGCAGGCGATGAAGCACACGTTGAACAGCGCGGGCGAAATGGCCGGCACGAAGAAGTGCCGGAAACCGTTCAGCATGCCCATCAGCGCGGCGGCGACCGCGATGAGCGTGAGAAACGGCATGTTCACCTGCGTCAGGCGGACCGTCAGGCTCAGTGCCTCGGGATCCTCGAACTGCGTGTAGGCCCTGACCAGCGGATCCGCAAACACGACGGCCAGGACGACGAGCACGCCCGTCAGGATGAGCAGGCCATTGAGAACCTGGGCTCCGAGCCGGAACGCCGCCTCGCGGCCGTCCTGTTCGAGCCGACGCGTGAAGGTCGGCACGAAGGCCGCACTCATGGCGCCTTCGGCGAACAGATCGCGAAGCAGCGTGGGAATGCGGGTGGCGACGCCGAAGGCGTCGGCGGCCATCCCGGTCCCGAAAAACGCGCCCTGCACGACATCCCGGACCAGACCGAGGACCCGGCTGGTCAGTGTGGCAATCCCGACCGTGCCGGCCGAACGAGCCAGACGGGAACTCATCGGGAAGCCGCGGACGTCGGGCCGCGATCGTGCATGGGTGGAAGCGTGCGCGGTGCCAAGGCGAGACCGCCCGGGATCCCGGGCGGCCGAAGCGTACCGGAAAAAAGTAGGGGCCTCAACCCCTGCGATTGAGGCCCCTGCCCGGAGGATGGATGAGAGGCTCTAACGTGCCTTCACCCCCTTAGACGTCGTTCCCCTCCGGTTGGTTGGGCGTCAGCGCGCCAGACGGGCCTTGACGGCCTCGCTGAGGCTCCGGCCGTCGACCGAGTAGCCCGCGAGCTTCGGCTGGACCGCCTTCATCACCTTGCCCATGTCCTTCGGTCCGGCCGCACCGGTCTCGGCAATGGCCGCGTCGATGGCCCGGGCAATGGTCGCCTCGTCGGCGGCCGGCGGCAGGTAGCGCTGAAGCAGCTCGATTTCGGCCTCCTCCTTCGCGGCAAGCTCGGGACGACCGCCCGCCCGGAACTGCTCGGCGCTCTCGCGTCGCTGCTTGACGAGCGACTGGACCACCTGCACGGCCTCGGCGTCGTCGAGCGGGCGTTTCCGCTCGACTTCGCGGTTCGTCAGCGCCGTCTTGAGCATGCGCAGCGGGCCGAGCGACGCCTGGTCGCGGCTCTTCATGGCCTCGGCGATGTCTTTGCTCACGCGTTCGATGAGGCTGGACATGCCTTGAGGATACAGGAGGCCGGGTGGCCCGGCGCGACAACCGGCGTCAGGCGCGGCCGGAACGTGTCAGGCCTGACCGGCAATCCTGGTGTAGAGCGCGAGGTAGGCGTCGCGCACGGCGGCCGGTCCGAATCGGGCCGCGACGAGCGCGCGCGTGTCTTCGGTGGTTCGCCGCGGACGCTCGAGCGCGGCCGTCAGCTCCGCCGTCAGGCCGTCGACGTCGCCCCGAGGGACCACCCGGACATCCTGGCCGAACAGGGCGTGGAGTTCGACGCCGCCTGGATGATCGGTTGAGACGACCGGCGTGCCCGCCGCGAGCGCCTCGACCGCCACGGTCGGCAGCGCCTCGAGATCGGACGGCAGCGCGAAGACGTCGGCGACGGCGGCGTAGCGCGCCACCTGGTCGTTCGGTACGAGGCCCGCGAAGGTGACGGCGTGGGCGATGCCTGCCGCCTCGGCGCGTGCCTCGAGCGTCACACGGAGCGGTCCGGTTCCGCAGAAGACAAGCCGGACGTCGCGGCGCACGGCGGCGATGCGCGCGAAGGCGTCGATCAGGTGATGCTGGCCGGCCAGCGGGTGCAGGCGCTTCACGTTGAGGACGACGTGCGGCTCGGCGATACCGAGCTCTCGCCGCCAGTGCTCGCGCGTGGCGTCGTCGACGACCCGGAAGGCGTCCGACACCGGAGGGTAGATCACGTGCAGCCCGTCGCGTTCGAGGCCGAGCTCCCGGGCGCGGTCGAGCAGGCGCTGACTGTAGAAGGTGACGGCGCGCGCATCGTGATAGGCGCGCGTGAAGGGGTCGAAGAGCGGCCGGCGTCGATAGTGCCAGATCTCGGTGCCGTAGAGCGTGAGCACCGTCGGGATGCCGCGCCGCTTCGCCCACGCCGAGGCCACTTCGACGATGAGGCCGTTGCTGTGCAGGTGCACGATGTCGGCATTCCGCGCAACCTCGTCGAGCGCCGTCGTGATCGATCGCGTGCGGCGGAGCGTGTCGATGCGGAGCGCACGCAGCAGCGGCGACGACGAGCGGGCGCGCGTGCGGCGCACCGTGCCGGGCAGATCGGCCGCGTGGTCGCGACCCGCCGCGGTTCCCGTCTGTCCGCCTGCCTGAGTCACGAAAGCTACGTTGTGGCCGAGCTCGTGACTCCAGCGGCCGACGTGCGCGGGCAGCAGCGCGTTGGCGGCCTGATCCGGGGGCAGATGCGGCGAGACGTGACAGATGCGCATCAGCAGGCGGGCTCTGCGGCCGCCGTCGCCCGACGCTCGAACCGGTCGGCGTACTCCACGAACGTCAGCGGCTCGGCGTTGAGCTCGGACATGGCGCGGGTGAGATAGCCGCCCAGCCGATCGAAGAAGGCCGCCACTTCGTCGTCGGTGCGGTTGTACGGGCTGCCGCCCGGGATCACTTCGCTCGAATGAAACAGCAGGTTCAGGATGGGCACGCCGCGCCGGACGAGCTGCCGCGACAGGCCCATCATGGCGTCGGCGGTCATGAAAGTCGGCCGGAGCGAGCGGACCGTGGCGATGCGCGCCAGCCGCAGCAGGCGCCGCGTGTGATACGGCCAGGGCGCGCGTCCATAGAGCCGCTCGATGGCGCGCGGCACGGTCCGGTCGAGCGCCGCCGAGACCGGCAGCTCGAGCACGCGGCTCGATCCGGGCGTCGTGGCCGAGTCGTACGCGAGATAGTACGGATGCGCGGGCGCGTCGACGAAGTCGGGCCCGCCCTTGTGCGCCTCGTAGAAGAGCGGCGTGACGCTCGAATCGATGCGGTAGCCGTGCCGCTCGAGCGGCGCGACGTGCCGGGCGCAGAAGCCGAAGCGTCCCGAGCGATACGAGACGGGTGCGGTCCCGACGGCATCGGCGATGGCGGCGGTGAGCGAGTCGAGCTGCGCGTCGAACCGGTCGTCGGACAGCCACGACGCGTAGGGATGGCGGTCGACGTCTTCGGGCTCGAACGGCGGCGTTTCCCAGGCATGGTGATGCGCGCCGATCTCGCAGTCGCCGCGTGCCAGCAGCCGGCGCAGGACCGCCGCCGACTCGGGGTCGCGGACGACCGGATAGGTCACCACGTACGTCGGGCGCACGCCGTGGCGCGCGAAGAAGTCGTGGAGCCGCTCGAGCTCGCGGGTGTTGCGGAACGTCTGGTGGCGGCGCGCTTCGGCGCTCCACTGGTTGTCGCCTTCGGTATCGATGGCGACGAGCAGCGCCGGACGGGCGATGGTCATCGGTCCTGATCGCTGTCGCCGAGCGTCACGTGCCAGGCCGCCGTCGAGTGGTAGAAGTCGGGCGGCACTTCGATCGCGTTGATCCGCGCGACGAAGTCCATCGTGGAACGCACCGGGAAGTAGCCCGAACGGCGCAGGAGGCGACGGAAGCCCTCGTGCGTGGCGAACGTGCGGATCTTGTCGGAATCGGCCGCGCGCGCCTCGCGGTCTACCCAGCGCAGCAGCGTCACGAAGCCAGACGTGTCGTCGGGATCGGCGAGGAAGTCGACGAGCAGCGTGACGCGCCCGCGCGGCTCCTGGACGTGGCGGTAGACGGCGTAGCCGGCCGGCTCGTTGTCGCGAACGAGCGCAGCGACGCTGTACCGGACGTGCGGCGGCTGGATGTACTTCCAGTTCAGGTACGGCGCATCGCGGCGCACGGCAAACCGGAACTTCGTCGCGATGCGCTCCCACAGCCGCGTGAAGCCCTCGTCGAAGTGGCGGATCATCCGGATCTCGCCTTCGAGCGGGCGCGTGCGGGCGACGAGCCGGATCCACGGCAGCGTGATGTAGGAGACGAACCGGTTGAGCTGCACCGGCCAGTTCGGGCGGCGCAGGGCGCGTCGGCTGAGCGGCTTGACGAGGCAGGGGACGGGGCCGACGTCGGGCCAGTTCAGCTTCTGGAACAGCCGGTACGACGACTCGGACAGACCGAGGCCGAGCGACGCCCCCGTGTGGCGGTCCCAGGTGCGGAAGAGCATGTCGCCGAGCCCCTGGCGCTGCCGCTCGGGTGCCACCATCACGTCCATGCCCCACGAGCCGTCGATGTCGCGACCGTCGATCGAGACGCGGACCGGCATCGTGGCGTACTGGCCGATGACCGTCGTGCCTTCGCGCGCCAGCCAGATGAGCGGGCCGTCGGGCGGCATGTTCGGGTTGCGCCGGTACTGCCAGTCCCACCGCAGGCGGTTCGCGTCGGCCGCGTCGGATCCGAAGACCCGGCGGTAGAGCGACTCGACCTGGCGGCGGTCTTCGGAACGGAAGCGATCGATCTCGGCCATGCGTCGGGCGGGACTCCTCGAAGCCTGGGCGCGTCAGCCGGCGGCCAGCACGTATTCGATATTACTGATCAGGATGTCCTGCGTCAGGGCGCTGTCGCGGATCCAGCGGGCAATCGGCCCGGGCAGCCGGCGCACCGTCGAAGTCACGTGCAGTTCTTCGCGCACGACAGTCAGTCCGGCCTGCGCGATCTGCCGCCGCAGGCGCGAGACGCGCACCTTTTCGAGCAGGTCGTCGACCTTGTCGATTCCCCGCTGCGCGTCACGGATGAACGAGTTCTCGTGCGCCGGCTCACGGAGCGTCCAGGGGGCATGACGGGCCAGCAGCTGGAAGGTGCGGAATGCCACGCGCCGGCCGGCAATCAGGTGCAGCGGCAGGGGAATCCGCAGCCGCGGCAGGTGCGCGCCGGCAAACGACAGATACGGCGCGGTCGACAGGTACATCCGTCCGCCGGGACGCATGACCCGCCGGCACTCGCGCAGGTAGAGCGGGGCATCGGCCACGTGCTCGATGACAGCGTGCGAGAGCACGAGATCGAACGCCCCGTCGGCAAACGGCAGTGCCATGCCATCGGCCTGCGCGAAGTGCAGGTTGTGCAGGCCACGCTCCCGCCCGAGCACGACGCCCGCCTCGCTGAAGCGGTCGATCGGGTCGATGCCGACGACCATCGCGGCATGCTCGGCGAGCGACAGCGGCATGCCTCCGCCGCCGCACCCGGCATCGAGCACCCGGCCTTCGATCGACACGCCCGCACGATCCAGGAACGCGATGACCTTGGCGCTCCGGTAGTACTCGAACAGCGCGTAGTCGTATTCGGAACGGAACCGGGTGTCGGCGTGCGCCTTGATGAGGTCGGGTCTAATCTCGCGCATGCGCCGGGAACGACTCGGGAAACTTGTCGATGAGCACCGCGCGCTCCTCGCCGCGCGCTTCTTCGACGGGGAAGGTGGCCACGACCCGCCACCCGGGATAGTGGTCGAGGATGCCCTGGATCAGGCCCGAGCCATCCGAGCTCTCGTAGCCGATCCGCGGCAGGTCGTAGGTCAGTATATAGCGCACGTCGTCGCGGTCGAGTCGGTCGTCGTAGTTGCCGAACCCGTTGCCGATGAAAAGCGGGCGGATCCCGTTCTCGAGCGACATGCCGTTGGCGAGCTTGCCCTGCACGAGCGTCCCTGGCTCGAGCAGCCGACCGAGGGCGATTGAGGCCTGATGGTTGTAGAACGTGCGTGTGGCCGCCCACGTCCCGAACTGCCACACGTGCCAGAGGGCAGCCACCGTGACGAGCAGCTTCATGGCGGCCGGCGCCACCGTGCGGCCGGCGAGCCAGCGCAGCGCCGCCCGGCCGCGCCAGACGAGCAGCAGGATGACCGTCGCCGCCAGAGCTGCGCTGAGCCGAACCGCCGTCGACAGCTGGCCGGCCTCGATCGACGTCGTCAGCCAGGGACGGACGAAACTGCCGGCCAGCACATAGGCCAGCAGCGGCAGGGCGAGCGCGGCGGGCAGCAGCTGCAGGCCCTTTCGCGCTCCGACGACGCCAAACGGTGGCGTGCGCGCCGCGAGCAGCAGTGAGGCAAGCGCGATCAGCGCCGGAATGAACATCACGTACCGTCGCTCGTTCCCGGAGTCGTGCACGACGAGCTCGACGAGGCCGACGAGAATCCAGAGGACGAGAAGCCGCTCGGCCGACGGTGCCGTCCGCCAGCGGACGAGAATCGCCACGCAGGCGACGATGCCGGCGGTCAGCTCGACGAGCATGCTGCTGAACAGACCCTGGACGATCGGCAGCCACGTGGCGCGATCGACGAGGGCCCCGAGCGTGTACGAAGGCTTGCGCGTCACGCTCATCTGCCAGTTGTAGAAGCGATATTCGTCCCACCAGGGCAGGACGAAAGCGGCCGCCACGAGCAGCGCGCCGCCGATCAGGCCGGCCGCCCCGGCGCCCACCCGCAGCATCGCGTGGCGCCGCCCGAGCGTCGCGCTCTGCCAGCCGATCCACGCGGCGACGGCCAGCTCGAGGCCGAACGCCGCGATGAAGAACGCCGCAGCCGCCTTGGTGAAGAACGCCGCGACCGCCGCCAGTCCGGCCAGCACGCCCCAGGCCGGTCGCCGCTCCGCCAGCGTCCAGGCCATCCACGCGAGCACGAGGCAGGCGGTCATGGTCGATTCCATGAGCGCCGCCCGGTTCCACATGACGAACGGGTAGTTGACGCCGAGCAGTACGGCGCCGACGACGGCCGCGCGTCGGCCGGCCAGCGCCTGCAGGGCGATGGCGATGGCGATGATGGCTGCCAGGCCCGACAGGGCGGGGACGATGCGTGCCTGCCAGGTGCCGACGCCGAGCAGCTCGAACGCGGCGTATTCCAGCGCCGTGAAGACCGGCGCGACGAAGACGGGGTTCCACTCGTCGGTGCGCCAGACGTCCCACAGCGCCGCGTTGCGCGCGTTGTGCACCCACGCGCCTTCGTCGTGCCAGACGATGCCGACCGCGCGCCGGACGGGCGGGTCGGCCGTCAGCCAGACGCCTCGCAGCACGGCCGAGGCGGCCAGGATGACGAGCAGCACCACGAGGAAGGAGCGGAGGTTCACGTCGGTTCGCAAAGCGTGCCGGCCCGTGCGGAAGGCCCCGACACTCTAGCAGACGTGCGGTGCGCGGCGACGCGCGGCGGCCGCAGAGGCGTCGAGCCGTTGATTTATAGTGCTGCGGTGACTTCGATGCGTCGCCCGGATCTCAGCATGGTCGTGCCGACGTACAACGAGCGCGACCGGCTCGCCGAGCTCACCGATGCCCTGTTTACGGCGGCCGACGCCGCCGGCCTCGATCTCGAACTGATCGTCGTTGACGACAACTCGCCGGACGGGACCGGCCAGCTGGCCGACGAGCTCGCGAAGACGCGGCGGATGCAGGTCGTGCACCGGTCGGGCAAGCTGGGGCTCGGCACGGCCGTCGTCGCCGGCTTCGGCGTGGCGCTGGCCGACGTGGTCGGGGTGATGGATGCCGACTTCAGCCATCCGCCGGCGCTCGTGCCGAAGATGATGGCGGTCTTCCGGGCCACCGATGCCGACGTGCTCGTCGCGAGCCGGTACATTCCCGGCGGCAGCACGCCGAACTGGCCGCTCAAGCGGCGCCTGCTGTCGCGCGTCGGCTGCCTGCTGGCGAGCGGGCTGTCGCCCATCCGCGACGCGGCCTCCGGCTTCTTCCTCATCCGGCGCGACATTGCCGAAGGGGTCGTGATCAAGGCCGGCGGCTTCAAGATCTGCATCGAGCTGATCGTTCGCGGCCGGCCGGGGCGCCTCGTCGAGATTCCCTACCAGTTCGACGACCGTGAGCTGGGCGAGAGCAAGATGAGCCTGCGAGAAGCCGCCGGCTACCTCGTGCAGCTCAAGGATCTCTACGTGCTGCGCTTCCGCAACCGCGACCGGCCGCGCCCGGTTTACTACCAGCAGCTCACGCACCGCGACGTCGAGCGGATTGTGCAGTACGGGGCCTAGTCGACGCGTCGGGACTCGTCGTCCGACGCGCGCAGGCGCGTCACCTGGCCGGGATGTCGTAATCGACGACGAACACGTCGTCGAGGATGCCCGACGACTGAAGAATCTTGCCGAACTCGCGATGCTGCGGGTGCGGCAGGTACGCGTCGCGGGCGGCTGCGTCGGTGAAGGTCACCACGTAGACGTGCGTGAAGCCCTTGTTCAGGCCTTCCGGGCTGTTGTTGACGCCGTGCTCGAACGAGACGATGCCCGGAATCTGATCCCTGAGGGCGGCGAACGCCGTCGTGATCCGCTCGATCTGCTCGGGCGTCGCCTCCGGCTTGTACTTGAACACCACGATGTGGCGGACCTGCGGGCCGGACTGCAGAGCGAATGCGGCGGCGCCGGCCGACGCGAGGATGGCTGCGGACAGCAGAAGTCGGGTCAGCATGCGCCGATTCTACGCCGGTTCCCCGGGCAGCCGGGGGCGGCGCCGTTTCAGGCGCCGCGGCCCGGGGCAAGGGGATGTGTCGCGCGCGCCGCTCAGGCGGCGCGCTCGGACTCCGCGGCCGGCAGTCGAGGGCCGTCGGTCACCGGCGCACCGAACAGCATGCGCGAGGCGACGTGCCAGGCCACGTCCCACTTGGTCGTGGCGAGCCGGAGGATATCGCCGGCGTGGCGGACGAGGTACGACGGCCGCAGGTAGAAGCGCCGCTTCGCCCGGTTGATCGCCGACATGACCACCCGCTCGTCGAGGCCGTTGCCCGAAAGCAGATAGTACGAGTACTCCATCCGCGACCAGTCCTCGCTCGCGAGCAGCCCCTCGCGGCGGGCCTTCTCATAGAGTTCGGTGCCGGGGTACGGCACGGCGGGGTAGAAGTTCGCGAAGTCGGGATCGAGCTCGATTGCGTAGTCGATCGTCCGCTCGAGCGACTCGGGCGTGTCGCCCGGATAGCCGAGGATGAAGAAGCCGAACGAGCGGATGCCCGCCGTGCGCATGTTGCGCAGGGCCGTGCGGATCTTCTCGCCCTCGAGCCGCTTGAGCATGTCACGGCGGGTTTCTTCCGACTCGGTCTCGATGCCGAGTGCGAGCATCCAGCACCCGGCCTGCCGGAGGCGCTTGACGAAGTCGAGGTTCGTCAGGTTGTCGGCGCGGGCGTTGCCGAACCACTGGACGGGCAGTCGGCGGGCGATGAGCTCCTCACAGAAGGCGCTGAAGCTCTTGACGTTCAGCGTGACCGTATCACCCCAGAGATAGAAGAAGGTCAGGCCGAACTGCCGGTAGCCGCGCTCGATCTCGTCGACCAGATCCTTCGCGCTGCGCTCGCGGAACCTGCGTCCCTGATGAATGGGGGCGACGCAGAAGTCGCACGTGTACGGGCAGCCGCGCGACGTTTCGACGAGCACGTACGGCTGGTCGACGATCGGCAGGCGATAGACCGACAGGTCGAACAGGTCCCAGGCCGGATAGGGCGCCTCGAGGAAGCCGGTGAACTGGCCGTGGCTGCGGTGCGGGATCACCTGGCCGTCGCGCCGGAACGTCAGGCTCGGCACCTGGCCGAATTCCTCGACCGAGGACAGGGCCGCAATCTGCAGCAGGGCGTCTTCGGGCTCGCCGACGAGCATGCCGTCGACGACCGGGGCCCGGGCCATCGACTCGGCGGGCGCCGTCGAGGCGTGCGGGCCGAAGCAGATGAGTGGTGCGGCGTAGCGCCGCCGCAGCTCCGCCATGGCCAGCACGTCGGCTTCGAGCGTCGGCGTGGTGCTCGGGAAAACGATCAGTGTCGGCTCGAAGCCCTCGCGGTCGAGCTGCTCGCAGAGACTGGCGACGGTCCGCCGCGTGCCGGTCAGGTCGACCGCACGCACCTCGTAGCCACGATCGCGGAACAGCGCGGCGGCCAGCGCGAGCGTGTACGGCGGCTTCGTCGTGCCAAGGACTTCCTCGCGCTCCTGGCAGCGCCCCTGGCGCGTGAAGGCCAGGTCGCCGACGAGCGGCGGGTTGACGAAAAGGGTCCGGGCGCCAAGCATCACAGCGACATCAGGCGGTCTCGACGACGGCGGCCAGCGGCTCCTCGATCCGTTCGGGAGCCGGCCCCGAGGCCGGCGGCGTCAGCTCGACCTTGCAGCAGCGCCGGCAGACCGGAAAGATACCATTCTCGACCAGCCGGCGCCGGAGCGCGACGTACAGGTCGCTCGTCCACACCTCTTCGAGCGACTGCTGCGTCAGGTCGCCCACTTCGATCCGGATGAAGGGGCAGAAATACACCTTGCCGCTGAACGACACGCGGGCGTGGAGGAACGGGTAGAGGCAGCGGCCTTCGAGCCGCGTCCCGGGCGTGTAGTACGGCTCGACGAGCGCGCCCTTCACCTTTGGCCGCATGTCGAACCGGATGCCGCGCTCGCGGCAGCGCGCGACGAGGGCATCGACCTGCGCGCGGACGCGCGCCGGCAGCACGCCCGGATCGGGCGTGACGTAGGTCGAGATCATCGACGCGTCGCCGGCGCCGAGCAGGCGCACCGTCTCGGCAACCTCTTCGGGCGTGCTGTACATCAGGTGATTGAGCCCGATGGCGTCGACGCCCAGCTCGTCGGCTACTTCAACCATCTCCGTGAGGGCATCGAGCGTCTCGTGCGCGACGGTCGTGTTCACGCTGACGCGCAGCGGGGCGTGTCGCTCGCGCGCCGCCTGCTGCAGGCGGCGCAGGCCCGCCGCCGTCCGCTCGAACGTGCCTTTCACGCCGCGAGCGCGGTCGTGCATCTCGCCCGGCCCGTCGATCGAGACGCTGATGTGCTTCAGAAAGCCGCGGCTGGCCAGCTCGGCGAGCGCCGCCGCACGCTCCTCCGTGATGATCGTCCCGTTCGTGGTGAGATAGCCGCAGACGTAGCCCTTCTCGCGGAAGACGTCCATCACCGCGAGGATGTCCTTCCGCATGAAGATTTCGCCGCCGGTCAGGCTCACCTGGAGGCCGTCGCGGTCGGGAAAGGCCCGGCGCAGCACGTCGATCGGCAGTTCCTGACGCCATTCGCCGTCGATGTTCAGCAGCGTCCCCACGTAGCAGAACTCGCAGTGCAGGTTGCACCGCATCGTCGCCTCGTAGACGACGCCGATGGGGAGCCGGCCGGCGCGGCCGTCGCGCGCCTGCAGGAAGCCCTCGATCTGCCGTTCGTACTGCTGGCGACGGAACCGGGCCAGCAGACTCGTGAAGAAGGGCACCGTGCGCATGCGCTGCGCGAGGGCTTCCCGGATGCGTGGAGACAGTGGCATCAGTCGATGATCCAGACGTCGATGATGGGGCCGGGCCGCTCGAGCGCGGGGTCGATCCGCGCGTCGGTGTTGTGCAGGAAGGGCGCGACCTCACGCTGCCCCGCCTCGCTCACGTCCGTCCGGTAGGGCGAGAACGTTGCTTCCAGGCTTCCCTCCCGCGCCAGCGCCGCTTCGAGCGCTGTCATGACGGGATCCGGCACATTGTACCGCTTCATCACCACGTGCGTGACGCCGAGCTGCCTGAGCGGCTCGAGGTTGCCCGTGCGGCCGAATTCGGCCGGGTCCACGTAAATCCTGTCGACATCCAGTCCGCCGCTCCCCAGGAATATCGTGCGATAGGCAGGTTCGGGGTAGGGATCGAGCGCGAGCTGGCGCTGGAACCGGATCGAGGCCCGCCCGGCCGATCCCAGATGTTCGACCAGCGCCTCGCGCAGCGACTCGCGCGACTGGCGGAGCGGCACGCTGTAGGGCTGTATCAGTACGCTCGTTTCCGGCGCGACGTGCTCCTCGAACCAGCGCAGGGCGAGCGTGCGCGTGTCGTCCCGCCCGAAGAACCGGACCGTGTGCACGCTGGCCGTGCCCGCCTCGAGGCACGCGGCCACGAGCGCCGCTGCCGCTGCAAGGCGCCGGCCTCGACCTCCCGCGGCCAGCCACGCCACCGCACCGCCGCCGAGGACCGCGACGAACGGCAGTACGGGGTTGAGGTACCGGCTGGCCGGCACCGTGTTCGCCATGAAAAGGATGAACGCGACGGGGAAGCCGAGCGCCAGCAGCACCCGGCGCACGTCTGTCGTGCGGGCGACATAAAGGAGGCCCGCAATGGCCAGCAGAGCTGCGAGCGTGCCCGAGGCATCGCGAACGAGCCACGACAGGTAGAACCCCATCGACGCGAACAGCCCGCCGCTCGTCGTCGCGCGATCGACGACGATCTGGCGGTTGGCGACGATGTCGCGCCAGGCGGTCTCGAGCTCGAGCGGCAGGAAGGGCGACGCGGCCACGAACGCTGCGGCGGCAACGAGGAGCGTCGTTGCGGTGCGCATGGCACGCGCGCGCAGCCGCTCGCCGGGCGTCTGCGGGAGCATGGCTGCGGCGACGAGCGGGACGAAGACGAACAGCGCGTAGTAGTGCGTCGAGAACGACAGCCCGGCCAGCAGCCCGGCCAGCCACCACCCGCGGCGGCCGTCGGCTGCGAGCCACCTCCACCACTGCGACGTCATCGTCCCTGCGTCGACGCCGTGCCCCGGGGCGAGCAGCAGGCGGGCCAGTACGACGTGCGTGAGGACGACGAGCAGCGTGACCGGGACGTCGTGCTTCACGTAGTGCGCGTCGCGGACGGCCAGTGGCGCGACGGCCATCAGTGCGGCGGCTGACAGGCCGCCGATCGGACCGAACAGACGACGACCGAAGCGCCAGGTCACGACGACGGTGAGTGTGCCGGCCACGGCGCTCAGCAGACGGCCGGCGTAATAGTGCACGGACGGGTCGGCGAAGAATTCACGCTCGAAGGCAGCCAGCGACTCGAACCGGCCCGCCAGCCAGCCCGCGACGAACAGCAGGCCTTCCCAGGCGAAGAGCGCGTAGAAATAGAACGATGGATAGAGGAAGTTGCCCGGGTTCAGCCGGTTCGGCGCCAGCGCCATCGTCCGGTTCATGATGGCGACTTCGTCCGGGTTGTAGATGGCCGGCAGGCCGAAGTCGGCACCGGCCACGCGCAGCACGGCGGCGACTGCCGTGACGACGGCGATCGCGGGCAGAGCGAGTGACTTACGCACGACCCGCCTCACGTCGGACGCGCCTCACGCGCGCGATCCGTTCGTGCAGAAACGCGCGTTCGGTCGCGCGCAGGAATCCTGAAATCCAGATCAGTCCGGTGAACACCACTACGACCGTCGTCCCGCGGACGAGCAGGCCGGCCAGCGGCGGCATCTCGGGCAGCCAGCGCGCGGCGGCGGCCGCCACGACGCCGGCGGCGACGATCCGGAAAATGCGGCCCCACTCGTAGTCGATCGGGTAGAAGCGCCGCGCGAAGATATAGGCCACCGAAGCCTGCACGACGTAGGCGGTCAGCAGTGCCAGCGCCGCACCGGTCACGCCGAGCGTCGGCATCAGCAGAAACCCGGCGGACAGTCCCGTCGTCGCGGCGGCAATGGTCGCGACCGGGTAGAACTCCGTCCGGCTGGTGAGGTTCAGCCCGATCGACGTGAGCAGGTAGAGGCCCTGGAAGGCGAGCGCCAGCGCCACGATCGGCAGGACGTTCACGGCCGGCAGGTAATCGGGGGTCAGCATGACGAGCACGACATCACGCGCGACGGCGCTCGTCCCGGCCACGAGCAGCACGAGCACCGCTGCGGCATAGGTCGTCATCCGGCTCAGCGTGTGGCGGCCATCAGGCCGCCGCGCCGCGTCGTAGTAGAAGGGCGCCCAGGCTGTTTCGAAGGCACTCATGAAGAACTTCACCGCCGTGCCGAGCGTGAAGGCGTTCTGGTAGACGCCGAGCTGCGCCTGCGGGATGTAGGCCGACAGCAGCAGCTTGTTGCCGCCCTCGAGGGCCTGCTGCGCCAGTCCGTGGGGCACGCGCGGCAGGCCGAATCGCAGCACGACGCGCAGTTCATCCGGCGAGAACGCTTTCCGCAGGTACGGCCGGAACCAGGGCAGCAGCAGCGGCACGAGCACGAGCGTGACGATCAGGTCGGCCGCGTACATGCCGGTGACGCCCAGGCCCATCCCGATGACGAGCACGATCCGGAGGATGAGCGTGCCGACACTCCGGGCGAACGCAAAGGCACTGTAGGTGGCCGCCTGGTTGCGCAGTCGCATCACGTGGAACGGGATGAACGTGAGCGACATGCCGTAGGTGTTCACGAGCATCAGCCGGAGCGGAACAACGTACTGCGGATCGTCGAACAGCAGCCCGCTCAGCCACGGCGCGAGCAGCCAGAGCAGGCCGAAGAAGACGAAGCCCGTCGCGGCGAGAAACCAGGCGATCGTGCTGGCGAGCACCGGGACCTGCTCGCCGCGGTCGTGGTAGTAGCGCATGAACGCGCCGTCGAGGCCGAGGCGCGAAATGACGCGGCAGAAGGCCTCGAGCGCGATCAGGATCGCGAGCGCACCGTAGTCGACACTCGTGAGGAAGCCGCCCTTGACATAGACGGCCAGCAGCCCGAAGTTGACGAGCTGGATGGCCGCGTCGCCCGCGCCGTAGATCGCGACGCCGGTGCCGAGGTGCTTCAGCCGTTCGCGCAAGGTCAGGGCCTGCCCAGCCGCAGCACGCCGAGGAAGCACCAGCCCGGCACCGGCAGCAGCCGCGTCAGCAGCCGGTGAAGCGGCAGCAGCCTGGCCGGGTGCCGGCGGATCAGCCGGGTGAGCAGCGGCACCGTCGGGAAGATGCCCGAGACGTCAATCACTCGGAATCCGGCCTGCCGGGCGAGCGTGACGTAGTCGGCGAGCGGGCGGTCGCCGGGATGCTTGAGCGGGCTGGCCGTGCGGATGAGACGTCCGGTCAGCGCGAAGTGCACCCGCGACTGCAGGTGCGCGAGATTGGGAACGGTCACGAACAGTTCCCCGCCGGGAGCCAGCACCCGGAAGAGCTCGGCCAGCGCCTGTGGCTGCTCCTCGAACGACAGATGCTCGAGCACGTCGAGGCACAGCGCGTGGCTGAACGTCCCGTCGGCGTATGGCAGCGCGGTCAGCGACGCACGCCGGACGTACGCCGAGCTGTAGTTCGGATCGATGCCTTCGATCTGCAGCCGCGACCGGAACTCGTCGACGAGCACGCCTTCGCCGCAGCCCGCGTCGAGCACCCGCGCGTCGGCCGGCAGCGCGCCCAGGAAGGCGCGCACGCGCTCGAGCTTGGCCAGGTACGTCGGATAGAACTCCCAGTCGGGCGAGAGCTCGCGGTGATAGTCGCCGCGCGCGGCGTACTCTCCCGTCCTCGAGACGGCGGCAGGCCGGGACATGCGGCGAATTGTACTTCGTCGGGCCGGGCGTTCACTCCCCGGGCTGCACGGGGACGATCGGCACGATGGTCCCGCCCGACGGCAGCGGAGGCGGCGGCACACCGTAGGTCTGCGGCGTGACGACAGGTGCCTGACCGGGCGTGGGCATCGAGGGGGGCGGCGGCGTCACCGCGCCGGGGGCAGCCGTCGGCGCGCCCGTTGCCGGCGCCGGTACGGCGGCCGGTGTGCGGGCGAAGGGGTTGTCGGTTCGCGATCCGAAAGGTGACCGGCCGGGCGTCTGATCCGTCTGAGCGGGCGTCGACGCGACCGGCGGCTCGAACGAGTCGCGCGCGGCCGGCACGATCGGCAGCACCGGCGGAATCTCGTCGTCGGGCGACCCGGCCGTGGGCAGCGGCGACATCGACGTCTGTGGCGACGGGACGTACGCGCCTTCGACGGCGTGGCTCGTCGCAAGGATGTAGATGGCGCCGTAGTCGGAGATCGTCCGGCGATCGGCCGGCTTCGGCGTGAGCACGTAGCCGGCGGCCTGGCGGAGCAGCGACTGGAGCACCGTTCGCTGCGCCGCCCGCTCGAACTGCAGCGGGACCATGATGGCCCCGCCGGGCAGCTGGGCCGCGTTGATCACTTCGCAGCCGCACTGCTGCTGCCAGGCCTGCAGGATGTCGCGGGCGCTGACGTTCTGCGCGGCGAGGCTCACGGTGCCGTCCTCATGAAACGTCAGCTCGAGCCGACGTTCCGGCAGCGCCTGCGCCGCGGCGGTCGCGGCGGTCAGGCCGACGACGAACAGGCTGGCCGCAACGAGCGTTCTCATGGTGAGCTCCCTCGTGCCGTGTCGAGCCGCCCTACAGAAGCCTCCTGACCCAGAGCGGCGAGTCCTTCTTCGGCAGATCGCACGAGCGGCAGATTTCGGGGCCGCCGCTCTCGAGGTGCTGTCGCCGGGCCGCGCGGTAGAGCGGGGAGTTCCAGACCTCGACGATTGTCGACGTGCGGAGGTCGCCCAGCACGTTGCGGCCGTCGAAGTCGGCGCAGCAGAGCGACACGCGACCATCCCAGAGCACCGTGAACGTCTGCCAGAGCCGGTAGCACGGGTACCGCACGTCGGACTGCGTGTGGAGCGTGCCGGCCCAGTTGTGCAGGTCGGTGATGTGGATCTTGTCGGCGATGCGGCTCCACTCTTCGATGAACCGCCGCTCCTCGTCCGAATTGTTCTGACGGACGAACGAGAGGATCAGCCGTGGCCGCCGCCGGCCGGCCTCCCCGCGGAGCCGGTGCAGCGTGCGGATGTTGCCGATGACCGTGTCGTAGTCCAGATGGACGCGCGTGCGCTCGAAGACTTCCTTGCCCGAGGCGTCGACGCTGATGTTGATGGCGTCGAGCCCGGCATCGATCAGCTCCCGGGCCAGGTCGGCCGTCAGCAGCGAGCCGTTGCTGATCATGCCGACTTCCTGGATGCCGCGCTCCTTCGCGTAGCGGACTTTCGCGGCGATCTGCCGGTCGAGCAGGGCCTCGCCGTAGTTGTGCAGCCGGACATGCGTGATGCCGAGCTCGGCGCACTGGTCGACGATCCGCCGGAACAGATCGAATGCCATCACGCCCTGCCGCCGGTGCATCTCGTCGCGCGGGCAGAAGACGCACTTGGCGTTGCAGAGGTTCGTGCTCTCAATCTGGACGATGTCAGGCAGGCGGGGAGCCCGGTCGCGCCCGGTCGCCAGCATGAGCCGGCGGACCGTCTTCGCGTTGCTGGCGAGCAGCTGCTCGGCTGCGCGTCGTGCGTGCCGGGTGATGGCCACCGGCTGATTATCGCCGATCCGCGACGGCGATGTCGGCCCGGACCGACGCGATGACCCGCTCGAGGATTTCGTCGAGTCCCACCGTCGGCCGGTAGCCGATGAGCGCGTGAATCTTCTCGATCGAGGGCACGCGCCGCGGCATGTCCTCGAAACCGGCCTCGTAGGCCTCGTCGTAGGGGATGCGGACGATGGGCGACCGGCTGCCGGTCTTGGCCCTGACGCGCTCGGCCAGCTCGCCGATCGAGACTTCCTCGGTGTTCCCGATGTTCAGCACCTGGCCCACGGCTGCGGGCGTCGTCATCAGCCGGCTCAGCGCATCGACGACGTCGCCCACGTAGGTGAACGATCGGGTCTGGGTGCCATCGCCGTACACGGTGATCGGCTCGCCGGCGAGCGCCTGGCGGACGAACGTGGGGATCACCATCCCGTACCGGCCGGTCTGCCGCGGACCGACCGTGTTGAACAGCCGGACGATGATCACCGGCAGCCTGCGTTCGCGGTAGTAGGCCAGGGCGAGGAACTCGTCGATGGCCTTGCTGCAGGCGTAGGCCCAGCGGTGCTTGAACGTCGGTCCGAGGACGAGGTCGGCATCCTCGCGGAACGGCACGGTGGCGCTTTTGCCGTACACCTCCGACGTCGAGAACACCACGACCAGCTTGCCCTTCTTGGCCGCCTGCGTCAGCACCACCTCCGTGCCATGCACGTTGGTGTGAATCGTCCGCGTCGGGGCCTCGACGATGAGCTTGACGCCCACCGCGGCCGCCAGGTGAAAGACCACGTCGGCCTGATCGATCAGTTCGGCCATCAGCCGCTCGTTCATCACCGTGTCGATGACGTAGCTGAACGCCGGGTTGCTGCGCAGGTGGCTGATGTTGTCGAACGAGCCGGTCGACAGATCGTCGACGATCGACACCGCGTGCCCCTGGGCGAGCAGGAGTTCGGCGAGATGGGAGCCGATGAAGCCGGCGCCGCCGGTGAGCAGTACCCTCATGCGGAAAGACCTCGGTCCGGACTGCGCGATCGTCACGATCGACCGGCGCGGCCGGCGGCCGTGGCGAGGATGGCCGAGACGGCCCGCTGCGCGGCATCGCCCGCGGCTTCCATCCCGTTGGCCGCCGCAAAGGCCCGGCCGCGCGCCGCAAGCCCGTCACGAGCCGTCCGATCATACAGGAGGCGCTGCAGCGCCGCGCCAGTCTCCTCGTCGGCGGTCGCGCCCGCCATGACACCGGCGTCGACGAAGGGGCTCAGGTTGTTCGGCAGTCCGACGACCAGCGCCGGTATCCCGAGCACGAGCGCATCGACGGCGACCGTCGAATTCATGGTGACGAGCAGATCGGCGGCGGCGAGCAGCCGGCCGAGATCCGCGTCGGCGGGCAACACCGTAATCGGGCCTGTCGCGCCCGCCCGCTCGTACGGGTCGGCCGTTTCGGCCGGATGCGGCTTGATGATCAGCCGGACGCCCGGGCGCGATCGGACCGCGTCGAACAGCGCCGGCAGGTGCGGACCGATTTCGCTGGCCTTGGCCGCCAGCACCACGAGCGCGTCGTCGGTGCCGACACCGAGCTCGCGGCGGATGGCGGGCCGCTCGTTCGCGAGCGTGGTTACGCGCGCCGCGAGCGCGTCGCGCCTGGCACTGCCGGTCACCACGAGGGCGTCGGGCGGGAAGTGTCCCATGCGCATCAGCGTGTCGGCCGCATGTCCATCGAACAACAGCGTCCGCGTGGGGTGGGGAAATCCCGGCGTCTCGCCGAGCGGCGTCATTTCGTCGGGCTCGTGCTGGTAGTTGAGCCAGTGCCGGTAGATGAACCCGTGCTGCAGGCCGACCGAGGGAATGCCAAGTCGCCGGGCCTCGAGCACGAGCGCACGTCCCCATCCGCCGGCCTCGGCATAGGTCACGATGACGTCGGGCCGCAGCGAGCGGAGCGCGGCACGTGCTTCGTCCATCGCACGCGCCGACCAGGTCCACTGCACGCGCGCCGCGTCCACCAGCTCGGGTTCGAGCACCGGCCACAGGTCGTACTCGCCGATCCGCGCCGCTTCGCGAATCGCCTCGCCCGTGGTCAGTTCGGCGGCCAGTCGATCACGGTCGGTCCAGAGGGCGAGCGATTCGGCGAGTGTCGCTCGCGGAGCGAAGGCTTCGATCGGGGCGATGGGCGGCCGCCGGCCGACGAGCGGATCCCACCAGCGCCGGGCGCGGAAGCTCCGGTGCGGGCCGAGGCCGACGAGCTGCAACCCTCCCGCCGGCAGCTCGTCCCGCAGCGCGTCGAGCACGTCGCCGATGTAGCTTTCGCGCGGGTCGTCGGGCCGTTCGCCGCGCCAGAACGCGGTGTGCACGAACGCCGCGACGCGCGCCGCCCCGGCAACGGCCCGGCGCGCCGGACGCAGCCGCGACAGCAGCGCCGACACGCCGACGAGCAGGCCCTTGTCGACCCCTCGGCGCGGTGAGCCTTCCAGCCGGACCTCGACAGGCAGCCGGCGCGCGGCAGCGAAAGCGCGCGCCGCGGCGGCTGACGCCGGATTCGTCACGGCTACTTCGAGACGCGCCGGCGCATGTGCGGCGACGGCCTGCTCCAGCAGGACGATGGTCTCGAGCGCCTGCTCGAGGCGGCGCATCTTGTGAAGGTAGATTTCTGTGAACCACCACAGCGAGTCGCCGCGGTAGGTAAAGCGTTCGCGCATCGTACGGCCGTCGTACGGGACGAGACGCAGACGCTTGATCCAGCGGTTGGCGTCGGTGCGGATGCGATCCCTGAGGGCGGGTGTCAGCAGACGGTCGACCGCAGCCGTGCCGCGGGCGCCGCCGGCACCGACGGGGACGATCGACCTGATCATGAAGCTGTCACGGTCCGCATGACCGGCCGGCGATCGGCGAGCAGCGTCAGGGCGGCATCCACCACACGGTCGGACGTAATCGCGTCCATGCAGTCGGGGACGTGGCCGCGGCAGCGGACCGGAGGCAGGCGGACCAGGCCGCACGGGCTGCAGGGAAGGTCGGCGCGAAGGATCCGCTCCTGCGTGGCGCGCGGACCGTAGCGGGCGGGATCGGACGGGCCGAACAGCGCGACGACCGGCACATCGACGGCCGCTGCCAGATGCATGGGGCCGGTATCGCCGGTGACGAGCACGTCGAGACGGCTGAGCGCTGCGGCCGTGTCGGGCAGGTCGAGCTCGCCCGCCAGCACGACGACCGGCACGCCGGTGAGCGCAGCCGCGACTTCGTCGGTCATCGTCCGGTCGCTGGCGCTGCCCGTCAGGACAATCGAGCCGCCGGTGGCCGCAGCGAGGCGGCGGGCAACTTCGGCAAACCGGTCCAGGTGCCACTGTTTCGACGGCCGGCCGCCGCTGACGTGAACGCCCACCAGTGGCCGCGCGAGTCCGGCCAGGCGCGAGTCGACGCGCGGCGATGCCGGCGGCGCCAGGCGGCGCAGCACCGTCGCGATGTCGCCCACGAGCCGGCCGTCGTCGTCGGCCGCCACGCGCACGAGACGTTGCGCGTTGTCGGCCACGTGGCGCGACGGATCGAAGGCGATGGCGCGCGTGAGCAGCGGCGCGCCGCCGCCGGTCGAGAAGCCGACACGCATGGGCGCGCCACTGAGCCAGGCGAGGAAGTTGCTGCGGATGTCGGGCTCGAAGTTGATGACCAGATCGTAGTTCCGGTCGGGCCACCGGCGCGCGGCCCGCACGATGGCGGACCACGAGGTCGGGCGTTCGCCGCGCGACAGCCACGGCACGTCCACCTCGTGGATCGTCGTGATGCCGGGCACGAGCCGCGCGAGTGACGCGTTCCAGCTGCCGACGGCGAGGTCGAGTTCGGCATGGGGCCACGCACCGCGCACCTGCGCGAGGGCGTCGAGCGTCATCAGCAGGTCGCCGATTCGCTCCAGCCGCAGCACGAGAATGCGCCGGATCGGCTGTCGCCGCTGCGGCAGCCAGCCGATGGGCGCGAGGCACAGGTCGGCGGCGCGGACGAGCAGGCGCTGGCGCCACGTGCCGAGCTGCGGAGTGGCTTTCATCTGCGGCATTGCCGGGTCAATCGGGTGGCGCCGCCGCGGTCAGGCGGACAAGGCGACGTGCGTTCAGGACGATTGCGGCGGCGAACGCCAGGCCGATCCCGAGACTCATCGCCCGCGGCGCGACATCCAGATAGAAAAGGTAGAGCCACCACAGGTCAAGGCTGAAGTCGAACCGCTCCCAGAATCCGCCCTCGTCGACGCCGACCGTGCGGGCAACATGCGGCCGGGGCCGGATACCGGCGACATACGCCATGTTAGCCGGGAGGGCTTCGGCGACGGCGTGCGTATTGAGGACGAGCGGCGATTTCGACCACGACCACTGGCGCTCGTACGTCGTGCGGGCGCCCGCCCGCTGGCTCACCTGCGAGTAGTCGATGAGCACGCCGGGCAGCTGCACGAGCACGCCGATGACCAGCACGGCCAGAAAGGCGCGGCGGCGCCGGACCCCGGGCCAGGTGTCGAGCATTGCAGCCCACCCGGCGCCGAGCAGCGGAATCACGATCAGCAGGTACCGCGATCCGTAGGAGCGCCCCCCGATCCAGTTGCCCAGCGTGGCGTAGAAGAGCGTCATCGTCAGGGTCACGGCGGTCAGCAGGAAGGCAGCGCGGCGATCGCGCCGGAACAGCACAGTCAGGCCTGCGGCGCCAGCGAGGGCAAATGGCGAGTAGAGAAAAATCGATGCGCCCGGGCTGAACAGCAGGCCCGCCAGGCCGGCCGTCATCGAGCTGCCGAAGCCGGGGACCGGGTCGCGCAGGAAGCCGGAGTCGATCGGGTTGCCGAACCGGACGTAGTTGTAGGTGAGCCAGACGACCAGGCCCGCACCGAGGCCCGCCGACATTCGCAGGACGCGACGGACACGGTCGCCGATCGTTCCGTCGGACGCCATCAGGATCCACGCACCGATCGGCGCGCCGGCGAGTGCCAGCTCGTGGCGCGTCAGGAGTCCCAGGCCGAGCCAGCCGCCGGCGGCGTACAGCCCCCGGTTCGACGATTCCCTGACGCCGCGCAGCGCGGCGATCAGTGCGCCGGTGAGCATGACGGCAGCCAGCGGCTGGTTGAACCCGAACAGCGCATAGGGCCAGAGCACACTGCCGAACGCGCAGGTCACGGCCGCCATGACCGCGGCGCGTGTCGAGGCCACCATCAGGGCGAGCCGGAAGATCTGTGTCGTGAGGAATGCGACGACGAGCGTCTGCGACAGGGCGACGGCCGCCTTGGGCAGCGTGTCGGGCCGACCCAGCTGCAGGCCCCAGTCCACGATCGTGCGTCCGATCAGGAAGAAGGGGATGTTGAAGAGCGACGGAATCAGACCGAACGGCGAGTAGTAGCGATCGTCGATGCCCCGGTGCGCATCCATGCCGAGCAGGTTTCCCGGCAGGGCGAACGTGCCTTCCTCGACGATGCTCCGCGTGAGCTCGAACGTGACGACGGCGTCGGTTGTCGTGAGGGTGCCGTCGGCGGTGGCGAGGTACACCAGCAGCGCCAGGTGGAAGAGGCCATGCGCGATCCGGCGCTGTGCAGGCGTCATTCGAAGAGCCATCGGAGCAGGCGGAACGGCACGACGAACCGGTCGAGCCAGAGCGCGAGACCCGCCGGGTACGGCGCGATGTCGCGGAGCCCCTTCATGAACAGCTGATACTGGAGCAGGAGCAGGCCGTTCAGCACGATGAACGTGCCGACGGTCCCGCCACGCACGAGCCAGAGGCGCGTCCACGCTGCCGCCCGGGCGACCCACACCGACAGTCCCAGGGCGAAGAGCGGAAAGAGCGAGAGGAACCTCCGCGCCCCGTACGCCTCGCCGGCCCACCAGTCCGCGACGGCGGCATTGACGTACCAGCTCACGAGCAGGACGACGGCAAGCGGCAGGCGCCAGGCCGGCTCACGGCGGGCGGCCGCGAACAGGCCCGCGCAGGAAAGCAGCAGCACCGGCGCCCAGGAGAACAGCCCGTGGTTGTCCGAGAAGAGCACCGCGATCGGGTGCGGGCTCGTCCACTGCATGAACGACGGGCCCTGCGGGATGGCGAGCGGCTGTCCGTAGATGACGTGCCAGACGGCCATCTGCGGGGAGAACACGACGAGGAACGCTGCGCCGGCCGCTGCGAGGGCGGCCACACGCGTCCGGATCGGCGCCCTCCAGCCGAGGACTTCGATGGCCGGTACGAGCGCGAAGATCGCGTCCTGCCAGCGCATGAGCGCGCACAGTCCGGCCAGTCCGCCCAGCAGGATCGCCGTGCGCACTGACTGTGTGTGGCGCGTCGACAGCCAGGTGCTGAAGAACACGGCGCCGGTGAGCATCGAGGGCGCGTGCGAATACGAGGGTGAGACCAGTGAGTAGTAGATCGCGTGCGATCCGAGCCAGGCCCCGAGCACGCCGACGAGCGCCGACCAGTCGTCGACCAGGCGCCGGGTCATGCGCCAGGTGATCAGCGCGGCGGCCGTTGCGGCGAGCACGCCCGTGATGCCGGGGACGAGCTGCAGGGGCCAGTCGAAGCCGTCGGGGCGCGACGCGAGTCCGAGCCGGCTCGCCGCCAGCTGCACGCCGGAAAACAGCAGGAAGAGCGGCGCCCACAGCAGCGCCGGTCCCACCGGCATGTAGTTGCGGACGTATCCGGTCGGCGTCAGATCCGTGAAGATCCACTCGAGCTCCGGAAGTGGCCCGTCGACGCCGTAGAGGCGCGCATACTCGTTCGTGAAGTGCACGTCGCGGTCGTAGACGAGCGATCGCAGCTGAACGAAATAGTGCGTGGCGTCGCCGAAAACGACGCGCCCGTCGGGCTTCGGGAAGAGGACCATCGCGCCGAGGTAGGTGACGAGCAGCAGGAGGCCGACGCCGGCAATGATCCGCGGCGGCGTGGTCACTGCAGCGTTACCCTCGTCACCATGACGCCGAGGTCGCGCGTGTCGGGCGCCCCGAAAGCCTCGGCCGGGTTCCATGTGCTCACGCGCAGCCGTACGCGGACCGGCTCACCGGAGTCCGCCAGCGATTCGACGAGCGCTGCAGGCAGCTCGAGCTCGTGCGGTGCCGTGGCATCGTCGACACGCACCGTGCCGAGCACGTGATCATCGAGCGCCACTTCGACGTCGGCCGGCGGCGCCGATGCGGGACGTCCGCCCCTGTTCATCCAGATCGTCAGCGTCCGGGCGTCCTCGGGCACGTAGGGCAGGACAAGGAAGGACTGGGCCGTCGACCAGCGGTAGCGTGTGCCGTCGGCGTGCGTCTCGCGGGCATGGAACCGCACCACGTGCAGGTCGTCGGCGTCGCCGCCGATCTGCAGATCGAACGGTCCCGTCCGGGACTCGATTCCTGCCTCGAGCGCATAGAGGCCGAATTCGAACTCCTTCATGTGCACGCCGTCCGGATAGGCGTTCAACGGCGAGTCGTACTCGGGCACCTGGAACCGGTGGCCGCCGAGCGGGACGGCACGCGTCGTTTTCGTGAGCAGGTCGGTGCCCCCGCCGCCGAGGAACAGCACCCGATCGTATCGCTCGCGGGCCCACCGGACGAAGGCACCGAAGCGCTGCCGGTCGGGCGCGGCCGACTCGAGCACCAGCAGCTGTCGCGCGTAGATGTAGGCGAGCGGCGTGGCGAAGACATGCAGGTCGGTGCCTGCGTTGCGTCCTTCCACCAGCAGCAGGTCGTTGTCGCCGATGCGCGCCGCCAGCCGCTCGAGCTCCGGAATGACACCGGCGTACTCGACGTGCCGCGCGACGGGCGCCGTCGCCTGCCAGTAGGCATAACCGACGGGCGCGAGCGCGGCAGCCATCAGGACCACGCTGGCGACCTGCAGCACCGGCGAGGATGCGTTCGACCAGGAGGCTCCACGAAGCCGGGCGAGACGCTCGGGCGCGAGCAGCGTGCGGACGGCGCCCGCCATCAGCAGGAGCGCCGCCGGCAGCGCGACGCCGAGGAACCGTCGGGCGGTCCAGAAGTGCTCGGGGACGATGCGCGTCTTGTAGAAGAAGAAGGTCGTGAAGGCCGGGAACGTCAGATAGAACGTCGGATCGCGCCAGAGATCGCGCCAGACGAAGTACACCGCGCCGGCGGTCGCGAGCAGCAGTCCGACCGGCGTGACGTACCAGCCGAAGGTCCGGAAGGCCATCGCGTCACCCAGCGCCGTGCGGCCGCCGACCTCCCGGAAGAAGTAGGCGTAGACCGCGAGGAGCGCCAGCGAGCCGGCAGTCGCGATTGGCAGCCACCGCCTGACGGGTCCGGCCATGGCCTCGATGCGCACCAGGCGATGCGCGAGAACGGCGGCAACGGCCAGTCCCCCCACGAGCCACCAGCCGCCCATGTTCCGGATGAACCCGAGCGGCAGCGCCGTGTAAGCCTGCATCGTTCCGGCGAGGTAGGCGAGCGCGAGCCCCGCGGTGGCGGCGAGCACGATACCGAAGGCGCGGCCGAGCCGCTGGCCCGACACCGGCGCGAGCACTCCCGCACCGATGAAGGCGGCAATGGCGATCAGCGTCTCGTAGCGGACGAAGAGCGAGAGGCCGAGCAGCAGCGCGGCGACGACGGCAAAGTACGACGTGCGGACCTCGCGCGCGCGGTTTGCGGCAAGCAGCGCGCCGAACAGCAGCGTCTGCATCGGCAGTTCGCTGTTCGGGTAGCGCGCGAACCAGACGAACGCGACGTTGATCGCCAGCAGCAGCGCTGCCGCCGCGGCAGCGGCCACGCCGAAAAGCCGGGCCCCCGCAAAGAACACGGCGAGCACGCCGAGCATCGCCCAGACGCCGATCGCCTGCCGTGCGCCGGAGAGCCCGTTGAGTCCGTAGCCGATGGCAATTGAGGCCGGATAGAAGTGCGGGAACTGTCCGACGACCGTGCCGGCGTCCGGATCCTGCACAAAGAAGCCCATGAAGCGCAGGCTGTAGTACGTGTCCTGCCCGTGATCGGGCATGAACAGGTCGCGAAAGGCCTCCGGCACTTCGGCGACGATCGGGTCGCGGATGACCGTCTGGCCGCGTTGAGCGATCTGAATCCCTTCGTTGATGTACGCGCCGGGATCCTTGCCGCCGATGATGTACTCGGACGGCGGGAAGTAGAGCCACACGCCGAGCGCGACGATGGCCGCCGGCACGAGGGCGCGCCACTCGGGCCCGCGGACGGGGCGCGGCAGGCGCAGACGCTGACGGCCTGCGACCACGGCGATGATCCCGAGCAGGGCGTTGATCGTCAGCAGCCGATCGAACGAGTAGCGATCGAAGCTCGCGAGCAGCAGGACGAGCGACGTCGACCAGACGAGGCTCAGCAGCACCGACCAGAACAGGCGCTCGTCGAACGGCAGCGACGCGCGGTACGCGCGGCTGCGTCCGGGCAGCCGCAGCAGCAGCGCGCCCGGCAGCCAGGCGACGAGCAGGATCTGGATCGCGAGCAACAGCATCAGGATGCGGGGGCCTGCGCCGGGGCGGTGAAGCTGCGAACCGCCGAGGCGACCAGGTCCGCATCAGTATCGGTCAGGTCGGGGTGAAGCGGCAGCGACAGCACCTCGCTGCACACGCGATCGGCCACCGGGCAGCTCTCCGGCCGCGCGATGCCGGCGAGTGCCGGCTGGCGCGGAATCGGCACCGGATAATGCACCAGCGTGCCGATGCCCGCCTGCTGCAGGTGAGCCGTGAGCGCCTCGCGCTGACGGCTCAGGATCGGAAACAGGTGGTAGACGTGCCCCGCGTCGCACTCGGAAGGCACGATGACCGGCGCCCCAGCGAGCGCCCGGCGGTATCGGGCCGCCAGTGCGCGGCGCCGCGCGTTCCGCCCGGCCAGAAACGGCAGGCGTGCACGGAGCACCGCCGCCTGGATCTCGTCGAGCCGGCTGTTCCAGCCGGGCTCGACGTGATGGTAGCGATCGCTCTGTCCGCCGTTCCGCAGCCGTCGCAGCTTCGCGGCCAGCGACGCGTCGTCGGTCGTGACGGCGCCTGCATCGCCAAGCGCGCCGAGGTTCTTCGTCGGATAGAAGCTGTAGGCCGCCGCGATGCCGAAGCTGCCGACGGGACGTCCCCCGCAGGTGGCCAGGTGCGCCTGGCAGCAGTCTTCGACCATGGCCAGGCCGTGCCGATCGGCGAGGGCCTGCAGGCGCGGCATGTCGGCGGGCTGGCCGTACAGGTGCACCGGCACGATTGCGGCGGTGCGTGGCGTGACGGCGGCCTCGACGGCCGCGGGATCGATCGTGAGCCGGATCGGGTCGACATCGGCGAAGACCGGCGTCGCCCCGGTATGGAGAATCGCGAGGGCAGTGTAGGCGGCCGAGAGCGGCGTCGTGATGACTTCGTCGCCCGGGCCGATGCCGAGCGCGCGCAGCGCGAGGGCGATCGCGTCGGTCCCGGAGCCGACGCCGACGGCGAAGGCCGAGCCGGTGGCCGTGGCGAACTCGACTTCGAACGCTTCGAGCTCGGGGCCGAGGATGAACCAGCCGCTGCGGATGACGCGATCGATCTCAGCGCGGATCGCCGGTTCGTCGCCGCGCGGCTCGAGCGTCATGAACGGCACGCGCACGGTCATGTCAGCAGCGCGGGTCGTGCAGAGCCGGGGCGGCCGCCATCGACCGGTGCCGACGGAGCACGACGAGCTCGACCCAGAGCCTGGCCACGTCGACGGCCGTTCTCACGAGGCGCGGCACGTTGAAGAACTGCGATCGGCCGAACGCCCGGTGATAGTGGTGGACGGGAACCTCGGCGATCCGGAATCCGGCGTCCTGCACCTTCTTCATCAGCTCCAGGCAGATGACGCCGCTGTCGTGCTCGAGCCGGATGCGATCGAAGATCGACCGCCGCATCAGCCGGAAGTCGCAGTCGACGTCGCGGACGCGCAGGCCGAACAGGACCTTCACCGTGTGGTGGTAGATGCGCCCGATCACGATGCGGTGCCACGGGTCGGATCGGCTGATCTTGTACCCGTTCACCAGATCGACGTCGTCGCCGAGCCGCGCCCAGAGCCGTGCGACCTCGCTCGGGTCGTATTGCCCGTCGCCGTCGGTGTAGAAGACGAGCTCCCTGGATGCATGCGCGAAGCCGCTGCGCAGCGCGCCGCCGTAGCCGCGGTTCTTCGCGTGGTGAATCGCCCGCACCTCCGGGTACGTGCGCGCCAGCTCGTCGACGATCTCGGCCGTGTTGTCGGCGCTGCCGTCGTTGACCACGAGGATCTCGAAGTCCGGCGTCAGCTGCAGGGCCGCCTGCCGCGCGGCAATCACCAGGCTGGCGATCGTTCCGCTGTCGTTGTAGGCAGGGAAGAAGATGGTGAGGCCGGGTGGCGGCTTCGGGGTGGCTGCAGCTGTCATGGCGCGGACCGAAGAACCTACCATCCTGCCCGGGCTACGACAAGGGCAGATCGGCCGTCGCTACGTCGTATGCGGCTTCGATCCGTTCGGCGACGCGGGCCCAGCCGAAATTGCGCTCCACGTGCGCGCGCGCGGCCGTCCCGAGGCGGCGCGCCATGTCCGGATCACCCGCCAGGCGCTCGATGGCGTCGGCGAGTGCACGCGCGTCCTTTTCCGGGACGAGCAGGCCCGTCGTGCCGTCATCGATGGCCTGCGGCAGGCCGCCGACGCGTGAGGCCACGACCGGCGTGCCCGAAGCGAGCGCCTCGAGGGCGAAGTTCGGCAGTCCGTCGACGTTGCCGAACTCGTCATGCACCGAGGGCACGGCGACCACGTCGGCCGCCGCGCAGAGCTCGGCCACGGCGTCCTGTGACCGGTTGCCGAGGAGCATCACGCCCGGCAGGTCGCCGGCAAGGCGCGTCAGCTCGTTGCGCAGGTCGCCGTCACCGGCGATCGCCACGACGAGATCGGGTCGGCGCGTCTGCAGGAGGCGCGCGGCCTCGATCAGGACGTCGAAACCCTTCTTGCGCACGAGGCGCCCGGCCGAGACCACGAGCGGACGGGTGCCGATTCCGAGCTCGGCCCGGACACGCTCGCGCGCGTCGGCCGACGGTGCGAACCGTTCGGTGTCGACGCCGTACGGCACCGTCTCGGTTCGCGCCGCGCTGGCGCCGAGCGCGATGGCGCGCGTGCGGAGATCGTCGCTGCAGGCGGTCACATAGCGCGCGCGCCTGAAGACGCGCCGGGCGACCCTGCCGACGAGCCCGTGGCGCTCGGCGACGTACACGTCGGAACCATGCAGGCTGAGAACGAGCGGCCGACGACCTGCCGCCAGCGCGGCAATCACGCCGCCCGGTACGACCCAGTGTCCGTGCATGACGGTGGCGCGCTTCTTCTGCGCCACACGCAGTGCCTTGAACCAGCCCGCCGCGAGCGCCGCCGGCGTGGCGCACCAGGCGGCAAGCTTCAGGTCGGTGTCGGCCCGCAGGCCCTGTGCGTAGCCGAAGACGTTGAGCGACGCGACGGGCGCGTACTTGAAGAAGTGGAAGTGGACGCCCCGCTCGACGCGTCCCCGGCGGATGGCCGGGTGCCACGGGGCCACGAGGTGCACTTCGTGGCCGCGGGCGGCGACCGACGTGGCAATCGGCTCCATGAAGCTCCCGACGCCGTCGCCCGGAAACCGGGGATACGACGTCGCGACCATCACGACGACGTGCCGGCTCACGAGGGACTCCGCCGTAGGCGCCCGCCGCGCAGGACGAGGCGCCAGGGCGTCCAGAGCGATTCGGCGAGGACCTTCTGCGAGACCTTCGAGTAGCCCTCCTGCCGCTCGACGAACACGATGGGGACCTCGCCGATGCGGCAGCCGTGACGCGCCGCCTCGTACAGCATTTCGGTCAGGAAGGCGTAGCCGTTGGCGCGGGCGCGCTGCAGCGGCAGCTTCGCCAGCGCGTCGCGCCGCCAGACGCGGAAGCCACTGGTACAGTCGCGCGGCGCCAGTCCCGTCACGAACCGGATATAGCGGTTCGCGAAGGCGCTCAGCATGATGCGGTGCAGCGGCCAGTTGATGACGCTGACGCCCTGCAGGTACCGCGATCCAATCACCAGGTCGTAGTGCTCGAGTGCTTCGACGAGCGACGGAATGTAGGAGGGATCGTGCGACAGGTCCGCGTCCATCTGTCCGATGGCGTCGGCATCGGATGCGAGTGCCCGACGCAGGCCGTCAACGTAGGCAAGGCCGAGACCCCGCGGCCCCCGGCGGTGGAAGACCTCGATCCGCCCGGGCCACCTCGCGGCCAGTTCCTCGGCCAGCTCTCCTGTCCCGTCCGGCGACTCGTCGTCGACCACGAGGAGCCGCGTGTACGGGTGCTGCATGACACCTTCGGCGACGCGGGTGAGGTTGAGCCGTTCGTTGTAGGTCGGAAGAACGATGAGCAGGGTCATGCACGCGGCGGCTGGCGGAAGGTGGCCAGGCCGGCCCCCGCAAGGATAACAAGGGCCGGATCGATGATGGGAATCCGGAACCGCTCCTGTGGGAAGAACACGAGGGCGACGAGCACCGACGACCCGACGAGGAGCCAGAGTCCCTGCAGCCGTCCCAGATCGCGCCGGCACCGGACGATGCCGAGACCACCCAGGGCGAGCACCGTGAGGTACGAGAGCACCGACGCGGCCAGGTAGCGCGGCGAGTGGAGCGTGTACGACGGGCCGGCCGGCACGATCAGGTAGAAGGCCTTGCGGAGCTCGAGCACGATCCAGTCGACGGGATGCTCGACAATCCAGCGGAGCGCCTCGCGGTAGTACACCGGTTCGAGCTCCTCTTCGCCAAGGTCCGGATAGGCGGCGCGGAGCCGCTGGTTATCCAGCTTGATGGCCGGATTGGCCGCCATGTCGCCGTCGCCCGTCGCCAGCGGGTGGTTGCCCGTCCAGAACGTGACGCCGCCCTCGGTCGCCACGAACACGAGCCGGTCGTAGTGGAAATAGTTGCGAATGGTCCACGGACCGACGACGGCGGCGCATGCCGCGAGCAGGACGACGAGCACCGGCCAGCGGCGGCGCCACAGCAGGAACAGCGCCGCCAGCGGCACGAACAGCACAAGGGCCGGCCGGACGAGAATGCCGGCGCCGAGCAGGGCACCGCAGAGAGCCGCGCGGCCGGCCGCGTGTGGGGCATCGAGCGCGCGATCGAACAGCAGGGCGACGGCCAGCCCCATCGGCCAGAAGAGCGCTTCGCTGAAGGCGTACCCGGCAATCCAGACGAGCGGCGGATAGACGGCTGTGCCGAAGGCCGCGAACACGGCCGCGCGGCGACCGCCGAGCCGACCTGCCAGCAGTCCGGCCAGCACGACCCCCAGCGCGCCGGTCAGCGCCTGCGCCGCCCGCACGGCGGCCGGCACCGACGAGACAGGCGCCGCCCCGCCGCCGACGCGCGCGAGAAACGCCGGAAAGCCCGGCGCGCGGCCGAACGGCTCGGCCCCGGTCGCTGTCAGCGTTTCGTCGTAGACGAAGCCGTCGCCGCGCGCAAGGCTGCGCGCAAGCGACAGGTACTCGTGCTCGTCGCGCGTCAGCGGCTGATCGACCCAGTAGCCGAAGGCGAAGAGCAGCCGGGTGGCGCAGCCGACGACCGCCGCGATCGCGAGCAGCCGCCACGGAGCGACGGCGCGCGTCCGATCGCTAGCGGCGTCCATCGATGCGCTGCGCCGACACCTGCTCCGACACCAGGCCGACGAGCACGATGACAACGGCGAGAAGGATCAGCAGCACGGACGAGTCGGTCACGTCGTGCCGGGTCGCGATCGTCCACGCGGCATAGAGCGCACCGGCCGCGAAGAACACGCCGGCAACGGGCAGGAAGACGCGCAGCGGGCTGAAGATCGTCATCACGCGGAGCATGATGAGCAGGAACTTCGGCCCGTCGGTCGACAGTCTGATCTTCGACGGCGTGCCGACGCGCTGCTTCGCCTTGATCGGTTCGAAGGCGACGTTGTAACCGGCGCGCAGGAAGCAGAGCGTCGTGGTCGTCGGCGTCGAGAAGCCGTTGGGCAGCAGCGGCAGGAACTCGCGCAGGCAGTCGAGCCGCGCGGCGCGGAAGCCCGACGTCAGGTCGGGAATCGGATGCTCGGTCAGGTACGACGCCAGCCGGTTGAGCACCTCGTTGCCGAGCCGGCGGATCGTGTTCGCCTGCGTCTCGCTCGAACGCGCACCGACCACCAGGTCGTACTCGCCCAGCTTTTCCACGAGCCTGACGGCGTCGGCCGGCTGGTGCTGGCCGTCGGCGTCGATGATGAGCAGATGTTCGCCCGTCGCCGCGCGGATGCCGGTCTTGACGGCCGCGCCGTTGCCCTTGTTGTAGGGATGGCGGATCACCCGCGCGCCGGCCTCGCCGGCCACGGCAGCCGTCCCGTCGGTCGATCCGTCGTCGACGACGATGATCTCGTGCCAGTCGGCGACGCTGCGCAGACCGCGGACGACGTCGCCGATGGCGGCGGCTTCGTTCATCGCGGGAATGACGACCGAGACGGTCGCGGGCGTGGCCATAGTTTCAAGGGGCGCTCAGGAAGCGCCGTCGCCCGATCGACTGTCGCGGCGCGGCCCCTCGAGCTCCATGCGCCGGACACGGTACACCAGATCCTCGAGCAGCTTCCGGTTTCCCGAGATGACGTCGGCAAGCAGGCCGATGAGGACCACCTGGAAGCCCACGATCATCAGGACCGCCGACAGGATCAGCGACTGGATCATGCCGGGGACGTAGGCCGTCGTCAGGTAGTAGTAGAGGAAGCGGAGCGAGATGGCGACGCCGCACAGGAAGACGAACCCGCCGATGTAGGTGAAGACCTTCAGCGGCTCGTACATCGCGTAGATACGGACGATGGTCGCGCCCGACTGCTTCAGGTACGACCAGATGCTGTCGAACAGGCGCGACGGCCGCGTGCGCGGGTTGGTCGCCACTTCGACGTGCGCGATCGCCATGCGCCGCTTGCCGGCCTGGATGATCGATTCGAGGGTATACGAGAACTCCGAGACGATTGTCATCTTGAGCGCCGCTTCGCGCGTGTAGGCGCGGAAGCCGCTCGTCGTGTCGGGCACCTTCGTGTTCGACACCTGCCTGACGACCCAGCTGCCGATCCGCTGCAGGATCTTCTTGGGGAACGACATGTGCTGGATGGTCCGGATATTCCGGTCGCCGATGACGATCTCGGCCTCGCCGTCGAGCAGCGGCCTCACCAGCGCGGCAATGTCGCGGCCGGCGTACTGGTTGTCGGCATCCGTGTTGACGATGATGTCGGCGCCGGCGCGCAGGCTCGCGTCGATGCCCGCCATGAAGGCGGCGGCGAGACCCTTGTGGCGCCGCAGCCGCACGACGTGGTGCACGCCGTGCGCGCGCGCCACGTCGGCCGTGCCATCGGTCGAGCCGTCGTCGATGACGAGGATTTCGATCGTGTCGATGCCGGGGATCTCGCGCGGCAGGTCGGCCAGCGTGCGCGGCAGCGTGTCCGCCTCGTTGAGGCACGGAATCTGGATGATGAGCTTCATGTACGTCGAGCGCGCCGCGCCTACAGGCCCTCCACGAGCCGTTCGATGGCCGCCGACCAGGTGATGCGGCGCGCCAGTTCATAGCCGGCCTCGCCCAGCCGCGCCGCCCGCGTCCGGTCGCCGTGCAGATCGGCAAGCGCCGCGCCGAGCGCCTCGGGCTGCGGTTCGGTAACCCGCCCGTTCACGCCGTCGATGACGAAGCGCGTCGGCTCACCGGCGTCAGTCGTGGTGACGACCGGCTTGCGCGCGAGGAACGCCTCGAGCGTGACATAGCCCAGATCTTCGTCGAACGGCGGGAAGATCACCGCCAGCGCCTCCGCATACAGTTCGAGCAGCGTCTCGTCGTCGACTTCGCCGAGGAACTGCACGCGCCGGCTGAGCCCGAGATCGGCGGCCAGCCGCTCGAACGCCTCACGCTGCGTGCCGGTGCCCGCGATGATCAGCCGCAGATCCGGCGGTCCGGCAGCCAGCGCTCGAATCGAAAGGTCGACGCGCTTGACCGACTCGAGCCGCCCGACCGACAGCACATAGTCGCCGGCCGGCCCCGACCGCAGCCGCGACGCCAGCCGCGGAGGATGATACAGCGCCTCGGACGACAGACCGTTGTAGCGCGCCAGCCGCGCGCTGACCGTGTGCGCAATCGTGAACAGTGCGCGCGACTCGGCCAGCATCTCCGTGTCGAGCGCGATGATCCGGTCGCGGACCGCCACGTCGAGGCTGCGATGCTCGAATTCGCTGAAGGCCGTGTCGACCAGCTCGTACGCCGCCCGGTACTGGTGGACGAGCCAGGTGACCTTGTCGGGGTGGCGTACGAAGTAAGTCGGAAACTTCGTGGCGATGACCCGGTCGATCCGGCGTCCTGAGCTCTCACTCAGGTCGAGCAGCCGCCACGCGGCAGCGTGCGCGAACAGCTCCTCGAGCGGGTACCACTTGAACGGGACGCTCACCAGGTCGGCGTCGTAGCCGTGAAGCCGCAGCTGGGCCACCAGCTCCCGCACGAGCGACTCGGCCCCGCCCCGGATGAACGGGACCTGGGCCTCACAAACAAGGATGCGTCTGCTCATCGGGCGGACCGCCCGGCGCGGCGATGGTCCGGGGACGGGCTGGGGTTGGGACCGTAACGGACTGCGGGCATCTGGTGGGCCAATCCTACCATGCGTCAAAATCCCGACGCTCGAGCGAATATACGGCGAAGTCCTCTGGATTCAGAAACTTGTAGTTGACTCCGTGCGGCCGTACTTCTACCATGCGCCGTGGGCTGCAGTGGAGCGTAGCGGTCCAAAGTGGAGCAGGATGCGTGCTGCGAGGCAGCTACACCGCCCGAATCGATGACAAGGGCCGACTCAAGCTCCCGGCGCAATTCAAGGCGCTGATCGAGCAGGAATACGGTTCGGCCCTTTTCGTCACGAGTGTAGATGGCCTCTACGTCCTGATCTACCCGAGATCGGTCTGGGAAGCGCACGAACGGGCGATTGTCGGCGACGACGCGCTGCTCGCGCTTGATCCGTCGCGGCAGAACTATCTGACCCGGGTGAACTTCTTCGGCCAGGAAAGCGAGTTCGACGCCCAGGGACGGGTGGTCATCCAGCCGCGGCTGCGTGAATCGGCGGCCATGGCGGGCGAGGTGAGCGTCCTCGGGCGCTACAACTTCCTTGAAGTGTGGAACCTGGAACGGCTGAAGGCGAAGCTCGAGGCGGAGCCCTTCACCAATGAGCACGCCCGGCTCATCACCTCTCGTGCCTGAGGGGGGACACGAGCCGGTCCTGGTCGAAGAGGTCGTGGCTGCCCTGGCCGTACGCCCCGGGGGTGTCTACGTCGACTGCACCCTGGGCGCCGGCGGGCACGCGAGGCGTCTGGTCGAGGCCGGCGCGGCCCGGGTGATCGGGATCGATCGCGATCCCGTCGCGCTCGAGACAGCGCGCGAGGGACTGGGGGCGCTGGCCGACCGGGTCGAGGTGGTGCACGGCGATTACCGGCAGCTGCCGGCGCTGCTCGATGCGATGGGAGTCGAGCGGGTCGACGGCATCCTGGCAGACCTGGGGGTGTCCTCGATGCAGCTCGACGATCCGGGTCGCGGGTTCAGCTTCCGGCAGTCCGGGCCGCTCGACATGCGGATGGATCGCTCGTCGGGGCTGCCGCTCGACGCGCTGCTGGCGGCGGTCGACGAAGCGACGCTGGCCGACGTCATCTGGCGCTACGGCGAGGAGCGGCATGCTCGGCGCGTGGCGCGGGCGATTCTCGCGGCCCGCGATCGCGGTGAGCTGAGCGACACGGCTGCGCTGGCCGCCGTCGTCCGACGCGCGGCGGGCGGGCGAGGCTGGCAGCGGATCGATCCGGCGACGCGGACGTTCCAGGCGCTGCGGATCTGGGTCAACGACGAGCTCGAGGGGCTCGACGGGTTTCTGGAAGCGGCTGCGCGGCGACTGGCGCCGGGCGGCCGACTGGCGATCATCGCGTTCCATTCGCTCGAGGATCGGGTGGTCAAGCACACGTTCCGTCGGCTGGCCGCCGACGGGCCCGGGACGTGGCAGCTGGTCACCCGCCGGCCGATCAGGCCGGGCGAAGAGGAGACGTCGCGGAATCCGCGTGCGCGCAGCGCGCGGCTCCGGGTGCTGGAGAGGACGGCATGAGCATCGAACTCGAATACGCGGTCAAGAAGGACATCCCGAACCGGGCCGTCGTACGCGAAGCCGATGCGCGCCAGCGCGCCGAGCTGCGGTCGATGCTGCTGCTGGCTGCGGTGGTTGTCGGCATGCTGCTCTTCTCGGCCTGGCAGCACCACGCGATGTTCGACGCGCGGGTGCGGGTCGAGCGGCTCCGCGCCGCCTATCAGGAAGAGCTGGCCGCAAACCGGCAGCTGCGGCTGAATCTGGCGACGTTCCGCGCGCCCGGCGAGCTGGCGCGTCGCGCCGACTCGATCGGGCTGCGACCGGCGCGGCTCGACGAAACGCTGGTCATCGAACGACTGCATCAACCGCGAACCGCAGAGTCGGTGGTTGCGCTGGCGCGCTGAGGAGGGGCCGTGGCGAAGGATCGCAAGGCAACGACCGGCGGGCGCACGCCGTGGCTGCCGGGCCTTCGGTGGGGGCGGTCGAACGGCACCTCCGATCATGACGGTCCCGAGCTGCGGCGTGACGCCTGGCGGCGGCTCGTGCGGCGCCGGGCCGTCTTCGTGCTTGTCCTCGCGACCGCGTGGGTGTGCGCCGTCGAGGCGCGTCTCGTGTACCTGCAGGTCGTCCGGCACGACCATTACCTGACGCTGGCGGCCCAGCAGCAGGAATCGGTGGCCAAAGTCAGCGCACCGCGCGGCGACATCGTCGACCGCAACGGCCGGCTGCTCGCGTACACGGTCGACGCGAAGGCGATCTTCGTCGATCCCGGACGCGTCACCGACGTTTCGGCGACCATCGACTCGCTGTGCCGCGCCCTCGGCGACTGCTCGGCGACCGAGCGGACCGAGCTGCGGAACCGCATCGAGGCCGGCGGGCGTTTCGCCTACGTCAGGCGGTCGTGGCAGGTCTCGCCCGAGCAGGTCCAGCGGGTGGCGGCGCTCCGCCTGCCCGGCGTCGGTCTGCAGGAAGACACCGGCCGCTACTATCCGCTCGGGTCGCTGGCCGCTCACGTCGTCGGCTACGTCAACCAGGACAACCTCGGCCAGGCGGGCCTCGAGTACGCCTACGACGAGAAGATTCGCGGGCAGGCCGGGCTCGTCCACGTCCAGTACGACGCGCGCCGCCGCAGCTACCAGACGACGGTCAACCGCGAGCCGGTGCCGGGAGGGACGCTCGAGCTCACGCTCGACGCGCGCATCCAGCACATCGCCGAGCAGGAACTGGCGAAGGGAGTCACCGAGACGAAGGCACGGGCGGGCACGGCCATCGTCATGGATCCGCACACGGGCGAGATCCTGGCCCTGGCAAGTTACCCGACGTTCAACCCGAACCGCATCGGCGCCTCGGGGGTCGACGAGCGCCGCAACCGAGCCATCCAGGACGTCTACGAGCCCGGCTCGACCTTCAAGATCATCACGGCCGCCGCTGCGCTCGAGGAAGGCATCGTCAAGCCGTACGAGCTGATCGATACCAATCCGGGCTGGATCAAGTTTCCCGGACGGAAGGCCATCACGGAGAACAACGGCCACAACTACGGCGTGCTCACCTTTGCCGAGTCGCTGGTCAAGTCGAGCAACGTTGCCGCCATCAAGGTCGGCCTGCGCATGGGCGTGCCGCTCATGTCGCGCTACGTGCACCGCTTCGGCTTCGCTCAGCGGATTGCGCCGGACTTCCCCGGGCAGAGCCGCGGTATCTGGAATTCGAACCTGAACGACAGCGGCCTTGCCTCGGTGTCGATGGGCTACCAGATCGCGGTCACGCCCATGCAGATGGTGACGGCGGTGAGCGCGGTCGCCAACGGCGGCCTGCTCATGGAGCCGCGCGTGGTGCGCGCGCTCGAGCGCGACGGCGTCCGCGAGGTCGTGGCGCCGAAGGTGATCCGTCGGGTCATCGAGCCCGACACGGCGGCAACGCTCAGGACGATTCTCCGGGAGGTTGTCGAAAAGGGCACGGCCCGGTCGGCACGGATCGACGGCTATCCGGCCGCGGGCAAGACGGGCACGGCGCGCAAGGTCGCGCCGACCGGCGGCTATTCGTACACGGACTACTTCGCCTCGTTCGTCGGTTTCGTTCCGGCCGACGAGCCCGAGCTGACGATTCTCGTGGTGGTCGACTCACCGCGCACGAGTATCTACGGCGGCACCGTGGCGGCGCCGATTTTCCGGCGCATTGCCGAGGCATCGCTGCAGTACCTGGGCGTGCCGCCGCGCGAAGGCGACGCGACGCGCCTGACGGTGCGGGCCGGTGACGGTACGCCCTCGAGCGCGCGCCGCGTCAGCGCCGACGACCGGATGCCCGTCACGGTGCCCGTTGGCGGCATTGCGACGATGCCCGACCTGCGCGGCCTCAGCGCACGCGAGGCGCTGCGGGTGCTGGCTGCTGCCGGCATGTCGGCACAGGTCTCGGGCACGGGCTTCGTGTCGGCCCACTATCCCGAGGCCGGCGAGCCGATCGAGCCGGGGGCCACCGGGCTGCTCGTCCTGCGGCGCGATCCGGCGCTGCGTGAGGAGGCTCTGCCGTGACGCTGGGCGAGCTGGTGGCGGCGGTCGGTTCGCTCGCACCCGACGCGCTCGCGCGCGTCGAGGCCGCCGGCCGCGCCAGCGAGCCGGTGACCGGCATCGTCCACGATTCGCGCGCCGTCGCGAAGGGCGCGGTGTTCGTGGCCATTCCCGGCCAGCAGGTCGACGGCGCGACGTTCGCCGCCGAGGCCGTTCGCCGGGGCGCCGCGGCAGTCGTGGCCGAGTCGGCGGCGCCCGACGACATCGGCGTGCCGTGGCTCGTCGCGCCGAGCGCGCGCCGGGCGCTCGCCGACCTGGCGGCTGCCTTCCACGGACACCCGAGCCGCTCGCTGTCGGTCGTCGGCGTGACCGGCACCAACGGCAAGACGACGACGACCTACCTGCTGACGTCGGTGTTCGACGCGGCGGGTGTGGCGGCCGGCAGGCTGGGCACGGTCAGCTTCCGCGTCGGGCCGTCGGCCGGCGAAGAGCGGATCGCCTCGCACACCACGCCCGAGGCCGACGAGATCCAGCAGATGCTCGCCGAGATGCTCGAGCGCGGCTGCCGGGCCTGCGTCATGGAAGTCTCGTCGCACGCGCTCGCGCTCGATCGCGTGGCCGGCATGACGTTCGCCGCCGCGATCTTCACGAACCTGACGCGCGATCACCTCGACTTCCACGGCGACATGCAGCACTACTTCGCGGCGAAGCGGCGGCTGTTCGACATGCTCGCCGACGGCGCGCCGGCCATCGTCAATCTCGACGATCCGCGCGGCCTCGAGCTCGCCGGTCAGCTGCCTCGCGTGATCGGGTTCGCGATCGATCGCCCGGCCGACGTCCGTCCCGTGCAGGTCGATTACTCGCTCGAGGGTGTGGCGTTCGAGGCGCTGACGCCGCGCGGCCGGCTGACGATCCGGTCGCCGCTCATCGGCCGGCCCAACGTGTCGAACATCCTCGGGGTGATTGCCGCCGCCGAGGCGCTCGAACTGCCGGCTGCCGCGATCGAGCAGGGGATCGCGGCGCTCGAGCGGGTGCCCGGCCGGTTCGAGCTCGTCTCGACGAGCGCCGACGACATTCGCGTGATCGTCGACTACGCGCACACCGACGACGCGCTGAAGAACCTGCTCGAGACCGTTCGGCCGCTCGCGCCGGGTCGCCTCGTGACGATCTTCGGCTGCGGCGGTGATCGCGACCGGTCCAAGCGCCCGCTGATGGGCGCCGTGGCCAGGCGCCTCAGCGACTTCGTGTTCCTCACGTCGGACAATCCCCGGTCCGAGGATCCCGAGCGGATCCTCGACGAGATCGTGCGCGGACTCGATCCGACGCCCGAGCCGGGTGCGCCGCGCCGCCCGGGCACGCCGTACCTGCGCATCCCGGATCGCCGCGAAGCGATCGAGCGCGCCATCCGGACGGCACAGCCAGGCGACGTGCTGCTGATTGCCGGCAAGGGCCACGAGAAGTACCAGGTCATCGGCGACCGGACGCTTCCGTTCGACGATGCCGAGGTTGCGCGGGCGGCGCTCGCCGACCGCCGCGCCGCATCGCGGGTGCAGTGACATGGCGGCGCGCGTGGACCTGACTGCCGCGATGGTTGCCGAGTGCACCGGCGGCCGACTCGCCGTGGGCGAGCCGGCGACGACGTTTGCCGCCGTGTCGATCGACACGCGGACGCTTGCACCCGGCGCGCTGTTCGTGGCACTGGCCGGCGAGCGCTTCGATGGTCACGACTTCGTCGATCGCGCCGTCGACGCCGGAGCCGCCGGCCTGCTGGTCGCGCGACTGCCAGCGGCTCCGCGCGACGTGGCGGTCATCGTCGTCGACGATACGCTGGCGGCGCTGCAGGCGCTCGGCCGCGCCGTGCGCCGGGCATCGGGCGCACGCGTCGTGGCCATCACGGGCAGTGCGGGCAAGACGACAACCAAGGAGATCACGGCCGAGCTGATTGCCGCATCCGGCGCGCGCGTCCACCGGACGCGCGGCAATCTCAATAACCACATCGGCCTCCCGCTGACCCTGATCGAGATGGCGCCGGGCTGTGACGTGGCCGTCGTCGAGCTCGGGATGAACCACGCGGGCGAGATTCGTCGCCTCGTCGAAATCGCCGAGCCCGAGATTCGCGTCTGGACGAACGTCGGCGACGCGCACGTCGGACACTTCGGCAGCCGCGAAGCCGTGGCCGAGGCGAAGGCCGAGGTGCTCGAAGACGCATCGGGACGGGCGACCGTCGTGGCCAATGCCGACGATCCGCTCGTGATGCACCACGTGCGCCGCAGTCCGCTGCGACGCGTGACGTTCGGCGAGTCGTCGGGGGCCGACGTGCGCGCGGTCGAGGTGGTCGATCACGGCTACGACGGCGTCGAGGCGCGCATCGAGACGCCGGCTGGTGCGGTCGACGTCACGCTGCCGCTGCCCGGCCGCGTGAACCTGTCGAACCTGCTGGCCGCCGTGGCCGCGGCGTCCGAGTGCGGCGTGCCGCTCGACGTCGTGCCGGCCGTCGCCGCACGACTGACGCCGGTCGCGCGGCGGGGGACCTCGACGACGCTGCCGGGCGGTGTGCGGGTGATCGACGACTCGTACAACGCGAGTCCCGCCGCGCTCGAGGCCGCGATTGCCGCGCTGGCCGCGACGCCGTCCGACGGCCGGCGCGTGCTCGTCGTCGGCGAGATGCTCGAGCTGGGCGACCGGGCTGCCGATCTGCACGAATCGTGCGGCGCGGCCGCGGCGCGCGCCGGGGTGTCGCTGATTGCGGCCATCGGCGGGCCGGCCCTGGTTCGGTTCGTTCAGGCGGGCCGACGCGGGGGCGTGGCCCCCTCCCGCCCCCCTCCGGTTGTCTACACTCCGGCCCGGGGCGCGGTCCGGCCCCGGCCCCCCCCGGCCCGGGCCCGGCC